>DXIM01000110.1 GCA_019112895.1 Candidatus Stackebrandtia faecavium
CCGAACCCATCCAGTACGCGGCCGCGCTGCGCATGAGTTTGAACGCGGGAATATGTTTCGTCGAGGGCAGGTGCGGGCCGCGGCACAAGTCCGACCACACGGTCTCGTCGCTTTTCGCATCGACGTTGTCGTAGATCGTCAGGTCACCGCCGGAACCGACCTCCATTACTTCGTCGGCGTCGACGTCGTCGCTGGATTTGAGGTCCACCAGCAGGAGTTTGAAAGGCTCCGCGGACAGTTCTCGGCGTGCTTCCTCTTTGGAAGAGAACTCGCGACGCGCGAACCGTTGCCCCGATTTGACGATCTGCTGCATGCGCTTTTCGATCTGCTTGAGATCCTCGGGCTGGAACGGTTCGTCCACATCGAAGTCGTAGTAGAAACCGTCGCGCACTGGCGGGCCGATCCCCAGTTTCGCTTCCTTGTGCAGGTCTTGCACCGCTTGCGCCAGGACGTGCGCGCAGGAGTGCCGCAGCACGTTCAAGCCATCCGGCGAATCGATCGGTACCGGTTCCACTTCGGTGTCGCTCGACGGTGCCCATGACAGGTCGCGCAGTTCGCCTTCGGGATCGCGCACGACCACGATGGCCTGCGCGCCTTTAGTCGGAAGACCTGCACTTTCGATCGCGTCGGCACACGTCGTACCCGCGGAGACGACGACGGGGTCGAACACGCGGGACTGTGATAGTGCGGACACGATGGTTCTCCTTTAGAAAAATTGACTTGATTGGTACCGGATATTCCGGTGCGCATCATCGTAGTCGTCGGTTAAATGGCTCTTCAATTGGATATTGGGCATGTCGGCGACATGCCCGCTCAAAAGACCTCGATGCTGCCGGGGGCTGTGTGCCACCCGAACGCCGCTGATGCCTTCTCGACGGCCTGCGGCGTGCGTGCCTCGATCGCACCGGCGCGCGCCAGCTCCATCGGGTCGGTACCGCCCAAATAGATGGCGCCGAGTTCCTTCACCGACATCGACAAATCAGCCGGTTTTTCAGTGGGAACGCATGTGGCACTGTCGGAGTCGGCCGTCAACCGGAAACGACCGTTGTTGGTGTCGATGACATCGTCAGACAGCTCCACGACGAGATCGACCGGAACCGCGTACGCGCGTTGGCTCAAAGCTTCGGGTACCTTGACGATCCGCAGCCACAACGCGTCCCGCTGGCAGGACTGAAACGCGCGGGGGTTCGCGACCAGATGCCGCACCGGCGCGTCCACGGGCATGTGGCGATAATTCACCGTCGCCGCCAGATCCATCGACAACACATACCGCCACAACGCCGTGTACGCCTCGAGGTCGGTCGCGACCAGTTCCTCGAGGACGATCTTGCCGGCCGGACCCACGTCGTCCCAGTTCAGATTCCCGCGCCACGTCGCGTAACCGGTCGCCTCGCCGGCGGTATTGCTGTAGACCACGAACTTGCGCTGCGTCATGCCGTGGCGCAGCTCACTGGGGTCGTCGAGACGACTGCGCCAATCGCCCTTGTCGCGGCCCGACACTCCGGGACGCTGCCGCTGGTAGGCGGCATGAATCGGCGAGAGCACCTCGATCGCATCTTTGCAGGCCACTTGCCGCAACCGTCCGTCGGTCCGGGGCCCAGACACCTGGCCGATTCGATGGAGCTGCGCCTGAACCTCCAACTGCCAACTGGCGGGACCATAGCCGAACCGACCGTAAATCTGCGGTTCGGTTGCCCACAGCACGCACAAGGCCTCCGGCACCGACCGCAGCTGCGTTTTCATCAGCCGAGACAGGACGCCTTTGCGTCGATGGGTCGATTGGACAGCGACCCGGGTGACGTGCGCGGCGGGCACCACCGCCCCCGGGATCGACAGGGTGCGGGTGTAGGCCGACGCCGTGCCGACGACAACATCGTCCTCGCGCGCCAGCAGACTACGACCCGGTTCGTACCGTTGCCGCCCCGACTCGCTGAGGTGGGCATCGAACAGCATCGCGTCCGCGAAACTCTCCGCTGCGGCCTCGTAGTCATGAGGAGTGCCGGTCTCGATTCTGATGTTGTCGTCGAAAGTCACGCCACATAGCGTTCCACGCGGCTTCGTGTCCGTAAAGGAAATAAAGGCCGAAGGCGGGGTACGTCACGCACGGCGTTTCCAAAACGGTGTGGAAGACGTCGCCTCCCGGGATTGTGGGTCGACACCGTGAGGCGAAGACCACGTCTCCAGTTCCGCCACCGCGCGCCGCCACAGCGTCCGCAGGTCCTTCCCTCGAGGTGGTGTCGGTCCGTCGCACCGCGACAAATCTTCCAGCAGCCGACGCAAGGGCTCCAATTCGTTGTCGTTGGCGTCCCAATCCTGCTGCTCCACCAGCAGCCGCAGCCGTGCGGCCAGATCGGACAGCGCCTCACGGCGCGCACGTGCCTCGACGGGCACGTGCTGCAGGTACCGCAGTTCGGTCTCCGCGATCTCACGCAGCTCCTCGAGCGGACGTGACCGCGATCGGCGGCCCGGCTTGCGCGCGGCCGGACGCATCACGAAACCCGCGGTCGTCTGCGGTCTGCCCCCGCCTCGGCGCGACGTGGCGCTGGCGGGCGCGGCCATCATGGTCGCCGCCCCTGCCGTCGGGGCAGATCGGGGCGCCAACGGTACCGATTCCCAGCCGTGCGGAATCTCCACCGGCTGCACGACTTCACGCACAGGGCCACCGTCGCTGACCGTCGCGGAGTGCACCGCGAGGAACGCGGTGAACCGGGACATCACCCCATAGCTCAAGGATGTGTCCACGATCTGTTCTTCGAGGGTGCCGCGTTTGTCCTGGTCCGCGGCGTTATAGGCGTCCGTGAGATCCACCAGCCGACTGCGGGCCCAGCTCGCCTGGACTACCGCGTCGTCCTCGTGCTGGGCGCCGAGGCATACCCGCCACGGCTCAGCGTCGGCGTCGGTTCCGGTGACCACCAACCGAAACGGCGTCTCGCCGGTTTGGCGGTAACGCCCCCACACCCGCAGCGGCACCCCCGCGAAAAGGTCCGATATCGGCTCCGGAGTGATCGCGTCGATCTCGGCGCCTTCGGCGGTGAGATCGACCCCGGTCACCACCGGCAGCGCGATACGTCGATGTATCCGTGCCGCCGCCGCATCAAGACGCGCGGACGATTCGACGAACTCGCTGCGGCCACGGCCCAGAAGCGCCAGCCGGTGCAAGAATCCGGCATTAACAGCCGTATCGATACCGATCGTGTGCACCCGGGTGGAAGAACGCAGCCGGGTGCCGAGCTCGGCAAGAATTTGGTCCTCGTTACCGACCTGTCCGTCCGTGATCACCACGATCGCACGTTCGCGGTCGTCGGCGCCCTCTTCCATGAGCGCGGCCGCGTCCATCAACGGCTCGCGCATACGCGTGCCGCCGCGTGCCTGCGTATTCGCCAAGAACTCGACCGCGGCGAAGCGGTTGGAGTCGGTGGCTGGACTCAGCCCGGGACCCAGCTCGCTCGGAGAGGTCACTGTGGAATCGAAGCACCTGACGGCGAAACCGTCGCGTTCACCCAAAGTGTCGATGATGCGTGCTGCCGACCGCCGCGCCGCGACCATCTTCCAGCCGGCCATGCTGCCGGACCGATCCACGGCGACGACGACGTCGCGCCCCTTCGAATCAGGCGCCCCGTTCGGCGCCAGCACCGTCAACGCGAACGTGCCCTCGCGTCGGTCTTGCCCATCTGGAGAAACAGTAAGGCTGTGGTCGATCGCGTTGTGTTGGCCGTAAGCCAGGCGCAGTATGACGTCCCGGTTCACGCGCTCGCCCGGCTGAATGCGAAGGCTGAATCGGCCCTCGTCGGTCTCTTCGGTCACAACCGTGTGCAGACTGGAACTCACATCGCGCAGGCGCAGCCCCGAAGGGTCGACTGTGACGTTCACCGACAGGTCGACCGGGTTCGGGAACCCCGGCAGCAGCACCGGCGGGGTGATCCGCGACCCGTCCGGCACCGCATCGGTGTCCGGGGCGTAACCGGCGCCGACACTCGGACCGTCCAACGGGACGCCGGGTATAAACCGGGGCGCAACCACCAGCGGCAGCCGCAATGTCGCCTCGTTGTCATCGACAGCCAACGGTCCAACGAATGTGAGCGTCACCGTGGCCGTTTCGCCAGGCAAAATGTTGCCGACCCTCATGGTAAACACGTCGTCGCGTTCGGATTCCGCGATGGCGGCCTGTTTGCCACCCTTGATCGCCTCGTCGTATTCGCGCCGTGCGCGTGCGCGTTCCTTCAGCTGCGCAGTCACCGTGCGGTCTGCCGCGGTGAACACCATGCTCGTCGTTGCGGCGCGGTCCGGCAACGGAAAGATGTAGGTGGCCTC
>DXIM01000111.1 GCA_019112895.1 Candidatus Stackebrandtia faecavium
CACTAAGTGCCGGTTTTGCGGCTAACACCCCGTTTCACCGGCGGTAGCGACATCCGTCAATGGCAGATGTGCGGTCGAATGTGGTTGGCTGTCAGCAATGAAGAACATCGCTGTACTCGACGCGCCATCGAACCTTGGCTTGCGTCCACCCACTCCCGCGACCGTTCCCGGTTGCGCGAAAGGGCCGGGAGCGTTGCGGGACCAAGGATTGGTGGAGCGGCTGTCCGCGCGCAACGCGGGCTGCCTCACTCCGCCCCGGTTCGACACCGGTGACTGGCAACCCGGGGACGGGGTCGCGCAGGCTGCGGAGATCGCGCGGTATTCACGTCTGCTCGCTGACCGCATCGACGGCATCATCGACGCCGGAGGCTGGCCGTTGGTCTTGGGTGGCGACTGCTCGATCCTGCTGGGCGCTGGCGTGGCGATGCGGCGTCGCGCGAAAGTCGACGATACGGCGATCGGCCTGGTGTTTCTCGACGGGCATTCGGATTTTCGTCACCCCGGCAACGCTCCCTATGTGGGCGCCGCCGCGGGGGAGGATCTGGCGCTGGTGACTGGTCGCGGTCAACCTGACCTGACTGACATCGACGGGCTGCGTCCATACTTCTCGACCAACCAGGTCACGGTGTTGGGGATCCGGGACTCGGATGCCCACCGGATGGAACTGGCCGCGACCGGAATCTCGCACCGCACCGTGCCGGAACTGCGTTCCGCTGGTGCAATCAGGTCCGCCGAATGGGCCGTGGATGAACTCGACGATGTGGCCGGGTTTTGGCTCCACGTCGATGTCGACGTTCTGGATGCGGCCGTGATGCCCGCCGTCGACAGTCCCGACCCGGGAGGGATCGCCTTGGGGGAGTTGCAGCAACTCATCGAGGTTTTTTCCTCCTATGAGGAGTGCTATGGCATGGAGTTGACGGTGTTCGATCCGGATTACGACCCGGATGGCGAGTATGCGGCCGTCATTGTCGACACGGTGGTCCAAGCCATGGGGTGAACGGGACCCCGAATTTGCTGTAGGCCCGACCTGAAACGTCGTCCATGTCACAACCATGACAGTAAGGGGGGATGCCATAGCCCCGCGGAAAGCAAGAGACGTAGTGTCGGAACAAGTGCAGCGCCCACACCGGCGTGGGTGCGAAGTGAATTGGGAGCTGGCTACGGTGTTGGCAAATGTGTCAGATGATGATGAACGCGGAATCGATGACGAACTGCCGAACAGGGAAAGTCTCATCGAGGAAGCGGCGAAGCTTGCGGGTGACGATGCGGAACTAGCACAACTGGTTCGGATGTATTGGCGGCTGGTGCCTGACGAAGAGCTGGGCCCGCGGCAGCCATCGGACCTTTTCCACACGACAGTCGCGCACCGCGAACTGGCCGCGCAACGCACTCCGGGGGAAGTCAAACTCTCGGTCAATACGCCAGAAATCGATGAGGACGAGGGCGTTTCCGCTGCCCCGCAGTACACCAAGATCGACATCGTCACCGACGACATGCCGTTCTTGGTCGACTCTGTGTCGGATGCCCTCACCGCCCGGCAGCTCGAGGTTCATGTTCTTGTGCACCCACAGGTCGCGGTCAAACGCGAAGTCATGGGGGCGTTGGAGTCCGCGGTCGTCACCGATGCCGCCGAGGATGCCGTCCGCGAGAGCTGGATGCACATCGAGGTGGATCGTCTGCGCGATAAGCAAGACGAATCCAGTGTGCATAATGACATCCTCAATGTCCTCACCGACGTGCGCGAATGCGTCGAGGACTGGCCGAAAATGCGTCAGCAGGCGCTGGACCTGGCGACGAGGTTCGACACCAAGGGCCAACAACTCCCTGTGCCCGATAAGGACCTCAGCGACGCTGTCGACCTGTTGCGGTGGCTGGCTGACGACCAGTTCACGTTCCTCGGGTACCGCGAATACCGTCTCGGGGACCACCCGGAGCAGGGCACCGTTTTGGAAGCGGTTCCGGGCACGGGGCTTGGTCTACTGCGCGCAGACCAACCCAATTCGAAGCCGTTGTCGGCGTTGACGCCGGAAGCGCGTGAACGGGTGTCGGAGAAGCGGCTTCTCGTCGTCACGAAAACCAATTCACGTTCGACGGTCCACCGTCGTTCATACATGGACTACCTCGGCTTCAAGGTCTTCGATGACGACGGCAACGTGATCGGCGAGCGTCGATTCCTCGGCTTGTTCACCTCCGCGGCGTATCTGTCGTCGGTGCGGGAACTGCCCGTTGTCGCCCGGAAGGTTTCGGAGGTCGTGGAGCGTTCGAACCTGGCGCCCACGAGTCACTCGGGCAAGGACCTGATGGCGATCTTGGAGACGTACCCAAGGGACGAACTGTTCCAGATCCGCACCGATGAGCTTTACCGCACAGCCATGGCCGTCCTACGGCTGGCCGGGCGCCGCCGGCTGCGCTTGTTCGCGCGCCGCGACACATACGGTCGCTTCATCTCATGCCTGGTGTACCTGCCGCGCGACCGTTACAACACCGACAACCGGCTCAAGATCCAAGAGATCCTGCTCGAACGCCTCAACGGTGTCGGTGTCGACTTCGCCACCCACGTCTCGGACTCCGTCTTGGCACGGATTCACCTGACGGTGCGCACCGACCCGACGAACCCGCCCGCCGAGATCGACATCGCCGCAATCCAGCAGGAACTGATCGAAGCGACCCGGTCGTGGGATGCGGACTTCGCGCTGCTTTTGGACCGTAAGCTCGGCGAGGACCAGGCGAAGGACGTATACCAGCGTTACGTCGACGCGTTCTCGAGCACGTATAAGGCGACGCATTCACCGTTCGAGGCCGCTAAGGACGTCGCGAAGCTCGACCTCGTGGACGAGTCGGGTGAGATGGCTTTGCATCTGTACCGCCGCCGCAAGAGCGACACCGATGTCCGGTTCAAGATTTTCCGCACCGGTGAACCGATGATGCTGTCGGCGGTGCTGCCCGTGCTGCATTCGCTCGGCGTCGAAGTGACGGATGAACGGCCCTACGAGATCGCACGCAGCGACGGCCGCATTCACCTGCACGATTTCGGTCTGCAGCTTTCGGACCCGACGATCCAGGTGCCGCAGGTCCGCTCGCAGGTGGAGAACGCTTTCGCGGCGTCATGGCGGCGCGAAGCCGAAACCGACGACTTCAACACCCTGGTGCTGCGCGCGGGGATGACGTGGCGTCAGGTCGTGATCCTGCGTGCCTACGCCAAGTACCTGCAGCAGGCAGGCACCGTCCACTCGTTGCAGTTCATCGCCTCCACGATGAGCGACTACCCGGACCTGGCGAAGATCCTGGTCGACCTGTTCCAAACCCGTTTCGACCCGGAACTCGACGTTTCACAAAGCACGAGGGACGAACAGTCGCAGGTGCACGTGGCCGCGATCGAATCCGCCTTGGAGGACGTGCCGAGCCTCGACGCCGACCGGATCGTGCGCTCGTTCCTGACCCTGATCCAGGCGACGCTGCGTACGTCGTACTACCAGCGCGAGAACGGCCGTCCGAAGCCGTATGTCGCGCTGAAGCTGGAACCGCAGGCGATCCCCGATCTGCCGGCGCCTCGACCCGCGTACGAGGTCTTCGTATATTCGCCGCAGTTCGAGGGCGTGCACCTGCGTTTCGGCAAGGTCGCGCGCGGCGGTTTGCGGTGGTCGGACCGCACCGAAGATTTCCGCACCGAGGTCCTGGGGCTGGTCAAGGCCCAGATGGTCAAGAACGCCGTTATCGTTCCTGTCGGCGCCAAGGGCGGCTTCGTCTTGAAGAACCCGCCGACGGACCGGGAGAAACTCCGGGCCGAGGGCGTCGAGTGCTATAAGGCATTCATTTCGGGCCTTTTGGACGTCACCGACAATATTGACCAGGCGACCGGCACGGTGATACCGGCCAAGGACGTCGTGCGGCACGACGGAGACGACACGTATCTGGTTGTGGCGGCCGATAAAGGCACCGCGACGTTTTCGGACATCGCCAACGAGATCTCCGCGAAGTACAACTTCTGGCTCAGCGACGCGTTCGCGTCAGGCGGTTCGGCCGGTTACGACCACAAGAAGATGGGCATCACCGCGCGTGGCGCGTGGGAATCGGTCAAACGTCACTTCCGGATGCTCGGTGTCGATACCCAAACACAGGAACACACCTGTGTGGGCATCGGCGACATGGCTGGTGACGTCTTCGGTAACGGCCTACTGTGCTCGCCGAAGACACGGTTGGTTGCCGCGTTCAACCACATGCACATCTTCATCGACCCGAACCCAGACACCGATGCGGCGTATGCGGAACGGAAGCGTATGTTTACACTGCCGCGTTCTACTTGGGACGACTACGATAAGTCCCTGTTGAGCGAAGGCGGAGGCGTCTGGTCGCGCTCGGCGAAGTCGATCCCGTTGACGCCGCAGGTGCGTGAAGCGCTCGGTATTGACGACGGGGTGAAGCAGCTACCGCCGAACGAACTCATCAAGGCGATCCTGCGCGCCAAGGTCGACCTGTTGTGGAACGGCGGTATCGGTACCTACGTCAAAGGCGCGTCCGAAAGCAACGCCGACGTTGGCGATAAAGGCAACGATGCCGTGCGCGTCGACGGCACCGAGCTGCGCTGCACGGTGGTCGGCGAAGGCGGAAACCTCGGCTTCACCCAGCGGGGTCGCATCGACTTCGCGAATAAGGGTGGCTCAATCGACGCCGACTTCATCGACAACTCCGGTGGCGTCGACTCCAGCGACTATGAAGTCAACATCAAGGTCCTGTTGGCCAGCGCAATCGTCTCGGGTGCTTTGAAGGCCGAAGACCGTAACGCGTTGTTGGCGGACATGACCGACGAGGTCGCGTCGATGGTGCTGTCGCACAACTATGCGCAGAACCTTGCGCTGGCGAACGCGAAGTGGCAGTCGTCGAAGCTGTTTTCGGTGCACATGCGGTTGATGAAGCACCTGGAACAGGCCGCCGACCTCGATCCGGAGCTTGAGGCGCTTCCGACAGGCGAGGAGCTTGAGGCGCGCGTTGCCGCTGGTGAGGGCTTGAGCGAACCGGAGCTGGCCGTCGTGCTGTCCTACGTCAAGTTGGGCTTGGCGGATTCGATCCTGCGAACCGACCTGCCGAACGAGCCGTGGACTTCGCCGATCTTGGTCAACTACTTCCCGACGCCGTTGCGGGAACGGTTTGCCACTCTCATGCAGGAGCACCCGCTGCGCCGCGAAATCATCACCACGGCCCTGGTGAACGAGGCCGTCAACCGCGGCGGTACCTCGTTCGTCTTCAGGGTTTCGGAGGAGACCGGGGCGCACCCGGCGGATGTGCTTCGCGCTTACGCGATCGTGCGTGACGCTTTCGGTCTCGAAGAGATCTGGGAGGACATCGAGGCGCTCGACAATAAGGTTCCGGCGGCCGCCCAGACCGCAGCGATGCTTGTGGTTCGGCGTCTGATGGACCGGGGTGTGCGGTGGCTGCTGCAAAACCGCAGCGTTCCGCTGGACGTCACTGCAGAGACGCAGATGCTGCGTTCCGGTATCTCGACGATGCTGCCGCGTATCCCGCAGCTCTTGCAGGGCAGTGAGCGGGAGAGCTTCAACGTTTCCGCGGGCCGGTTGATCGACACTGGTTTGCCGCAGGAACTCGCGGAGCGGGTCTCCGGTTTGATGTTCGGTTTCGGTCTGGTTGACGTGGTAACTACCGCCGAAACCGACGGTGCGGATGTCAGTGTCGTCGCGGGTGTGTACTTCCTGTTGACGGACCGGTTCCAGCTCAACTTGCTATTGAGCAGGATTTCGCAGCTGCAGCGGGATGACCGTTGGAAGACCCTGGCGCGCATGGCGTTGCGTTATGACCTGTATGCGGCGCTCGCGGCGCTGACCACACAGGTCATTGAGGCGACGTCGGCGGACCTTTCGCCGTCGGAACGTGTAGACCAGTGGGAGCGCGACAACGAGACGACTTTGGAGCGCGTCCGCAACTCGATGTCGGAGTTCGTGGACATGGATGCCGATCTGGCGGTGCTATCGGTCCTGCTGCGTCAGGTCCGGACGCTGGTGCAGTCGTCGGCTGCGCGCATGAAGAAGGCGTAGGCACGTAATGTGATTCCCGTGGGCCGGACATGTTCCGGCCCACGGGTCGTTTCAGCCATAATTAGCATTAGTAAGTCGGAATATAAGAATATAGCGACATTTATGTACTTCCATTGAATTTAATGACGTGGTACCAAGAATTCGGTGGCGAAAGAGCCGCCGAAACAACCACCTACGATCAAGGGACTCACATGAATGATCGCCCTAAAGCCTCGCGCCGCAACGTTTTGCGTGGGGCAATCGTCGTCGGCGCTGGAACAGCGGTAGCCGGCGGCACCACTTTCGTAGTGTCGAACTCGGCGCATGCTGAGGTCGCGGCGCCAGAGATCTCGAGCTGTGAAGACTGGGGAGCCCGTCCCGACACCGGGCTCACCCCACTCGACAACAGTCCGAACAAGATCGTCATCCACCACACCGCGTCCGACAACAGCGATGACCTCTCCAAAGAGCATGCGCACGAGCTCGCCTACACGATCCAGGGTTGGCACATGGAGGAAAACGGCTGGGCGGACTCCGGTCAGCACTTCACCATCAGTCGTGGCGGGCATGTCTGCGAAGGCCGGCACACCAGCCTGCAGCACCTCCAAGACGGCGCCGGTTTCGTTCAAGGCGCGCACGCTCCCGGAGCTAACACCGACGGGATCGGCATCGAGAACGAAGGCACCTACATGGATGTCGAACCGACCCAGGAACAGTGGGACGGCCTGGTTGCGTTCTGCGCGTACGCATGCGCGCAGTACGGCATAGACCCCAACGAGATCTACGGTCACCGGGACTTCAGCTCCACCACCTGCCCGGGCGACGCGTTCTACGCGAAACTGCCGCAGCTCAAAGAGGAGGTTGCTGCCGCACTGAATGCTTAAGGCGTTCGGGTTGTCGTGCAGTGCGCTGCACGACAACCCGTGCATCCTCAACCTCGGTCGCTGCCCGACAGCAGCGCGACCGCGGCTTTCGCGTTAGCGGCACTCGCCCCGAACGTCGCCACGTAGGCGATGGCCTCCGTCGGGCGCCACGAGGTGGGCCAGCCCAGGTCGACGACCGCGGTCCGTGTGCGCGCTGTGAGTGCGCAAATCAGTTCCCGCGTCTCATTTCGCCGATGAATATCTCGTGCCGCGACAATTATGGGTCGCCCTGCGGCGGCGGCCACAATCGCGTCGATATCGGCCCCAGCGGTCGTCAATTCTTGGACTTGTTCCGGCGGAACGGATTTACGCGCCAAGGGAGCCACGCCCCAGCCCGTTCCGCCGACGGCGAGGTTTGTTCCCGAACCGATCTGCAACAGCAACGAGTCCTGCAATGCGGGAGGCTCGCCCTCCACGCGTATGGCGGCCCGCGCGGCACGGAAACCGAGCTCGTGGGCGTCACGTAGTGCGGAGTTGTCCTGCAAGCCTGCACGCAACGATGTGGCCCGGGAAGCGGCATCCTCCAACCGCGACAGCGGAAGCCGACCCTCGATGACGGCGTCGACGATCGTGGTGGCGATGTCATCGACCAGTCCCGTCAACGGTCCGAGCTTTTGTCGCTCGCCACCGGTGCAGATCAGGTCGCAGCCGGCCTGCAACGCGGCCACGGCCGCCTCTGGCATGCCACGATCGCTGCTCACCCCGGACATCTCGATCGCGTCGGTGACGATCGCCCCGGCGAACCCCAGTTTCTGGCGCAACAGATCGTGCATGGCCGCTGGCGCGAGCGTGCTGGGCAGCTGCCCGGTGAGTTCCGGTACGCGGATATGCCCGCTCATGACTAGCGCCGAGCCGGCTTTGATCGCCGCTTCGAACGGCACAAGCTCTCGCTCGTGCAACGTGTCGATATCGGTGTCGACACATGGCAACGCCAAGTGTGAGTCCGTTGTTGTCGCCCCGTGCCCCGGGAAGTGCTTGGCGCAGGCCGCGACTCCCGCTTCCTGCAAGCCGGTCACCGCTGCGGCGGAATGCCGCGCCACGAGTTCGGGATCGTGGCCGAAGGAACGCGTACCGATGACCGGATTGGCATCGGTGACGTTGATGTCGACGTCCGGCGCGAAATCGATGTTGACGCCCACCTCGGCAAGTTCGCTGCCGATCGCGTGGTAAATGCGTCGCGTCAAATCGGGGTTGTCGACCTGCCCGAGCGCGGCGTTACCGGGATATGGGCTGCCGCTTCTGCTGTACAAACGCGTGACATCGCCACCTTCCTCGTCGATCGCGATGAGGACATCGGGATTGATGTCACGCAATTGTTGTGTCAGAGCCTTAACCTGCTTGGAACCGGCGATGTTCATGTCAAAGAGGCAGTATCCGGCGAGTCCTTCGTCGAGGAGACGTAGCGCCCAATCTGGTGCGCTGGTCCCGTCGAATCCTGCGATCAGGGTTGACAGTGCGAGTTTCCGCAGTTGGGGCTGTTTCGGCATAGAATCAACATCCGAGGGTATGAGAAAGAAACTTTCGATAAAATCCGTGGCTTGGCGAGGTGCTTCATGGTGGCGCTCCTATTTGCAAGACGTCCACAAAAGGTACGGTCCCGCACGCTGAAAGGCGGCCCCCAATGACTCGGCAACAACAATCACCCGGAGTCCCGCAGCTCTTGCGTCTATTGAACGACCGGGCAGCCCTCAACCTACTGTTCACCGAAGGACCGAAGACGCGGGCCCAGCTGGCTGATGCGACGTCACTGTCGAAAGTCACGGCCTCCCAGATGGTGGAACGCTTGGAATCGCGCGGCTTGATCGAAGCCGTGGGCACACGTGCGGGCAATCGCGGCCCCAATGCGACGGTGTATGCGGTCGTCGGAGGATATGCGCACGTGGCCGGCATCGAGGTCGGGGCCGAAAGCGTCTCGGCGGCCTGCTGCGACCTCGTCGGTAATGTCGTCGGTCGTGCCGAGATCGAGACCAACGACGAGGAACCGGGAGTAGCGATCAGGCGAGCCGTAGCTGCGGTCGCGCACGACGCAAAGATCGAACAGAGCCAGCTTTGGCGCGTCATGTTGGCGACCCCGGGACTGATCGACCCGGTATCGAACGACGTCGGTTTCGCTTGGGACCTGCCGACTTGGCACCGGGGGGTACGTGACGCGCTCCAAAACGAGCTGCAACGCCCCGTCGTGATCGAAAACGATGTGAACCTGGCGGCCGTCGCCGAGCATCGTGACGGTGCCGCTAAAGGCACCGACGACGTCGTCTACGTCTGGTTCGGACGGGGCCTCGGCCTCGGTGTGATTCTTGGCGGCAAGCTTCACCGTGGAGTCACCGGCGGCGCCGGTGAGATCGGCTACTTGACGGTCCCGGGATCCCCTCTGCCCGATGATTTCGTGAAGCGACGCGCGAAAGGCTCGTTCCAGCGCTTCGTCGGTGCCGATGCTGTCGTCGAACTGGCCGAGGAGTACGGCATCTCTGCGGCTTCGGCGTCCGAGGCCGTCGGGCTGGCGCACAACAGCGGGGATAAGGGAGAGCGGTTCTTCGAGGTGTTGGCGACCCGCATGGCCACCGGCGTGGCGTCGATCTGTGCCGTACTCGATCCATCTCTTGTAGTCGTCGGTGGGGAGGTCGGCTACGCCGGAGGACAGACGCTCGCCAGTCTTATCGGGGCAGAACTTCCACGGATCGTGCCGATGTCGCCGCGCGTGGTCGCCGGCGCCTTGCCGTTGCACCCGGTGCTTCAGGGAGCGATCCGGATGAGCCTCGACGTAGTACGCGAAGAAATTTTCGCCACCGAATAACCTGTTGCCGCCGTCATGGGCAGTGAACCCCGTGATCTACAGATCCCAAGTTCTATATATGTCCCATTTGCCACGAATGACCCCATTTCTGTGTGAGACTTGTCGACTATGCGGGGATGGATAATCGCGCTGGCAACGGCGCTAATCATGGGATTGCTAGCGACACCGGCAAGTGCGGAACCAGGCAACAGTGACCACGGCGGTCGCGGTGAAGATCATGGTGACGCCTTCCGGCAGCCGGAATCCGGAGAAGAATCCACGAAACCGGACTACGACGGCGCACGGTGGTCGCCGGCCAACAAAGCCAATTACACCAATGCCAATCGGCCCAAGTCGGACAAGATCAACAAGGTCGTCATTCACACAATGCAGGGCAGCTATAAGGGCACCGAGGCTTGGTTCAAGAACCCGGACTCCGAGGTCAGCGCGCACTACATCATGCGGGCCAAGGACACCGAGATCACGCAGATGGTGCACGAGTCCGACATCGGATGGCATGCGGGTAACTGGGACGTCAACGTCGAATCGATCGGCATCGAACACGAGGGATACGTCGATAACCCGGGCAAGTGGTACACGGACAAGGTCTATCGTGCCTCGGCGAAACTAGTGCAGTCGATTTGCGAGCGATACGACATTCCGATCGACCGCGACCACATCATCGCGCACAGCGAAGTGCCCGGTGCGGACCACACCGACCCGGGCAGTGGCTGGGACTGGTCCAAATATATGAAGCTGGTCCGCGGGTACGACAAGGCATCGATCACAATCGACAATGCGCAAACCGATCAGATCCATGCCTCTTCCAGCTGGGACACCGCCAAAGCGGACGGCAACTACGGTGACGATCACGCACAGGCGGAACCGGCGATGTACTCGGATCCGTTGTGGTACGAGGCATCGATTCCCAAGGCCGGCACCTATAAGCTCCAAGCTTGGTACCCGAAGGGCGACAACAACAACGAGAAGACTCCGTACGTGGTCAAGACCGTCGATGGTTATAAAACCGTCTACGCGGACCAGCGCAATGAAGGAGACGAATGGGTCACCTTGGGCGAGTTCGACCTCGAAAAAGGCGACTACCCAGTGACCGGTGTCGACCGTTCGACGAATGGTGACGGCACGATCGTCGCCGACGCCGTCAGGCTCGTTGAACAGTAACGATCAAAGTAAACGGCTCCGGCACGCAGATTGCGTGCCGGAGCCGTTTCTAATTGAAGACCTTCAGCCCCACGATCCCGGCCACCACTAGCAGCAGGCAGCCAATCCGCACCAGGCTGGCGGATTCGCCCAGCCCGATCATGCCCACGACTGCGGCACCCACAGCACCGATTCCAACCCATACGGCGTACCCGGTGCCGACAGGTAGTTCTCGCAGCGCGTAACCGAGACCACTCATGCTGAGCGCGAGCGCGACGACGAACACAATGGACGGCATCAGTTTCGTGAACCCCTGTGTGCGTTCCAGGGCGATCGCCCACATGGTCTCGAGCATCCCGGACACGGCGAGAATCAGCCAAGCCGGGAGGCTAAGCCAGGGGACCGAGGCGGCCGCGAACTCGCAGGGTGGGAGTGGTCGATGTCGCCATGAGTCGCTAGATTGATGAACCATGACGGACTTTGTGTTGATTCCTGGTGAATGGATGGGCGCGTGGATATGGGATGTCCCAAGGACCACGCTCGACAAAAGCGGGCATAACGCCTACGGGATGACACTGACTGGGCTGGCCGAGGAGACGGACGAATCGTGTGATCACATTCGTCTCGAAACACATGTGCAGGATGTTGTTCGGCTTCTCGAACATGAAGGCTTGACCGATGCCGTTCTCGTGGCACACGGGTACGCCGGGATCGTCGCAGGGATTGTCGCCGGCCGAGTTCCCGAACGGGTCCGCCACACGGTCTTCGTGGATGCATTCTTGCCGGTCGAAGGCAAATCCATGTTCGATCTCATCAACGTCAAGTCCGCCCGGATCTTCGAAGACATGATCGAGCAGAACAACGGCTGGTGGCCGAAACCCAGTTGGACCGACTTCACACAGCACGGCATGCCGATCGAGCGCGAAATGTGGCTCGGCGAACATGTCGTGCCGCACCCGGGCCGCACGGTGAGGGACGAGGCGTATGTGCCCAAGCCGATGCATGAACTGTCGGCCACATACATCAAATGCACGCAGCCGTACGGTGAGCTTTACAGCGACGAGGTGCAGGCACTGCGCGACGGCTCCGCGTGGCAGTTCCTTGCCTGGGACCTCGGCCACTGGCCGATGGCGGTCAGCCCGACGAAGCTCGCATTCTTCTTGATGAACGGCATCGCCTATCAGTAGGGACAGGCGAGACCACGAATCCATAAGGGCGTGGTTGTGTCTGCGCTGTTTGTCCGATGACGGACCGTGTTGACTCAATGGTCGTCGGCAATCTAATGTCTTCCTTCGTGCCGAAGGAACTGTGAGTTAAGGAAACGCGTTGACCGCAACGGACCCCAGCAATATCCGGCCCGCCGGGCTGAATCAACCGGTACGCCCGGGCGGTCACAAGCCGCTGTCCATCCTGATCGTCCTGGGTGTCGTCATAGGTCTGTGTGACGTGGTCAACGACTCGGTCTTCATCGCACAGGCGTACTGGCTTGGGTTTGTGGACCAGGGAGGCGGCGCTAGCCAAAGCCAGCTGTTGATTCCGTACATCGTGGTGGCGATCCGCGCGATGTTCTACCTCGCGATCGTCAGCGAAGCATGGCGGTTGAACCGTGCCGTGAAGCGCGGCATCACGGCCATGTCGGAGGCAGTGGATCGTGGCGCCGTAGCGATGCTGATATGCATTGCGGGCTGCTTCGTCAATGCGGCCGGAACCCTGTTCGTGGTCTGGGATGCGGCCGCCCATGTCGTGGGCATGCGCGGAGAATCGTTCGCGCCGGTCGTGGCGCAGCTGGTGAGCACCGACCTTACTGCGATGGGATGGATGGCGGTCGCATCGCTGGTCGCCGACGCGATCCTGGTAGTTGCGGCTGCGGCAACGTTCTCCATCGTGCGCTCGGCGAGGTTCAGGACGACCATGGGAGTCGAAGCACGTCCCGAATCTGGGTGATCAGTTCTGGGGCGTCAACCTGACGAAACGGATGTTCTCGCCTACCTGCGTGAAATCGTCCGTGCTGCCGTCGACCGCGAAACCCATGAATCGGCACAGTCGTTTCGCGGTGCGCGGGTACCGGCTCGCGTATCGCGCCATGATGAGCCCGCCTTCGGCGGTGCTGGGGAAAGACGTCCGTGCCCGGGTGCGCCGATTGCCGAGCTGGATTGTCGCTTCCGGCTCGCAGCGCAGATTGCGGTACCAGTGCGAACGGGCGCCGTACCCGGAAGCGACAATGATCGCCGTGGTCTGCGGATCGATGTCGATGACTTCAAGGACGACGCGGCGTCGCAAGCCCGAATTACGCCCCCGGTGCTGCACCAGGACGAACCGCTTGCCGAGCAGCCAACCCAGTCTCCACCGGTACAACTGGATCGGAAGCCGGAACAAGGTCCGTGTCAGGCCGGTAGGGGCCGGCGGCGTGGAAATGATCCTCATGCTTCGATAACACCGACCTCAGCGCCCATCGCGAGGACCGAAGGCTTTGATGGCGTCGAGGTCGCTTGGGGGATTTCGTAGGTGCTCCTCGGCCCATTGCGAAACCGCGGGCATGTCGGAGTGCGCAACGACTTCGTCCGCGAGTAGATCCGGATCGATGGGACTGCGGCCCAAGGAAACGGTTCCGCCCGACAGGACCGCCCAGTGTGCACCAGTGCGGCCATAGGGCAAACCGACGCTTCCGGGGTTCACCACGAGTCTGCCGTCGATCAGGCGGAGGAACGGCATGTGCGTGTGCCCGCATACGACGGTACGCACCTCATCCGGTAGGTCGGCGAGCACTTCGACCCAGCGGTCGGGTCGGCTGTCCACCAGGATGACTTCTTCGTCGTTGCGGGGCGTGGCGTGGCAGAAGTGAGTCGGGCCGAAACCGTCGATCTCGAGTGTGATCTGTTCCGGCATCGTGTCGAGCAGTTGCTGGTGCTCGCTGTGGAGCTGCTGTGCTCCCCAAACCGACAGTGGGTCGTCCGCGAGACCGACATCCAGGCCGCGGGACATGTGGAGTACTTCCCGGTCGGCATTGCCCCGGATCAGCGCCGTTTTATCTTTGAGGGAGGTGAGACGGTCCAGTACTTGCGTCGGCTGGGGGCCCCGAATATGGTCACCGGTGACGACGATCAGCTCGGCCTCCGCCACCGCCGGTTCTGACAGCACTCGTTCCAAGGCGGGAAGTACTCCGTGGATGTCGGAAAGCACTGCCACGCTCGAGAGCATGGAGACATGGTGTCACAACGAACCATCGAGTCGAGCGGCAGCGATGAGCCCGGGTGGTGTCGGTCCGCGTCAGCAGCCACGAAAAAGGGCCGTAGCACTGCCTATGCGGTGCTACGGCCCTTCAGCGCAACCAGTTTTAAGCCTTCAAGACTTCTTCCGCGTTCAGTGTGACCGCGGCGGCGTTGACCACCGCTGCGACACGCAGCGCGTCGTGGATGTTCTCGCGAGACATTCCACCCTTGACCAGTGTCTTCTCATGCGATTCAAGGCAGACGCCGCAGCCGGTGATGGCGGAAACAGCCTCGCACCACAGCTCGAAGTCGGCCTTGTCGACGCCGGGCTTGCCGATCACTTGCATCCGCAACCGGGCCGGCAACGATTCGTACGCCGCGTCGCCGATGAGGTGTTTCGCGCGGTAGTAGATGTTGTTCATCGCCATGATCGAGGCGGCTGCTTTAGCGGCCTCGAGCGCTTCGGCGGACAGGTGTTGGGAGGCTTCCTCGACGATTTCGCGTAGGACAGTCGGCTGTTTCGTCGTATACGCCGACGCAACGAGCGTGCCCCACAACTGTTGCTGCGTCATCGAAGAGGTCGTCGTCACCGAACCCAGGTTGAGCTTGGTGTCTTTGGCGTAGCCCGGCAACGCCTCCTTCAAAACCGCGATGCTCATGCGCCCGCCATCAGTTTCTTGGCGTCGAGGGTCTCGGCGCCCTTGTCCCAGTTGCACGGGCACAGCTCATCGGTCTGGAGGGCGTCGAGGACACGCAGGACCTCGGCGACGTTACGGCCGACCGAACCGGCGGTCACCATGACGAACTGGATGACGTTGTCCGGGTCGATGATGAAGGTGGCGCGCTGCGCGACACCGTCGTCGCCGAGCACACCCGCGGCCGAGGTGAGCTCGCGCGTGGCGTCGGAGAGCATCGGGAACGGGAGTTCACGCAGGTCCGGGTGGTCCTTGCGCCATGCGAAGTGGACGAATTCGGTGTCGACGGACCAACCGAGCACCTGCGCGTCACGGTCGGCGAACTCTTCATTGAGGCGACCGAATTCCGCGATTTCGGTCGGGCACACGAAGGTGAAGTCTTTGGGCCACGCGAACATGACGCGCCACTTGCCCTGGTAGGACTTGTGGTGGATGGTCTCGAACGCATTCTCCGGGTCGAGTGACACGCACGCGGTCAGTTCATACTCCGGGAAGTGGTCGCCCACAGTCAGCACAGTTATCTCCTCATAAGTACGGGTGCGGCGCGGTATCACCGCTTGTTTGGAATCAATCAAGAATGTACCCGACTGGTTGCCGGCGTTTTCCTGAGCCCATCCGGTTGTGGGACGGGTCTCCACAGGGAGTAAATCTGGGCGTCTCTACAGCGAAAAGCCTTACCCCCGCGTACCTGCGGGAGTAAGGCTTGACTGCGATATGCAGCGTGTCGAAGAAGTGCAGCTGGCGTCAGTCGCCGCTCACGACCGAGATCGCGTCGGTCACCTCGACGTCGCCGTTGACCAGTTCGAGCGTGAGCCCGGCGGTGGCGGGCGTCGTCAATAGGTGGCACAGGACGATGGCCACGTCGTCGCGGGAAACGTCTCCGCGCTCCACTTTGGTTGCGAGATCGACGCGGCCTGTGCCCGGGTCGTCGGTGAGCCTGCCCGGTCGCAGGATCGTCCAATCGAGGTCCTTGCGGGACCGAAGATCGGCGTCCGCCGCGCCCTTCGCCCGCAAATAGGCGGCGAAGACAGGCTCGGTATCGCTCGGCGGTTCGTCGTCGACGTTCATCGCCGACACCATGACGTACCGGCGCACCTCGGCTTTCTCCGCGGCATCGGCAAGTAGAACCGCGGCGTCCTTATCGACCGTCGTTTTCCGTTCGGCTCCGCTCCCGGGCCCGGCGCCTGCGGCGAACACGACGGCGTCGGCGCCG
>DXIM01000112.1 GCA_019112895.1 Candidatus Stackebrandtia faecavium
CACCAACGTCTCAGCGAATTCGGGCTCGAGCTCGACGACATCCACCAAGCACTCGCTTACGGCCACGCGGAAATCAATCAATGCACGGACATGGACCATCCCACATTTTGGGGTTGGACCATGTATTCACGCACCGGGCGGCGCTTGCGGGAAGTCCTTGTGCAACGAGGTTGGAACTACAAGGACTACAAGGGCCAAATGCGGATATCCAATCGGTCCGGGATGAGCATCATGCACGGCTACGGAGACTCGCTCACCGCCGACCCGTCCCCTATGGCGACCCCGTCGCACAAGAACAACAAGGGCCCTGTCACCAGCAAAGCCATCAAAGACAACTCCCAGCTGCCCCTATTCGACGTTTCCCTGTATGCCAAGTCGTTGCCGAACAGCACAGGTAACTGGCTGCTGCTGTACCGGATCGAGGAAGAACGTATCCTGTCGGAACTTTCGTTTCCCAACGGTTTCGTCAACGGCAAGGTGACGTTCTACCGAGAACGGATAATCTTGCCTGAGCTTGAAACGGGTACCGAGATCGTCATACCGCGCGACGACGACCTCGAGGATGACCACGACTTCGAGGTGAAACGTCGAGCCTGACCCGCAATAGGACCGATACGTTCATGTTCACACCGAGCCGGCTCACTTTCGCGCGTAAACGTCGAAGCATGACTGTCACGAAGCTCGCCACGGTCACCGGCGTTTCGCGCGAAACCTTGTCCGCCTACGAAAACGGCCGCAGTCTGCCTCAGGCGCCGATGTTGGCGGCGCTGGCTCGGGCGCTGAACGTACCTGCCGCATTCCTTGCGGCCGAAGAAATCGCGCCGCTCGACGAAACCGCCGTGTCGTTTCGCAGCCTGTCTAAACGCAGCGCGACACAACGCAATGCGGCACTGGCGGCTGGCCGGCTCGGCGTCGACTTCATGAAATGGGTCGATGAACGCTTCACGTTGCCGCAGCCTGACGTTCCTACGCTCCCCGACCATTCACCCGAAATCGCCGCCGACATAGTCCGAGCGCGTTGGGGCTTGGGTAATCAACCGGTCTCCCGCATCATCCACCTACTTGAATATCACGGTGTCCGAGTGCTGTGTCTGCCCACCGAATGCGAAACCATCGACGCGTTCTCGGTCGAAGTCGACTCGATTCCTCACGTTTTCTTGTCCAACAGCAAAACTCCGGAACGTATCCGTTTCGATGCCGCGCATGAGCTCGGGCATCTGGTGCTACATAGCGAGCACCGTGAACCCGGCAGCGACAAGACCGACGAGGAAGCGGCGAACGCATTCGCGGCGGCGTTTTTGATGCCCGGCCCGAGCATCCTCGCGGAGGGCCTCCACAACGCCGATGCCGAACTGATCGTGCGCGCCAAGCGCATCTGGAACGTCTCGGCGATGGCGTTGGCCCGCCGTTTGAATGAACTGGACCTGCTCACCGAATGGCGATACCGCGACGCCTGCGTACAGCTGGCACGGCAAGGTTTCCGCAAAAGCGAGCCCGACGGCATGGAGATCCGGGAAGGTTCGCGTCTGCTTCCGAAGGTGTTGGCGGCCTTGAGGTCCGAACGGATCCCCTTGTCGACGATCGCCACCGATCTCGCGATCTCAGTCGATGAACTACGTTCGTACTTCGTCGGGCTCGCCCCCACACTCCTACGAGGCGGAGGCACTGACTTGTCGACTCCCACCAGACCGGCGCTGCATCTCATTAAGACGGATTCGCGCACCGCAACCACGCGACGCGCGTGAATACGCTCTTCAGTAAAGCCCTGGCGACATCGACGGTGGCCCGACGCCCGAAACACGAGTGCACACGAATGAGCGTCCGGTTACCGTTACACCGTGCCCACCTCTGAATACCTCGACGTCCTCGCAGGTTTCGGATGCCTGACACACCGCGAAGTGCATTCTCGTCTAGTTTCGATGGGTTGGAACGTGTGCGGCATCGGTGACTGGGCGACAGTGCTTCGTTCACCGGACGGGCGCAGCGCCGCACGCATATGCCCGTTCGATCCGTCGTTTCCCGTGTTCGTGGAACTATGCCGCACGATCCCCGACAACCCGTATTTGCCGCGCATAGATCTGGACCTCCCGCTCGAGGGCGGCGGACAAGCGACCCTCATGGAGTTCTGCATGCCGGCCTCGGCGGACATCATCACGCGCGTCAGGCGCTCGTGGGACAGCGGCGACGATGATGCGTGGCAACGGCTACGGCACGAGGCCGAGAAGCTCAACTCTCACGCCGCCGCCACGATGCGCTGGTGGGACGGCTTCGATCTTAACGACGGCAACATCATGGTCTCGGCCTCCGGCCGAGCAGTACTCGTCGACCTGTACTGCGTGGACGGCCATGCCATGTTCCACGCACTGGAACACGACCCGGTAGCGCTAGAGCGAGAAATACCGGCGTCGAAACGCCGCTACATGGCCGACATCGGACACATTGGCCGTAGCTGTGGTCCGGATGAAATAGCCGCGATCCACGCCGCCGTCGCCGCAGCGAATCGGCTCGGTTAACACGGCGCTGAGAAGATTCAGCTAAACCATGTCCATAAATTATTCGCGGTACGGCGCCGCATAGGCGAAAGTCAGAAGGCCCCGGCGAGCCAATGCTCAACCGGATGCGCTGCGTTCCTTCTTCCGCCGTAGCCGCTCTCTCGTTATTTCAGGGACGCCGAGGCCCCAGCATTCATCTTTTAGCAGCATCATTTCCAAATTGAATTTCCGCATGAGGTCTGCTGATGCTTGCATAGCTTGCGCTGCGAATTCGTATTCGGACAGCCGGCTAACGACGCCGGGAGCCAGTTTGCATTTGTACTCGGCCATGCCTCGGGTCTTGAAACGGATGTTCTTATTCGGGCCCGCTCCGGCGGCAGTTATATTCGGCAGCTCGGTCAGGTATTTCTTCCATACCTCCTGATCGACCTGCGCGGGGTCTTTTATCGGGCGACGCCCGGCTTCCGCCAGTATCTGTTCCCACGCCT
>DXIM01000113.1 GCA_019112895.1 Candidatus Stackebrandtia faecavium
GTCATCTGCGACATCCAGATGCCGATTATGGATGGCATCGAGGCGGCCGAGCAGATCGTTTCCCAACGGATCGCTCCCGTCATCATCTTGACGGCGTTCAGTCAACGCGATCTCATTACGCGGGCGCAAAGCGCGGGTGCCATGGCTTACCTGGTAAAGCCCTTCCAAAAAAGCGATCTCTTGCCCGCCATCGAGTTGTCGCTGGCGCGTTACTGCGAGATGGCGGCGCTCGAACGCGAGGTCGCGTCGCTGAGTGAACGACTCGAAGTCCGCAAACAGATCGACCGGGCCAAGGGGATGCTGATGGGGCGTTATGGGCTCACTGAGCCGGAAGCGTTTCAGTGGATCCAGCGCGCAGCCATGGACCATCGGTTGTCCATGAAGGCTGTGGCTCAACGCATCATCGAGGAAGAAACCACCGATACTGCGCAACAAACGTGACCGTCACGGTCGGTCATTTCGGGACTTATCGCTGTAGCGCTGCTGATTGGTAACAGCTTGGTATCAGCGCGTGGGAGTGGACAGTGTGAATATGTATGATCCGCGACACACCATTACGAAAGGGTCCACCCCCTTCCTGAAGGAGCCCCGTTGCGAAGATTCGCGGTACTGTTCGGAGCTGCAGTAGCTTCAGTTTTTTTGGTCCTTGGTCTTGGAGGGTCCGCCGCTTGGGCGGCCGAAGACCAGGGATTTCAAGGAACCTTGATCAACTCGGCAGCCAATAATGAGCCGGTCAGCGGCGTCACGGTCACCGTGTCTACTGATTCTGGCGAGGAGGTTGGTTCCGCTGAGTCCGACGACGAGGGGAAATGGAAAGTCGTCGTCGACGAACCGGGCACCTACGTCATCGAGATCGATGAATCAACTATTCCTGATGACTTGGTCGTGACCAACGGTCGTCCCAAACACACGATCGAGGTCGATGCCGGGCAGATGCGGCCGGCATTGTTTCCCTTGGGAGACAAGCCTCAAGACAAACCGAGTGACGATGGCAGCGACTCGAAGAGTCAGGGTGAAGAAAAGGACGACAACTGCGTCTCCGACCCCGAAACCGGCGAGGACATCTGTAGTAACAGCGTCGTGAATCGTTGGGTCAGCGTCATCTACAACGGCGTCCACTTCGGTTTGATCATCGCACTGGCCGCGATGGGGTTGTCCCTGATTTACGGAACCATGGGTCTGACGAACTTCTCCCACGGTGAGCTCGTCACCATCGGCGCCGCTTTGGCGTACATGATCAACGTCGGTTTCGGCCTTCCGCTTATTCTGTCCGGCGCCTTGGCGATTGCGCTCAGTGCCGGTTTCGGGTGGGTGCAAGACAAGTACTTCTGGGGCCGGTTGAGACAAAGAAACGTCAGCCTCGTGACTATGATGATCATTTCGATTGGTGTCGCCTTGTCGATGAGATACGGCGTCAGCTATTTCATGGGATCCAACACCGAACGTTTCAGCGAATACGTGCGTCAAACGCCGTGGGATCTCGGCTTCATGCAGGTCGTCCCTCGAAAAATATTCGTCGACATCGCTTCATTGGTTCTGATCATCGCCGTGGCTTTGGCATTGAAGTACACGCGTTTCGGTAAGGCGGTGCGCGCGGTTGCGGACAACCAGTCCCTGGCCGCCGCCTCAGGTATCGACGTCGACCGAGTCATCCGTTGGGTGTGGACCGTCGGCGGCGCTTTGGCTGCCATGGCGGGTATCGCCCTGGCGATCGACCAGGGTGTGAAGTATGAGATGGGCCTGAAATTGCTTCTGCTTATCTTCGCAGCGGTCATTTTGGGCGGGATCGGTACCGCTTTCGGTGCGCTCATAGGTTCGCTGATCATCGGTGTCTTCATGCAGATCACGACGATCTTTGTGGAATCCGAGATGAAGTATGTGGGCGCCTTGCTGGTGCTGATCATCGTGCTGATATTTAGACCGCAGGGCCTGCTGGGCCGTCGCGAGCGCGTGGGATAGGTGAGATTCTAATATGGATACCATTACGGGAATCTTGTCGGACAGTCTGCATCAGGCGTTCGGTCCGATCATGCTCGCCTACGCGTTGGCGGCCATCGGCATTAATATCCATTTCGGATATTCAGGTCTCTTGAACTTCGGTCAGGCCGGATTCGCGGCCGTCGGCGCCTACGGGCTAGCCGTGACCGTGGCCGCGTTCGGAGGCTCCTTCTGGCTCGGAATCGGTGTCGGTCTGCTCGGTTCGGTCGTCCTATCCATCCTGTTGGGTATACCGACGCTACGCCTACGCGCCGACTATTTGGCCATTGTGACGATCGCGGCCGCCGAAATCATCAGGCGCGTCGCCCGTTCAGTCACGTTCACCGAATACACCGGCGGATCGGATGGAATCCGTCCCGTCGGCGACTTCAGCGCCACCTTCGCCGACCTCAACCCGTACTCGGGCAGCGAGGCGAGCTTCAACGCCGGGATCGTCGGTTTCCACCGCGGCACACTAGACCTGTTTTGGGGACTCCTGTCGTTCCGTCCGCACTCGCTATGGGTGATGACAGTCGGATGGAGCCTGGTGGTCCTGTGCCTGCTGGTCGTATGGCTGGCGATGCGCAGCCCGTGGGGACGAGTCCTGAAAGGCATCCGTGAGGATGAGGACGCGGTTCGCAGCCTGGGTAAGAACGTGTACTCCTACAAGATGCAGGCGCTGGTGATCGGTGGTCTATGCGGATCACTGGGTGGCTTCATCTTCTCGGTCGGTTCCGGCAACGTACAGCCGGACACTTACTCGACCGACTTCACGTTCTACCTGTGGGTCATGGTCATCCTCGGAGGCGCCGCGCGCGTTTTCGGCCCCGTTTTGGGCGCGATGCTGTTTTGGTTCCTGTTCAACCTCCTCAAGGGCGTCTTGGATGCCATCGCCGCTACCGGCGCATTGCCGACATGGTTGTTGACCACTAACAAGAGCGGCCCGTTGGTCTTTGTGGTTCTCGGCATCGGAATGGTGCTGTTGCTGGTTTATCGGCCTCAGGGAATCCTGGGAGACAAGAGGGAAGTGAGTCTCAATGTGCGCTGAGGCTGTGAGCGCGACGACGGCCGCCAAAGAAGCTGCGACCAAAGCGTTGGCCGATGTGCCGGCCGAACCTGGCGCGGCCAAACCGGACCCGATCCTGGTCGCCGACAACATCACTCGGCGATTCGGTGGCCTCCAGGCGGTCAATGCCGACCACCTTGAAGTCCAGCGGGGAGCGATCACGGCGTTGATCGGCCCCAACGGTGCCGGTAAGACAACGATGTTCAACCTTCTGACGGGTTTCGATCGCCCCAACACGGGGCGATGGTCATTCGATGGTCAGCCCCTGAACCGTGTGGGGGCGCACCGAGTCGCACGCAAAGGCATGGTGCGCACTTTCCAGCTCACGAAGGCGCTGTCGAAGATGACTGTCATGGACAACATGCGCCTCGGCGCTGTCAACCAGATCGGTGAGAACTTCTTCGCCGGCTTGTTGGGGCTTTGGCACAAACAGGAGCGAGAAGTCACCCAACGCGCCAACGAGCTGCTGGAACGATTCAAACTCGATACCAAGAAGGACGATTTCGCCGGCAGTCTCTCCGGCGGTCAACGCAAGTTGCTGGAGATGGCCCGGGCCCTCATGGCCAAACCGAAGATGATCATGCTGGACGAACCGATGGCCGGCGTCAACCCCGCATTGACTCAGTCGTTGCTGGGCCATGTCAAGGAGCTTCGGGAGGACGGTATGACCGTGCTGTTCGTCGAACACGACATGGACATGGTGCATGACATCAGTGACTGGGTTGTGGTGATGGGGCAAGGGGCAATCCTGACGGAGGGGCGGCCCGCCGAAGTCATGTCTAACCAGGCGGTCATTGACGCGTACCTAGGCGAGCACCACGACGGTGCGGAGCACGACGCAGACGATGCGCCAGACGGCGAGTCGCGCACCGGCGGTACGAATGCGGAAGAGGACGCCATCGATGTCGTCGATGCCGACAAGGGGCAGTCGAAGGACAACCCTAAAAATGACGAAAGCGAGTCGCAATGAGTGACGACGCGGTTGATGAACCGGTTCGCGAGGCGACTCGCGAGGAGATCGCCGATGACACCGCAGGGATCGATACGGTGGACCGCACGGCCCATCTGGAGGGTGCTCAGGACGCCATCTTGGTCGCCGATCGTTTGCGTGCCGGGTACTTGCCGGACGTCGACATCCTGTTCGAGACCGATCTGTACGCCAAAAAGGGCGAGCTGATCGGGATCATCGGGCCCAACGGCGCCGGGAAGTCCACGCTACTGAAGTCGATGTTCGGCCTGGTGACGGTCCGTTCTGGACATGTCGAGTGGCAAGGTGAAACCATCACCAACATGAAGGCGCACCAATTGGTGCCGCGAGGTGTGGGTTATGTGCCCCAGAACAACAACGTCTTCCCGAAATTGACCATTGAGGAAAACTTGGAGATGGGCGCGTATCTGCGCCCTAAGACGTTCCAGGAACGCTTCGATTTCGTCTGTGAATTGTTCCCGACTGTGGCCGAACGGCGTGCACAGCAGGCCGGTTCGCTGTCGGGCGGTGAGCGACAGATGGTCGGCATGGCCAGGGCGCTGATGATGGACCCGACCTTGTTGTTGCTGGACGAACCGTCTGCGGGGCTGTCGCCGGCCCTTCAGGACGAAGTGTTCTACCAGACGAAGAAGATCAACTCCACTGGCGTCACCGTGGTCATGGTCGAACAGAACGCGCGTCGCTGCCTGCAGATCTGTGACCGTGGGTACGTGCTCGACCAGGGCCGTAACGCTTACACGGCGTCGGGAGAAGATCTCGTCAATGACCCCAAGGTGATCGAGCTCTACCTAGGCACGTTGGCGAAGGCGCGTTAGCCCGCGCAGTCCGCATACGAATGTGGGGCAGGTTCTGTACAGAACCTGCCCCACATTTCATTGGGCTATGGGATTAGATCTCGCCTTCGATGAAGTCGACGGCCTCGTACTCGTTCTTGGCGTCGAATTCGTAGACGCCGATGCTTCCTTTCGAAATGTCGCCTTCCTTGGTCCATTCGATCGGGCCGCTCATGCCGTCGTAGTCGATGTCCTTGTCATCTTCGAGCAGCTTCTTGCAGCTGGCGAAGTCGGTGCACTTTTCGCCGCCCTTGGTCACGTCGACCATGGTTTCCTGCATCGCCTGCGGCGTATCTTCGCCCGCGGCCTCAGCGGCGAGTGCCGCGATGATCGTGGCGTCGTACGACTCCGCGCTGTAGGTGAAGTCCTTCAGCTTGTCGTCGACCTCGAGCAGACGTTCCTGGAAGTCCGAATCGATGTCGACGGCTGGTTTCGTGCCCTTGGCGCCTTCCAGGAGCCCTTCAGGAAGGTCGCTGCCGTAATTGGACAGGTTGCCGTCGACGAGGTACCAGCTCGTCTCCTGCGCGCTCAGGCCCGCTTCGTCCAGGCTGGGTGCCAGTTTGGTGAATTCTTCGAAGGAGATGATCGCGATGGCGTCCGGGTCTCCTTCTTTCAGCTTCGCGATCTCGGCGCTGAATTCGGAGGCGTTCGGGTCGTAGATCTCTTTGGCCACGACCTGGCCACCTGCTTCTTCTACGTTCTTTTCAACCTCATCGGCTAGGCCTACGCCGTAGGAGTCCTGCAGCGCGATGATCCCGACTTTGGCGGCGCCGTCGTTGAGGATCGTGTCCGACAGCACGCGTCCCTGGATGATGTCGGACGGAGCCGTGCGGTAGTAGAAGTCGGCGGCGGGGTCGTCGGTGAAGTCCGGCGACGTGTTGGCAGGTGAGATCTGTACGACCTCGGCCTTGGACAGTTTCTCCATGAATTGGAACGAGACACCGGACGACGCGGCGCCGATGATGGCGTCGGTGTTGTCTTGAATGAGGGCGTCGGCCGATTGGGACGCGATGTCGGTTTTAGTGTCGCTGGAGTCTTTGTGGGTGATCTCGACGTCTTTGCCGAGCACACCACCGGCCTCGTTGATCTCTTTGATGGCAAGATCTACACCCGCGAATTCGGGTGGCCCCAGGAACGCGAGCGAGCCGGTTTGGGGAAGGATGGTGCCGAGCCTGAGGACACCATCGGCATTACCGCCGCCCCCGCCTTCTCCGCACGCGGAAACGGCAAGTGTCGCAACACCGGCCACCGCGATAGTGCGCCATAGGCGTGATTTCAGCATTTGTTATCTCCTTGAGTAGGACCGGGCACGCGTGCCGACGCATGTGAAATAGACAACAAAGTTAATACGCCAGCGACCTATCTGGCTAGCTGAGTAGGCGCGTGAGAGCCATAGCGTTATGTAGTTGTGACAATAGCTGGCGGCGGCTGAAGCCGTGTCACACGCGGTCGCTAAAGTCTTCTGGCGTGATGAATCGATCTCGCTTGCTGCTCATTGACGGTCACTCGATGGCGTACAGGGCGTTTTTCGCGCTCCCCGCCGATAACTTCTCGACGACCACGGGTCAAACGACGAACGCGGTTTTCGGTTTCACTTCGATGCTGATTAATGTGTTGCGTGACGAGCAACCTTCGCACGTAGCGGTGGCGTTCGACCTTTCTCGGCGCTCGTTCCGCACCGAACAGTATCCACAGTATAAAGACGGACGCACCGCCACCCCGGACGAATTCAAGTCTCAGATACCCCTCATCCAACAGGTGCTCGAAGCATTCGGGATCCCGTGGCTGACGGCCGAGAACTTCGAAGCAGACGACATTTTGGCGACACTGTCGACACGTGCACAAAATGAGCAATACGAGACGTTGATCTGCAGTGGCGACCGTGACGCCTTGCAACTGGTCACCGACCACACCACTGTGCTGTACCCCGTGAAGGGGGTGTCGGAACTTGCGCGCATGACCCCGGAGGCGGTCGAAGCTAAGTACGGTGTCCCGCCGCAGCGCTACCCGGACCTGGCCGCGCTCGTGGGGGAGAAAAGCGACAACCTTCCCGGCGTTCCGGGCGTGGGGCCCAAGACCGCCGCCAAATGGATCCTGACGCACGACGGTTTGGACGGTGTCATTGCCGCGGCGGACGCCATCAAAGGCAAAGCCGGCGAGAGCCTGCGAACCCATTTGCCCGACGTCATGCGCAACGCGGCGCTGAACAAGCTTCGCACCGACGTCGAGATCGACAGCGACCCCGACCGTTACGCATGGCGAGGCTGGGACGCGACAACGACGGGGGAGCTCTTCGACGCCTTGGAATTCTCCGCGCTCAGCGACCGGCTCGGCAACCAGCTGGCCGATAAACGCATCGGAGAAGCCCCCGAGGAGACGACGTCACACACGACGCGTGACTTCACGTCGCTGACCGAAACGAGCCTCAGCGATTGGCTCGACGCCAACAACACGCAGGCGCTGGCGGTCGCGGCCGAAGGCGAGTTCGGGGGAGGAGCCGGACACATCCGTGCCCTAGGGCTCGCGTCCCGTGAGCACAGTGTCGGTTTCGATCCCGCGACATTGTCCGAACCAGACTCCATCGCGTTGGGGCGTTGGCTGGAAGACCCCGAAAGCCTCAAGATCACCCATGATGCGAAGGCGCTCATCCTCGCCTGCCGCGCGCACGGCTGGAAGGTAGCGGGCATACACAGCGATACGGCGCTGGCGGCTTACCTGGTCCGCCCCGATCAGCGCAGCTACTCGTTGACGAATGTCGCCACCCAGTATCTGGGGCGCAGTCTGGAAACCGATTCCGGTTCGGACGCGCAACCGACTTTGGACGGTCTCGACGCCGATGCCGATTCGATGTTGCGGCGGCTGGCCGACGCCGCGGGCGTGGTTGCGGATCTGAAAGAAGCGCTGAACGAACGACTACAGGCCAGCGGCGGTGCCGAACTTCTGCGTGACCTGGAGCTGCCGGTCATGAAGGTTCTGGCGCAAATGGAGGCTACCGGCATTCGGGCGGATGTCGATCATCTGCGGGAACTTGAGTCCTCGTTTTCGGCTTCGGCAACGGCCGCGGTATCGGATGCACATGCCGCGGTGGGGGAACAGTTCAACCTACGTTCGCCGAAGCAGTTGCAGGAGATCCTGTTCGAGAAACTGCAGATGCCGAAGACGAAACGCACCAAGACCGGCTACACCACGGACGCCGATGCATTGTCCACTCTGTTCGCCAAGACTCAGCATCCCGTGCTGGAGGCGATCCTGCGTCATCGTGACGCGGAGCGTCTCAAGCAGACCGTCGCCGGACTGATCACCGCTATCGCTGATGACGGCCGCATTCACACGACGTTCCACCAGACCGTCGCCGCGACCGGTCGGTTGTCGTCGGCGGACCCGAACCTGCAGAACATTCCGGTGCGAACCGACGCGGGACGACGGATCCGTCAGGGGTTCGTCGCTACACGCGAGGACCAGGTGCTGCTGACATGTGACTATTCGCAGATCGAAATGCGCATCATGGCCCATTTGAGTGAAGATGCCGGCCTGATCGAGGCGTTCCACAGCGGTGAGGATCTGCACACGACGGTCGCTTCCCGGGTCTTCGCGGTATCTCAAGGGCAGGTGGACGCCGAGCAGCGACGTCGTATCAAGGCCATGTCCTACGGCCTGGCTTACGGCCTGTCTGCATACGGGTTGTCGCAACAGCTGGGAATCGGCGCCGACGAGGCTAGGAACCTCATGGATGAGTACTTCCTGAGGTTCGGCGGTGTGCGTACCTACCTGCAGGGCGTGGTGGAAGAGGCACGCCGAAAGGGCTACACCGAAACGATGTTCGGCCGCCGCCGCTACCTGCCCGATCTCGTCAGCGATAACAGGCAGCGACGCGAAATGGGGGAACGCGCTGCCCTGAACGCGCCGATCCAAGGCAGCGCGGCGGACATCATGAAGATCGCGATGCTTCGGGTCCAGGCAGCCCTCGATGAGGCGGGCCTGTCGTCGTCGCGGTTGCTGTTGCAGGTTCACGATGAATTGGTCCTCGAAGTCGCCGAACCGGAGCGTTTTCAGGTCGAGGAGCTGGTGCGCGATACGATGGCGCGAGCGGCCGAATTGGCTGTGCCGCTGGAGGTTTCGGTCGGAGCCGGAAAGAATTGGGACGAGGCGGCCCACTGATCGTGGCGATCGCGGAACCGGTGCGATGGGGCTGTGATCCGAAATTCACTAATAATTGCCTGGGCGCCGGAATCGCGGTAAGACCACCACGGTAGTCTTGTAGATGAAAATCATGGGAGCCTGTGGCCTCGGAGTGGAGAAGGTTCACATCGGCTGCTGACGCAAGTCGAGGGGCGCCCAACCAAGTACGAGAGACCATCAGTAACCGGAGCACCAGCCCACATGACGAGCAGCATCGACGCAACGTCGAGCACCGCCGCGCAAAGCGGCGACAAGGTAGTAGTCGACGACCTCGGTAGCGAGGAAGCCCTGCTAGCGGCGATCGATGAAACCATTAAATACTTCAACGACGGGGACATTGTCGAAGGAACCGTCGTCAAGGTCGATAGGGACGAGGTCCTTCTCGACATTGGATACAAAACCGAAGGCGTCATCCCTTCGCGCGAGTTGTCCATTAAGCATGATGTCGACCCGGCTGAGGTCGTAGCCACAGGCGATAACGTCGAAGCCCTGGTTCTTCAAAAAGAAGACAAAGAGGGCCGCCTGATCCTGTCGAAGAAGCGCGCGCAGTACGAGCGTGCCTGGGGCACCATCGAACGGATCAAGGAAGAAGACGGCGTTGTTCGCGGCTCTGTCATCGAGGTCGTCAAGGGTGGCCTCATCCTCGACATCGGCCTGCGCGGCTTCCTCCCGGCGTCCCTGGTGGAGATGCGCCGGGTCCGCGACCTGCAGCCGTATGTGGGCCGTGAGCTGGAAGCCAAGATCATCGAGCTCGATAAAAACCGCAACAATGTGGTCCTGTCGCGCCGTTCGTGGCTGGAGCAGACGCAGTCCGAGGTCCGCACCGAGTTCCTCAACAAGCTCGCCAAGGGCCAGGTGCGCAAGGGTGTCGTCTCCTCGATCGTGAACTTCGGTGCGTTCGTCGACCTGGGAGGCGTGGACGGTCTGGTCCACGTTTCAGAGCTGTCGTGGAAGCACATCGACCACCCGGGTGAGGTCGTCGAGGTCGGTAAAGAGGTCGAGGTCGAAGTTCTCGACGTCGATATGGACCGCGAGCGCGTATCGCTGTCGCTGAAGGCGACCCAAGAGGACCCGTGGCGTCAGTTCGCCCGCACCCACGCGATCGGTCAGATCGTGCCGGGCAAGGTCACCAAGCTGGTTCCGTTCGGTGCGTTCGTTCGCGTCGAGGACGGCATCGAGGGCCTCGTGCACATCTCCGAATTGGCGGAGCGTCACGTCGAGGTTCCTGAGCAGGTCGTCGAGGTCGGCAGCGATGTCATGGTCAAGGTCATCGACATCGACCTCGAGCGTCGCCGCATCTCGTTGTCGCTGAAGCAAGCCAACGAGGCGTACGTCGAGAACGAAGAGCACTTCGACCCGACGCTGTACGGCATGGCTGCGCAGTACGACGACCAGGGCAACTACATCTACCCAGAAGGCTTCGACGCCGAGACGGGTGAATGGCTCGAAGGTTTCGACACCGCTCGCGAGGAGTGGGAGCGTCAGTACGCCGACGCCCGCACCCGTTGGGAAGAGCACGGTCGTCAGATCGCCGAGCGCGTCATCAAGGACGCTCCGGCGGGCGCGTCGAGCGAATCCGCCGAAGGCGCAGAAGGCTCGGAGAAGAAGTCGGCGCCGTCCGGTGGCGAAAAGAAGAAGCAGGAACCCGCGTCGGCACCGCAGCAGGCCCCGGCCGACCAGGGACCGTCCGGCACGCTCGCGACCGATGAGGCGCTTGCCGCCTTGCGCGAAAAGTTGGCCGGAAGCTAAGCAACACTGATCAGTTGGCAAAACGGCCCGCCTGCACAGGCGGGCCGTTTTCCACGTCTGGACCCCGATTCAGTCGCTAGTGCATAGCGGTCACAATCAGGGTGTGTTGAATGTGGGTCTCACCGGCGGAATCGGATCTGGTAAAAGCGCGGTCGCTTCACGGTTGGGGCAGCTGGGCGCCGTCATCATCGACTCGGATGTCTTGGCGCGGGAAGTCGTCGCTCCCGGCACGCCCGGGCTGTCCGACATTGTGGCCGAGTTTGGCGCCGGCATCGTCGGAAGCGACGGCGGCTTGGACCGTCCCGCGTTGGCGCGTCGGGTCTTCAACGATGACGCGGCCCGTAAGAGCCTGGAAGGCATCATCCACCCGCTGGTCCGTGAACGGTCGTGGCAGCTGCGTGAGCAGGCACCGTCGGATGCGGTCGTGGTCAACGATGTGCCGCTCCTAGTCGAGGGGGGCATGGCCCCGAGTTTCGACCTGGTGATCGTGGTGACAGCAGCACTCGACCTGCGGATCGATCGGCTGAAAGCGCGTGGCCTCGACGCGCAGCAGGCACAGGCACGCATCGCGGCTCAGGCGACTGACACGCAACGCGAAGCTGCAGCCGATGCAGTGATCGACAATTCCGGAACTTTGGATGCGCTCACCGATGTCGTTCAGCGACTCCACTCGGAACGCTTGATCGTTTTTGAACGCAATAAGCGCGACCGTGTCGTCGTCTGCGATGCACCGCACCCGGTGGGCGCTTCGCCTGGACGCCTCGCCCGCGCCCGGGCGAGGATCGCCCACGTTCTCGGTGTCGGCACCGAGACGGTGTCCGCTGACATCGTCGATGGCGGCGCCGCGCGGGTGCGCGTGCCTGTGGCCGACCACCGGCTCGACGTCGCCCGTGACTCGTTGGAGCGGGCCGGGTTCTTTGATTCGTCGTCGCGAGATCAACGAGTGTTTTGTGGCACGGATCCTTATAACCCGTGCCAGGTCCTATTGGGATAGCTCAACCTCGTTGCCGGCGCGGCCGACGGTCACTGTAGAAGCGTCGCCGTGACGTTCTGCGGCAGCGACAGGGTGGGCGCTTCGTGTTTGGTGAGGTCGGCGTGCGCCAAGCCGAACCCTTGAGTGTTCATCTCTACCCGCAGCAAGTCGTCCTGTTCGCCGATCCAATAGCGGTATGGTGCCTTCCCTCGTTCGTGGTCCTCGGTCTCGTGCTCGAACGGGAACTCGACGACGTTGGTCTTGGTGTCGCCGAGGCTATCCTGACGCAGCCACGCACCATTGTCCTGTATCGACTGGTAGTCGTCGGCTTCGGGAGATCGCAGCATCAACAGCTTCATGAGCATTGCATCCAAAGTGCTTGTCGATTCGGAGTCGGATTCGGTCCGTTGCGACCAATTCTGGTGTGACCAGTCGTCGTCCGGCGCTTCGACGGGCGGCAGCGATCCGTCGACGCTCATCTGTCTTGTAGCGGCGCCTCCCGGTAGGGCTAGCAACAAACCGTCGTTGTCTTCGCCGGGAGCGTCCAGGGAGAGATAGACCAAAGGCACGCGCCAATCGATGTAGCCGCGCGCCCGGATCAGTTCATCGTCGCCGAGCGGAAGTTCCATGTCGACTTCGGCGGCGGCGTCGGCGTTACGCTGCCGCAGCGTCGACAACGCGTTGACTTCCGCCTCGTTGAGGTCGCGGGGATCGTTGGTGCCGCCACCCAGCACCCCGACCGGCTCGAGCTTATCCACGCTGGGCTTCTTCAAAAGAAAGTCGATGCTCGTCAAGCCCGTATTGGCGGGATCCAATTGGAGCCGACGCAAATTGGCGTTTCGGTCCACCCAAAAGATCGCCTCGCCACCTTCCTGTCCTTTTTCGGCGGTACCAAGGTCGAGCGGAGCCTGGAATACATCAACTGCCGCGCCGTCAATGTTCGCCTCCTTCATCCA
>DXIM01000114.1 GCA_019112895.1 Candidatus Stackebrandtia faecavium
CTGACTCGCAGGTCGTAATCCGGCGCCACGAGACAGGCAATTGTGGATTCATCGGCCTGTCTCTGGATGACCGCCGAACAGGAATCTCGGAAAAACAACTGGGAAACAGAACGGTCCGCGAACACGCAACGAAAGAACACCAGTTCACATAAGCGTGACTGGTGTTCGCATAAGTACAACCTGGTACTCCTGAGCGGATTCGAACCGCCGTTACCGCCTTGAGAGGGCGGCGTCCTAGGCCACTAGACGACAGGAGCGCGTTACATGCCCAAGCGTACATGAAGAATCCGAGACCGGAAAACCCGGGTATTGGTGGTTTCCAACACCTTCATGGAGCCAGGCCATGCCGCCGCGAGCCCAGGTGTCGGGCCCGTCAACCAACAGCGGATTCGACCGTCAATGTCCCGGCGGTGGCGTCCAGTTCCGCTTCGACACCCAACGGCAGCACCCGCGGATCCTGACCGTGACCGACGGGCAAGCCGCCGAGGATCGGCACCTCGAGGCCGGCGAGACGTTCGGCTAGAACCTCGGGCAGGTCCCAGCCGTCGTCGCTCGCCTCGCCGAGGAATTGCCCGAGCGCGATAGCCGCCACTTCATCCAGCGCACCGGCCCGCAGCAGCTGCGTCAACATCTGGTCGACGAGATATGGAGCCTCATTGATTTCCTCGATGAACAGGATCGCGCCGCTAAGGTCGGGAAAGTTACGGTCAATTGGCTCCGTCGACAACATTGTGAGATTGCCACCGATCAACGGACCCGTCGCTGTGCCACCGACCTTGACCTGCGATGTCGGGATGTCCGGGTCCCGCTCCACAATGACGGGGTTGGTCGTCATGATCGCGTCACGAAGCGCTTTTTCAGTCGCGGCGGTGTTGTTGTCGGCGTCCCACGCGGCCATCGGGGAATGCAAACTCGCGACGCCCGCTTTATGCGACGCCAGATGCAAAGTCGTGATATCGCTATATCCTATGAGGAGCTTAGGTGTTTCGGCGAAGACAACCTGTTCCACGATCCGCTGGCTCCCGTATCCACCGCGGGTAGCCATGACGGCTTTAACGCCCGGGGCGTTCAACGCCGCATTGAGGTCGGCGAGGCGGTGTTTATCGGGCGCCGCGAGATAACCGAAACTGTCGAGGGCATGATCCGCCAGCTCGACATTCAATCCCCAGCTGCGCAACAGGTCGACCCCGACGTTCACATCAGCCTCGACGGTCGGTCCGGCTGGCGATACGACGGCTACGGTATCCCCTTCCGCCAGTACCGGTGGCTTCGAGACCGGACCTGGCTCGATGGGTGCATCGGCATGTCCGGCCGACGCGGCTGAGGCACCAGCAGTGAGCGATGCGCCGGTCGCAATAGCGGTTGTGGTGATCAGAGCCCGGCGGCTCAAACGCGGGGATCGTTTCGACACATCGTTCTCCTGGGGCTGTAACTGACACGCCGGAGACGACCATTCCGCTACCGGCTGCCCGACATGTTTCCACACCCGAGCACCGCGCCCGAGGACACCGTATCGGGCAAGACTCGGTGTAGCGGAAACTTCTGTCACTGTCCACAACGATTTGCACCCCCCCGGTATTACTACGCATCCGCAGCACTACCCATGAATGGACCTAAAATCGCAGCGCACAAAACCGCAACTGCTTGTGGCAAACATATGGATATTCCGATTGCGTAGCACACGGGCCTACCATACGGTGCATCTCACGCCCACAACTAAGGACGGAACTGATGGATAACAGTGCCCGCAAGAAAATCTTCAGTCGCCGAAACCTGCTCATCACCGCCGGTGCAGGCACAGCGGCAGCGGCAGTAGGAATCCCGACACTCGCCTTCGCCGACTCCAGCGCACAAGCCGCCTGGAGCAACCCCGCTATCGGGACCATCACCTCTGGCTACATGACACCGGGCCGCCCGAATCACGCCGGCACCGACGTGGCCAACAACCAAGGTACAAACATTCACGCAGCCAAGAGCGGCACCGTCACCGCCGTGCGCACAAACTCTTACCCCGGAGACAAACGCCAAGGGCTGCTGCCCGGCCGCACAGGCAACGGCATCTTGATCGACCACGGCGGCGGATACGTCACCTACTACGGCCACCTCTACAGTGCAGCCGTGTCGAAAGGCACCAAGGTCTCGACCGGTCAAGTCATCGCAGCGATGGGAACCACCGGTAACTCGACAGGGCCACACCTGCACTTCGAAGTGCACAAGAACGGTTCCACCACGAACCCGTACGACTTCATGGCCAGCCAGGGCATCACCTTGGGCTCCACCCCGCCGACCGGAGGCGGTAGCAGCTGGCCCGACCTGAAGAAGGGCGCCAGTGGCGGTCGCGTCAAAGTTGCGCAGTACCTGCTGTGCGCCCACGGAATCTCGACCGTTATCGACGGTGACTACGGTTCCGTGACTGTCGCCAACGTGAAGAAGTTCCAGAAGAAGAAAGGCCTGGTCCAGGACGGCTGGATCGGCGCCCTCTCGTGGGCGAAGCTCGTCATCGACGTCAAGAACGGCAAGCAGGGCGACGCCGCCAAGGCCGCCCAGACCGGTTTGAACCGTCACGGTGCGGGCCTCGAAATCGATGGTGACTTCGGCTCCGTCAGCGTCGCCGCCACCAAGGCCTTCCAGAAGAAGAAGGGCCTGGTCCAGGACGGCTGGGTCGGCGCCCTCACCTGGGCTGCTTTGGTCAAATAAGACGAAGCTCATTGACCGGTATTCAGTTCTTCGGAACCGGATACCGGTTTTTCCTTGCCCAACTCGTGACGCAGCGCGTCCTCCAACCGCTCATACCTGAACTTGTGGCCGCGGCGCTCCAGCACATCCGGGACAACGTACTGACTGGTCTCCACGACCTCCCGCGCACCCTTTGCGCCCAACAGCAGGCGCGGCCCGAACCCCGGGACGGGAATGAGCGCCGGCCGACGCATGACTCGCCCCAAAGTCGCGGCGTACTGACCCGTACGGACCGGGTTGGGGGCTACCGCGTTAACAGGGCCCACCAACGCCGGGTCGACCAGGGCACGCAGGTACACGTCGAGCAGGTCATCGAGGCCGATCCACGGCAACCATTCGTCTCCGCTGCCCAGTTTTCCACCACCGCCGGCCATGAACAACGGGCGTTGAAGCTGCAGGAACCCACCGCGAGGCGTCTGCACGATACCGGTGCGCACCTGCACCGTCCGCACTCCTTCCGCGCGCGCCGGCTGTGTGGCTTCCTCCCAACGCGCGACGACGTCGGCCAAAAATCCGTCGCCGACAGGGCTCGACTCGTACAACTGTTCATCGCCCCGATCCGGCCCGTAAAACCCGACGGCAGAAGCGGAAATAAATGTCGCGACCTGAGAATGGGCAGCGCATTTCGCGAGCTCGCGGGTCGGCCCGACGCGGCTGTCGGCTACCGCGCGCCGATGCTCGGCGGTGAACCGTTTTGCGATCGGCGCCCCGGCCAGGTGTATGACGGCGTCGACTCCGTCTAGGAGGTCGAGTCGTGGCGAATGCGGGTCCCAACGGCGTTCGTTCATACCTCGCGACGCGTGGCGCACCAGCCTGATCACGCGGTGGCCGCCGGTCGTGAGAAACGCGGCGAGGGAGGTTCCGATCATGCCGGACGCTCCCGCCAGCGCGACCGTCAACGGTTCCGGTTGCAGGGTGGACGCCCAACTGTGTGCGTTCAAATCGTGAGCCAGCTGACGGTGTCGGTAGGTGAACATCGGCTGCAGCAGTCTCGCCGGAACCGGTGCGTCCACTTTATCGGTGAGCCGTGTCGTGTCCGGGGTCTGGGCACTGAACGCATGCTCGTGTTTCCAGTGTCCCTGCAACGGAAACGAAGTAATCATGTCCGAAAACCGTGTCGGTCGTTGGTATCGACGGTAATCGTGCCGGGCGACGATGCGGGCTCGCCCCGGCAACGCCAATACCGCCATGCCGTCGCGCACGGAATCGCTTTCACGGATGACTCGTAGCGGCTGCCACGGCGGCAGAAGCCGCACGAGGGCACCGCGACGTTCATGCCATTCGAAGACTGCGTCGATCGGTGCGGCGACAACGCTGGAATACGTGATGCCCATGGAAACTAAGACTAGGTAGGGTTTCGTGGTTTTACCGGCGAACGCACTGCGCATCCAACCGCGCCGGTGATAGCAGTGTCGTGGGTGTCTTAGGCTGCCGTTGTGTCGTCTTTCGAAACCATCAGCGCCGGGATTCACGTGTGGCGTTATCCGGTGCTCGATGTCAATGTGTCGCTGATCGTGGGCCGAAGGAAGGCGCTGTTGATCGACACGCTGGCGTGCGCGAGCCAGGGGCGGGTGTTGGCGCACGCAGTTGCGGAGTTGACGCCGCTACCAGTCACGATACTCAACACACATATCCACTTCGACCACACTTTCGGGAACGCTGAAGTGTCGAAGCACCTGCCGGTCGACGGCATCTGGGCCCATCACAGTGTCGCCGAGGCGATGCGGCGCCGGCCCGATGCCTTGCGCGCTTCCGCCGCCCGTGAATGCCGCGAGCTGGTCCCGGAACTCGCCACCGAAGTGGCCGGCACCGCGCTTCGCGCCCCCACCAACAGCATCACCGACCAACATATCTTCGATCTCGGTGACTGCTTTGTGGAGGTATGGCATCCGGGGCCGGCCCACACCCATGGCGACCTGATCGCCAAGTGCCACGACGTGACGTTCGCCGGCGACCTGGTGGAAGAAAGCGGCCCGGCCGATGTCGGGCCCGAATCGGATCTGAACAACTGGCCCCGGGTCCTCGATTCGCTTCTTCCCTCCATGACCGGTCCGGTCGTCCCTGGCCATGGGGCGGTAGTGAACGCGCGCTTCGTACAGCGGCAGAAGGACCTGCTCGCGGGTCGGTCGAGCCCGGCCGGTTGAGGACAACACGCGGCGTGACTTTGGACGAAACATCGCACCGCCTGATGCCTCGCCCAAAGCCACGCGGCGGTCTAGCGCCCCAGCGGCGCTGACCGTCAGTGACGCGGCCGGAAGTCGCCGTCCTCCTCGTCGGTCGAGACGTTGCTACCGCCATTGGTGAGGTTGGGGATGCTGTCGTTTTTCGGTTCGTGAGGCACGACAGTGGCCTTATCGAGGTTGTGGCTACTGGTCAGGCACCCCTCGATCTCATCGCTGCTGGAGTTCCATGAAACGGCGATCTCGCGTTCGGCTTTGTGCATCGACTCGATCAGGTCGTCGACCGCCTTGCTCGTGTTCGTCAGAACCTCACTGACCGTTCCACCGGTAATGCTGAGCTTCTCCTCGCCCCCGTCACTGCTGGCTGCGGCCCCGGCGATGCCGGCGCCGCCCCCGATGATCGCCAGGGTGATCGTGAGGCTGG
>DXIM01000115.1 GCA_019112895.1 Candidatus Stackebrandtia faecavium
GTGTACCGGATCGCGTTCGACACCAGGTTCGACAGCACTTGCCGCAACCGCATCTCGTCGCCGCGGACAACGAACGGTCCCCCGCGTGTGTGCAACTCGATCCGGCGATCGCCCGCGGCGACCTCTGCCGCTGTGATCGTGTCGACGGCCACGCCCAACAGGTCGACCTCACGTAGTTCGATGGGACGTTCCTGATCCAAACGCGCCAACAGTAGAAGGTCTTCGACCAGCATCCCCATACGCGTGGCTTCAAGCTCGATCCGGTGCATGATGTCGGCTTGGTGCTCGGAACTGCCGGGACCGCCTTGGCGATACAGTTCCGCGAAACCTCGCACTGTCGTCAATGGGGTGCGGAGTTCGTGGCTCGCATCAGCGACGAACCGCCGCATGCGTTCTTCCGATTCGCGCGCGCGGCGCTCCGATTTTTCGCGGGCGTCCAGCGCCGATTCGATGTGCCCCAACATGAGGTTGAAACTTCGCCCGAGCCTACCGACCTCCGTGTGCGGGTCGCGTTCCACGACTCGCTGCGACAGGTCGCCGGCAGCAATGGAGCTGGCTGTGTATTCCATCTCTTTCAACGGATACAGGCTGGCGCGCACGACGGCTACACCGATTCCGGCCAGGCCGGCGAGCACGCCGGCCCCTACGAGCAACTCGATCCAGACCAGGGTCGCCACCGAGCCGTCGACGGTGTCGAGCGGGGCGGCGATCGCCAGGTGGGCCTCTTCACCGGTGTTGAAGGCCGACCCGTTGAGGGTCTTCACCTGGTATGTCAGGACCCGCCACCGCAGACTTCCATCGCCGGACACCACGGTGAAGTGTTGGCCAACATGGTTGACGATTTGGTCAGGGTGGATGACCGGTAGCTGATCGTCGTTGTAGTGCGGGTTGCTCGAGCCCCTGAACGCGTTGCCGGCTTCCGTCAGGATGACGTAGACGTACTGCGAGGAGACTTTCCCGCCGCTTTGCAAGCTACCCAGGTCGGGGTCTTCGAATCGGCTCTCGAGGTTGGCATCGACCTGGCCGATCATGTAGTCCTGCAGCGAGGCCACGTTGATCACGCTGGTGGTCACGAGAGCGCCCGTGACCAGCGCCAAGACGGCACCCGTCAGCCGCACTCGAAGCGGCATCCGCTCCCAGCGTTGTCGAGTCCGACGGCGCATATTTCCAATCATGGTGATCGCAATACGTAGCCGATCCCGCGCAGTGTTTGGATCAACCGTGGTTCGGTGTTATCTATCTTGCGACGCAGATACGACACATAGGATTCGACAATGCCGTCGTCGCCGCGGAAATCGTAGCGCCACACATGATCCAGGATCTGCGCTTTGGACAGTACGCGGCCCGCATTGACCATGAAGTAGCGCAGCAGTTTGAATTCGGTGGGCGACAGCTGTACTGGCTCGCCTGCGCGCCACACCTCGTGGGTTTCTTCGTCGAGTTCGAGGTCGGCGTATTGCAGCCGCGGCGGAGGCGGCACGTCTCCTTGGCTTCGTCTCAGCACCGCGCGAATACGCGCGATGACCTCTTCCAGACTGAACGGCTTGGTGACGTAGTCGTCGCCGCCGAGGGTGAGACCTCTCACCTTGTCGTCGAGCGCATCGCGGGCGGTCAGGTAGACGATCGGCGTTCGGTCGGAACTCGACCGGATTCTGCGCGCGACCTCGAAACCATCGAAGTCGGGAAGCATGACGTCCAAAACGACCAGGTCGGGGCGATAGCGAGTGACTAGACGCACAGCCTCTTCGCCTCCGCCAGCCCTGTGAACCGTGAACCCGGCGTAGCGCAGACTCGTCGCCAGCAACTCACAGATGTTCGGGTCATCCTCGACCACAAGGAGAGTGGCTTCGCCGTCTTGGGTCTCTTCGCTTGTTCCTGGCATTAACCCATCTTCCGTCACAAGACCTGTAACCCTACTGAGTATCGGCTGAGAACTTACTGTGAACCCTCTTTAGCAAGGTCGTTACCTGCGCAAATGACACTTCTGTCCGTTTCTTGCCACGTTCGTGTTCGACGCGCTACCCGGCGCTTGGCTTAATCGGATACGCTGGAGCTCCCGCCCGTGGGTTTGGGTGGACGTTTTATACGGACGCCAAGCTCGTTTATCCAGGGCACCGACTATTAACGTCAATGAGGGCGCAGATGACGCTGTCGATCGAAACGCACACGACCGCAAACGGCGGCGTGGTTCTCAACCTCGAGGGTGAGGTGGACTACGCCACGGCGCCGCAGATACGCGAAACCATAACAACGATCTTGCGTGAGAACTCCGTTGCTTCTATTCGCGTTGACGTGGGTAAGGTGACGGTTCTCGACTCGACCGGTATTGGCACCTTGGTGGTTGCCTATCGCATCGCACGCGATATGGGGGTACCGGTAGTCGTGACGAACCCCACCAAATTCATCACGCGTTTGTTCGCGGTTGTAGGGGCACAGGAACTTCTCGAAGAACCCACCGACGCCTTCGCCGGTAGCGGTGGGCACCGCTAGAACTTAACGGCAGCCGGATGGGCGAAGGCGTCACCGCGTGTATTTTCCATCCGGTTGCTATTCATGGCCCTCCCCAATGCTCATGATTTTCGCCACTGCACCCTCCTGCCCGGGGTTAAGTGATGGCCAGGCGTGCGGCTGGTCGAGTCAACGCGTACGCTTGATGGTCGGGAATTCCTCGTCAACCAGGTCCACCAGAAGAGGCGATCACAGGCCGTGTCTACCCAAGACAACAACGCGTCGAAAACATCCTCCGTTCCGCATTCACTCAGCGATTTCGGCACTAACGAGTGGATCGTCGAAGACATGTATCAGCGATATCTAGCTGATCCGTCCAGTGTCGAAGCGACCTGGCACGATTTCTTCGCCGATTACCAGCCGGGTGCCGATGACGGCACCTCCTCCCGTAAGGCCGAGAAGACCTCGGAGGCGACCACAACCGACCGGACCGACGGAACCGGCGGTGCGGCAGCCAAGACAGCGAACTCGGCGAAACCGGCTGCGAAGGCTCCCGCGAAGCCCGCGGAGCCGACGAAGAAATCTGACGCCAAAAAATCCGAGCCAAAGAAGCAGGACGAACCGAAGAAGGACGGCGAACAGGTGAAGACCTTGCGCGGGGTTGCCGGCAAGGTTGCGCAGAACATGGATGCGTCGCTGGAAGTGCCGACGGCAACCAGCGTGCGTACCGTCCCTTCTAAGCTGTTGAGCGACAACCGCATCGTCATCAACAACCACCTCAAGCGAGGCCGCGGTGGCAAGGTCAGCTTCACTCACCTGATCGGGTACGCCCTCATCAAGGCGCTTGCCGACCGCCCGGAGATGAACAACTCGTACCGGGTCATCGACGGCAAACCGCACCTGGTGACGCCGGAGTCGGTCAACCTCGGGCTCGCGATCGACCTGCAAAAGCCGGACGGCAGCCGCACACTCGTAGTCCCGAGCATCAAAAACTGTCAGGACATGGATTTCCGGCAGTTCTGGCAGGCCTACGAAGACCTCGTCCGCAAGGCGCGCAACAATAAGCTCACGCTGGACGACTACCAGGGCGCCACCTTGAGCCTGACGAACCCGGGCGGAATCGGAACCGTCCATTCAGTACCGCGGCTTATGAAGGGCCAGGGCACGATCATCGGTGTCGGCTCCATGGAGTACCCGGCGCAGTACGCGGGCGCCTCCGACGACACGATCACCGAGCTCGGTGTCTCGAAGACCATGACGCTGACGTCGACCTACGACCACCGCGTCATCCAGGGGGCCGAGTCGGGCGAATTTCTGAAGCGCACCCACGAGCTGCTGCTCAGCGAAGAGTTCTACGACGACATCTTCACGTCGCTTCGGATTCCGTACGAGCCGGTCCGTTGGGTCCGCGATGTCGCACACACCTCCGAAGGTCAGATCGACCGGTCGGCGCGCGTCATCGAGCTCATCGCCGCGTATCGCGAACGCGGCCACCTCATGGCGGACACTGACCCACTGGAATTCGAGATTCGTCGACACCCCGACCTCGACATCCTCGAGCACGGCCTTACGCTGTGGGACCTCGATCGCACGTTCCCGGTCGGTGGTTTCGCTGGTCAGCGCATGATGAAGCTGCGCGACATCCTCGGTGTGCTGCGCGAGTCTTACTGCCGCCGTGTCGGCATCGAGTACATGCACATCCAGGAGCCGGAGGAGCGCGCCTGGATCCAGCAGCATGTCGAGCGTCCTTACGAAAAACCGGACACCGAGCAACAGAAGCACATCCTCGGGCGGTTGAATGTTTCTGAGGCATTCGAGACCTTCCTGGGCACGAAGTACGTGGGCCAGAAGCGGTTCTCTCTCGAGGGCGGCGAGTCGCTGATCCCGTTGCTGGACCACGTCTTGTCGTCGTCGGCCGAAAGCGGCCTCGACGAGGTCGTGATCGGGATGTCGCACCGCGGTCGTCTCAATGTGTTGGCCAACATCGTGGGCAAGCCGCCGGAAAAGATCTTCTCGGAGTTCGAGGGCTCGATGGATCCGAAGTCCGTCCAGGGCTCCGGCGACGTCAAGTACCACCTGGGAATGACCGGCAAGTTCACCACAAGCGACGGCGAACACGCCACGACCGTTTCAGTCGCGGCGAACCCGTCGCACCTGGAGGCCGTCGACCCAGTCCTCGAAGGGATCGTGCGCGCGAAACAGGACCGCCTCGACCTCGGCCTCGAGGGCTACACCGTGCTGCCGTTGCTGGTGCATGGTGACGCCGCGTTCGCCGGCCAGGGCGTGGTCGCCGAGACACTCAACCTGTCGCAGCTGCGCGGGTACCGCACCGGCGGCACCGTGCACGTCATCGTGAACAACCAGGTCGGCTTCACCACGGCCCCCGAGTATTCGCGTTCTTCGCTGTACTCGACCGACGTCGCCCGGATGATCCAGGCGCCGATCTTCCACGTCAACGGCGATGACCCGGAAGCGGTCGTGCGTGTTGCTCAGCTGGCATTCGAGTACCGCCAGACCTTCAACAAGGACGTCGTCATCGACATGTTGTGCTACCGCCGCCGCGGACACAACGAGGGCGACGATCCGTCGATGACCAACCCGCTGATGTACAAGATCATCGATTCGAAGCGGTCGGTGCGCAAGCTGTACACCGAATCGCTGATTGGCCGCGGCGACATCACGCTCGCGGATGCTGAGGAAGCGCTCAAGGATTACCAGCAGAAGCTGGAGAGCGTGTTCCGCGCCACAAAGGAGTCCGCTTCCGCCACGGGGTACACCACTCGCACACATAAGCCAGAACCGGAGGTCGAGGTCGACACCGCCGTGGAAGCCTCGGTCGTGGAACGTGTCGGCAACGCGCATACGGAACTGCCTGAGGGCTTCACGCCGCATAAGCGTGTGAATCAAATATTGGAACGCCGCAACAAGATGGCGCACGAAGGCAACATCGACTGGGCTTTCGGCGAGCTACTGGCGTTCGGTTCCTTGCTGGATCAAGGGGTTTCCGTACGCTTGGCGGGGCAGGACTCCCGACGCGGCACGTTCGTGCAGCGGCATTCGGTCGTGGTTGACCACAACACCGAGGCGGAGTACACGCCGTTGAGCCGCATGGCTAACGACTCGCGTTTCTGGGTCTACGACTCCCTGCTGAGCGAATACGCTGCCATGGGCTTCGAGTACGGCTACTCGGTCGAACGCACCGACGTCCTCGTCCTGTGGGAAGCCCAGTTCGGCGACTTCGTCAACGGCGCGCAATCGGTTGTCGACGAGTTCATCTCCTCCGGGGAAGCGAAGTGGGGTCAAAACAGCGCACTGGTGTTGCTGCTTCCGCATGGCCACGAGGGCGCGGGGCCGGACCACACCTCGGGCCGTATGGAGCGGTTCCTGCAGCTGTGCGCTGAGGACAACATGCGCGTGGCGAACTGTTCCACGCCGGCGAACTACTTCCACCTGCTTCGCAGGCAGGCGCTGTCGCCGAAGAAGAAGCCGCTGATCGTGTTCACACCCAAGTCGTTGCTGCGAAATAAGCACTGTGTCTCCCCTGTGTCGGACTTCGCCTCGGGCAAGTTCAACCCGGTGCTACTGGATCCCGCGGTGGAGTCAGGCCAGCTCGACAAGGGCAAGATCCGTAAGGTCCAGCTGTGCAGCGGGAAGTTCTACTACGACCTGATCGCGGCGCGGGAAGCCAACGAGATCGACGACACGGCCGTCATCCGCGTCGAGCAGCTGTACCCGTTGCCGGTCGACGAGATTCGGTCGGCTTTGGCTCAGTTCCCGAACGCAACCGAGTTCTCCT
>DXIM01000116.1 GCA_019112895.1 Candidatus Stackebrandtia faecavium
CGTTGGCCATCTTTCAGCGACTCCAGGAACGGCCCATATGAGGCGGTCTCCCACCCGGGCTCGGCGGTGGGCCATCCCGCCTGCTCGCATAGGTGAGTCAGGTCGGGCTTATTTGGACCGGAAATGAGCAGCGACGCGCGCGGACCATAGTGGTCGACCCGCCACAGGATCCGGGATTCGTCTTCGCTACTTGGTGTTTTCGGCGATTCCTGGTAGCTACACATGACCGCGGCATGCATCGCCTGCGGGGACGCCAATAGTTTTTTCGCGCCGCGACGCTGCGGGTTGATTTTGAATCGGGTCAGGTACACGGCGGCTAGTCTCCGAACGGTTGGGGCTCATGTTCAGGCAAGGACTCCGGTTCCAGCCCGGGTGGCGAAACGCGATACCGCTTGACGGCGCGCCAGCCGTGGCGGCGCCGGTGCGGGTCAAAAGTTTCGGGCTCGTCGCGCACGCGGTCGCCGTCGGCAGGGTCCTCACCGGATACAAGGTCTCGGGCCACGGCAAGGCTCGACACGTCTTTGAACTGCGCCAGCCGACGCTGGTCCTGCGGCACGAGCCATGGGGTTTGAGTCAACGCTTCGACCAGGTCGTGCTCGACGATTCCCTGCACCAACGGTTGCACCGGCGGGCATGCCCGCCTCCCCAGGTACAGCGCGAACCTGGGACGCATCAGGCTGTCGCGCAGGGCTTCCAGCGTGGCCGTGTCGCTTTCGATTACGGCAAGGAACATCGCGTCCGAAAGATAGTACCTTTCGGACAGCGGCATCGATGTGCCGTTTTCGTGCACGGCCGTTTGGAAGTCGCGTATCACGGTTCCCGGTTGGTCGCTACGGACGCCGAAACGCAGCTGGAGCAGATCCTCGGGGAGTTCGTCGGCACGATCGATACCGCGCGCGGCCGCGAGCATGCCGACCACCCCGCTTTTCGATGGTTCGGTACCGGCCATACGGCGCGTGTATTTACTGTCCACTCCCCACGACTGGAGCGGACCGGCCAGCCGTAGCAGCAGCGTGGTCATTCCTGCCCCACGCGTTGCGAAACCGCCTCCTCCAAGCGCCCGAGCAGCTGCGGAAGGCTCAGCTTTTCACCGAACACCTTCGCGCCCTCGACCTCGCCGGTGTGCAGGTACCACGACGCTTGCGGGTGCATGTCGTAGCTCTCCGCGAGTTTCTCGGCGTAACGTCCCATCGTCTTCGTGGCCTGGTCGAGACGGCTCAAGTCACCTTCTTTGACGGGCCGCTCGAAGGCACCGACATAGTTGATCGCTTGACTATCGCGGATGCTCACCACAAGGGTGTCAGGCAGCGTGCCGTTGGCGAAGGAGTTCTTTTTCCCGCTGGGCATGCTCTTGGCGAACGATTCCACGAAGGCGACCACGGCGCGTGTCGTCGCCACGTCGTCGCCGAGGTTGTCGCGAAGGAGATCAACATCGACGGTCGCGTACCGGTACAGCGTGGACGAGTTGAATTCGAGGGTGCCGATCATCCCCGCACCAGTTTCCGCGGCGTCCTCCTTGGTGTCGTCGACGGCAGTGTAATAGTCGAACTCGTTGGCTACTTCATGCACGCTCAGCGCGTGCGCCACCTGGCAGGACGCATCGACGTTGACGTCAGGCATGTCGGCGACCATGCGCCCGAACAACGCGATGTCGATCGAATGGTCGTCCTTGATGATGTCCTTGAGCGCTTTCTTCGTCGGCTTATCCCCCGACTGTTCCCCCGCAACGATCGCTTCAGCGAGCTTGTCGTACTGACGGTTCGACAGGAAAATCAGGTAGTCCGAGACGGGCGGCTTCGGATCCTGGCCCTTCTTAGTCTTTACTTTCGTCGCGATGCCCGCGGCCTTGAAAGCCTCGTTGGCAAGGCTGACGGCGTTTTCCGCCAAACTGCTATCAAGCTTGGTGATGCGCTCTGCCAAGGTGTCAACGATTTCGAGCGTGCGCCGACCGAGATCCCCGTTATCGATCGAGTCGGTTTCTTCGCGGAAATGCTTACGGATCGCGCGTTTCCAGGCCTGACTAGACACGCGGGCACGCGTTTTGCCGCCGTAGACCGCGGTCTTCGGGGAGCCCGTGTCATCACGGTTGAGGTTGGAGGGTGGGACGGTTTGCAACGCATGCACATCGATGATCGTGCGTGTCATTCTGTGTCTTCCTTCTCATCGTCGGCGTTTTGGAAGAGAGTGTTTTCGAAGTCGCGGCTCCACTGAATCCGTACACCAGTGGCAGCGAAGTCGAACTGCCACTCGTACAGGTCCCTTGTGAGCCGTCCGTAGTCCATAGAGATACTGCTATCGCGTAGCAGGCGCACCAAGGTGCGCAGATGCTGAGACAACTCCGCAAAGTTGCCCGCCATCAGCAGGGAATCGAACCGCCGCCGCACCGCCTGTTCGCTCATCCCCTCGCTGCGCAGTAGCGCGAAGGCGGCACCGGGCCGGTTTCCGCCGTTGTCATGCATAGGTTCATACAGCGACTGCTGATGCACCGCATACAGGGTCATCGCGGCATGCACGGCGCGCTCCGCCGACGTCATTTCAGTATCCGGCAACTTTTTATCGGCACGGTAATACGTCTCTGGCACAAACGTCTTCTGGTAAACGGCACCGAACTGGCCGCCGTGTGAGATAACCGCACGACGCAGCTGCGCGAGCACTGCCTTCGACGCAGAGGTTTGGTCCACACGACAGTAGCCTTTTTGGATACCTATAATCCGTCCAGACACGAGCTGCGCCAACTTGTCGCGCTCTTGTGCCCACGTCTTTGGGCGCGTGTCTTCAACTGAAGTTTCGCTGGTCACGAGGTGGCCGTCCCTTTCGTAGCGTTGGTCGGGTATGCCCTGGGGAGCGCGCGTTTGAGCCGCGAATTGAAGAAAGTGCTGGCGGTCCCGACGTTGAGACGGCGTTTCTTGCCGCGTTTTTGCTCGAAGTCACGGCCCCGTATCGCTCCCGGCGGAGCGGCTTCCGCCAGCGATCTCTGGATTCGCTTCAGCGTGCGGTTCGCGGTCTCGTGCCATCGGCGATGCGCGTATTCGGTGTCGGACTCGACGTTCAGGCCGTGCACCCATTCCCGGAACTGTTGGTCGATCGCTGCGTAGGCGCTTTCGCGCGCGGCATCGCGCCGCGCGACCTGAATGTCGTTATCGCCGCCGGCTGCCCTGGCGATATCTGCCGCGAACAGCCCGACCGCCTTGCATGCTTCGATGGTTTCGGCGACCACGTCGACGATGAGCACACGCATGTGCCGACCGGCGGCGGTGAGCACACCAATCTCGATGGACAGGGCGTCGTCGAATACTTCGTCAGTGAC
>DXIM01000117.1 GCA_019112895.1 Candidatus Stackebrandtia faecavium
GCGGCGTCGCCGGTTGCTGCCCTGTAGGTGGGCCCGACGCGGGTGGTGCCGATGCCGGTGGTGCCGATGCCGGTGGCACGGCGGGTTGCTGCCCGGTGGGTGGGCCCGATGCGGGCGGTGCGGACGCCGGCGGCGTGGCGGGTTGTTGGCCGGTGGGTGGACCGGCTGGTGGTGGTTGGCCACGGCTGGACAGTCGCGGGTCGACGGCCGGCCGCTGGCCCGTGGCCGGGCCCGAGGTCGGCTGGTTCTGCTCCGGCCACATCGGGGTTTCGGGAGCTGGTTGCGGTGGTTGCGCGGTCGGCTGTTCCTGGCGCGGCTGCGGCGCGCGGGCCGCGGGGCCCTGCTGTGCCTGCGCCTCGTCATGCGCCGCGGGCCGATGCTGCTGGGCCTGGGCCTGCTGTTGCGCGGCCATCTCTTGGGCCTGTTTACGCGCCTGAATCTGAGACCGGACGCGGGCCTCGGCGTCGGCGAACGGGTTTTCGGGTTCAGGTTCGGCGATCTCGATGTCCTCGATCCGGCCGCGCGGCGAGGTCACAGTGGGTTCGTCCTGTGCCGTGTGAGGCGCGGCCTCGTCGGCGTTTTCGGCCTGTGGATAACTTTCCGGCTGGTGAGAGCCGTGACCCCCATCTGCCTGTGGATAACTGTGCCCAGCCTGTGGATAACTACCGGATTCCTGTGGATAAACCGGCTCCACCTGTGGATTTTGCTGTGGATAACTTTCCTGAGCCTGTGGATAACTCTGTGAATAATCCTGTGAGGACTCGAAGTTTTCCGCAGGTGATTCGGCGTGTTGCCGGACCTCGTCGGTCGCTGGTTCCTCGTAGGCGCGCTGCTGCGAATCCTGTCGAGAGCCCGAACGCTTCTCGTCACCGAACAAGGCGTCGGCTATCGCCGTCGTAGGGTCCGGCGGGTTCTCCGATTTCGGAGCCTTGAAAACAGCCAGCGGCCGAGACCGCGGGTTATCGGAAGACATGTGGTCGCTTTCCGGCGAGGGGTCGGCGTCGGGGTGGGGCCTGTGAGCCGTCATACCAGCTCCCGACGGATACGGACTCGATGTGCAACAAAGCGCTTATCGCGCCTCTCGGTGACCGGCTCGCGGGTGCGGCGCCAGTCGGTCGCCACCGTGCGAAGCACGGCGCGGGCGGGACGGTCGGGGTCGACATAGCGGAAGATCAGCGAGGTGGAAATCATCGCCAAGGCGATCTCCCACGCGGGGAAAATCTCCACTGTGAACGTGATGCACCAGTGGATGAACATGAAAAAGGCAAGCAACAGCGCAAACACGCCATATTGGGCGTAGGGCAACTGGACGGGGAACGTGTACCCCGGCGGGCCGAGATAGAGCAGCCGTGCCCGGTAGATGTCGTCGTCTGTGCGTAGCCTCATCGGTTATTCCTTTTTGAACAGGATGTCGACCAGTCCGCCACCGACCAGGACCAAGGTTACTGCGCCGGCGATGAACGCCAAACCGATGATCGCGATCGTCGACGAGGTCAACACTCGCGAGACCTCGCCTTTATTGGCGCGGGCGATGAAGATGATGCCCAGGATCGCCAGCAAAATTGGAGCGATCTTCGACAGGAAGAAATCGATGATGCCGCTGGTGTTGATCGACGCAGTGTGCATGGCGATGTAATAGGGGGCATCTCTTAGTTGCATTGGTCGTCCTTAATCAGTTGAGAAATCACGGTCTGCCCAACGGTTGTCGCAACATCGTGACGACCAGTCTCACAGTGAGCGATGCGTCGACGCGATGTTGGCCTTGTGTCGGATAGACGACAAAAACGGTGGCGCTGGGTCACAAGTGAGGCACCAACTGCCAGCGCTGATACCTGGGGTGGGCGGAGGCGACGGGATTGCTTTAGCCTCAAACCATGGCGTCTGTCCGGCGCCCACCCGCACCCATGTGGTATTGCCCCATTTGCGGCAATCACTTTGCATTTCCAGGAAGGCACTTTCATGGAAGAGCTGCGCATCATCGTCATCGCCTCGGCGCTGGCGGTTGCAGGATTGGTGCTGACCGGCCTATGTGCTGCCGGGCTCGGCACCGCGCGCGCCGCCGCCAAATGGCCGTCGGCGGACCGGCCACGGTTGGGGGCCGTGCCGGCGCACATCGGAATCGGTCTCGGCGTCATCGTGAGCGCGGCAGCGGCCGGAGTCGGCGCGCTCCTGATCCCGCTGGAGAACGAATTCGCCCTGTACGGAGCCGTTGCGGGGGCAGCGCTCATCACGCTGGTGGTCATCGCCTGGTTGGCGACGATCCTTGCCAGCAAAGTTGAGCTATCTGCACTAATCAATTCACCGTCTCCGGGAGGTCAGGAGCAACAGAATCCCACGTCCGGAATGGGCGCGCAAGCCGCGCCTCCATCGCCGGAAGGGTTGCGGCCATACCAACAGGCAGAAATCTCGTACGGACGGCCATACCCGGGCGTCGTTGAGCCGCCGACGCCGCCGCACGGTGCCATTGAGACGGCACCGTACGAGACGGAAACGCCCAGCATGACGCCGCAAACATTTGCCTCACCTTCCATAAACGAGTACGAACCGGACGAATACGACACCGAGTTCGATACCTACGTCGACCCCATTCATACTACGGCGGGCGAGCCGGACCAAACATCAACACAAAACGCGCAAACTATTGGTGGCGAGGACGTTTCTGGGCATGTTACGGACATGTTGGACGACCACGCGATACCCGACGACGCCATGCCCGGTTGGGTCTACACCGACGACGCCGAAGACTGGTACCTCGTCGCCCTCATCGCCGGCGGCCGTCGACTCCTGCGGCTCACCGACTTCGTTATCCCCGCACCCGGCACCGTTACCGGCGAACTCCACATTGCCGGCAGTATCGAGATGACCGTCTGGCCCGCCGAAGTCGAAGAAGACGAGATCGAAGATCCCGAGACACAAGAACTCGCGATGCACGGCGACGACCCCGAACCGGACCCCGGCTCGCCACGCGCGGCAGTCGAAAGCCGCTTGCAGATCGGCAACCCGGACGACGAGGTGCCGTCCACGAACGTGGATGAAGCCGCGACCAGCGAACCCGGCGCGGCGCCGTCCGGCAAGGACGAACGCGACGCCGCCGCCGTCGGCGAGGCAGACGACACCGCGGCCGGGGACCAGGTCGACAACCCGCTCGACGACGAAACCGCTACCGGCGACGAAACGGGCAAAAAGGACCAGGGCAAGGGCCAGGGTCAGGACGCGCCCGCGAACATGGACACGCCCCCGGCTGCGGGGCGCGACGCCGAAGTCGCCGGTGGCGCCGCTGCGGCAGCCGGCACGGCCGCGCAATCCCAGACGTCGAGCGGCAAGGAAGCCCCAACTCAGTCGCGCAAGGACGAAAAGGACACCACAAAGGAGCCGAACGGCCCCGCCGCGGTCCAGACTCGCCCTGAAGACGAAAACGACGCAACCGCGAACGACGACAGCGCCGCGGGCGCCACGCCAAGCGGCCCGACCGCCTCCGGTCACGCAACACCAGGCGGCGCCGCCGCGTCCGGTTCCGCAGCCGTCGGTACCGCCAGCGTCGGACGTGCGATGCAAACCCCGGCGGCGCAAGAGCCGGGCCAACAGCACTCGCAAGAGCCGGGCCGGGGCAACCAGGGGCAAGACCGGTCGCCACAGGACGTCAGCGGCGCGGACCAGGCCAGCGCACCAGGCCAAGACGCGGACGCTCAAGCCCAGACCGCCAGCCGCGCGGCGCGCCCAGCGGCGACGCCGAACCCGCACGAGAGCCGGGCGACAGCGACGAGCCCGGGCGAGGCCGAGGAAACCGAGGAAACAACCTACGAAGCCGGAAACGATGGGCGACACCGCCGCAGCCGGCACCGCCGCGGCATTCAAAACTTCGGGCAGTGACGTTCCGGCACGTCACAGGCTTGAAACAAAAAGAACGCCCT
>DXIM01000118.1 GCA_019112895.1 Candidatus Stackebrandtia faecavium
TATTTGTGGGCCACGGACTACTTGTCGCGGCTGTCGCGCATCGTGTTGGCCGACCGGCCGTCGCGACCGAAATGCGGCCGTCACCGTCCTGCTTATACCGAAAAACTGCGCGACTACGCCGCGGTCGCGGAAGAACATATAGCGATTCAGACGCGGTTGCGGCACCAGCGGCGCGCAGACGGTCGCCGACCGGCATCGCCTGCGCACATCCACCAGCGACACACCACGCGTCGCCCGGCGGTTGCCTCCGCCTCGGTGCCGGCGCGATCCGGGGCGTCGGTGCCGGCCTCGCGCCCGGCGCCGCGCCCCGGGGCTCTGTCCGCGCCGCACCCGGGCCGGCGTCCACTCGGGCCGGAAACCGCACGCAATGCCACGCCTGAATCGTCCGGCCCGATACCGCGCCCCGCTGCGGTGTCCACACCGCACCCGAGTCGACGCATACTCGGATCGGAAGCCGCACGCAATGCCACGACCGAAGCGCCCGCCCCGGCGCCGACCTTCGCGGCACGAAACCGGACCCAGTACCCCTCGGCGCGCTTCGCGCAAGCGGCCGCGCCAGCGCCAAAGCCCGAACCAGTATCAACACCGGCGCCCCGGCAATCTGTCCGTGGCGGGGCAGCGGCAGAGCCCGACCGGGTCGGCGCGCCAGTCAGCTGGCAGCTGTACCCGTGACGGTCACTGTAGTCAGTCGAGTGCGAGTCGAATCTGTCGTTCGAGGGCAGCGAAAGCGTCGCCGTAAAGATGCCGATAGGTGGCGTGAATGACGATCCACCCCGCATCCAGTAGCCGTTTGAGCCTGTCGTCATCGGCGGTCACTGCGGCCATGGTGTCGGGTTCGTGGTCCGGCTCGAGCGCCACTTTCGCTTTCGGCCAGGCAAAACTCAACAGCATGTTCGGATCATGCGGAAACCGGTAGTTGAACCTCGGCGCAGGCAACTGGGTTGCCTGAAGCAGCACCCGCAGCCGCGAAACCGCTGGCGACGCCGAATTCGATGTCGCCAGCGCCACGACTTTTCGGGCGCGCACACTACCGCGCACCGACGGGCGTTGAGCCGCATACGCCCGCAGTTGGCGGGGCGTGAACCATCCGGCCGCGCACATCGCGTCGACGTATTCGATCGAGTCTTCCGCCGGCAGCCAGCATGTCGTGTCCCACGCGGTGCGTAGTTTCGTGGTCGCCAGAAGCTGGGTGTCGGTCGTGTAAGTTTCGTCGTCGAACGGGTTTTTGCTGGTGTGCACGCGGATGCGTTGCAGCGGCCCGAACTGTTCCCGCCGCGCCACCAAAACATGCACGTGTGCTGGGTTGAACTGGCGCAGGCCCGCCAGCCATGCGGCCGTCGGTCCCGCGAAGACGGGAGTCGTCGCCGTGAATTCCCGCGACATCAACAGTCCGCGGCAGAAAGCCATGTGGTCGATCGGTGCTTCACTGTCGGCGTAGACGCGATGCATGACGTGCCGCCACGGCGGCCGAGACAAACTCCACGACGTCAAGCCGCAGCGGTACGCCTCGCTGCGCGTGAAAAGACCGAACGCGTTAGCTGGTGGTGTGAGAGTTTTCATGTGAACACAGTGCGCGTGTCCGCTTCGCGGAGTCGAGACCGCGCAGCGGGGCCTGTGGAAACGGTGGGGCCTGTGGAAAACCTGCTCGGTGGGGCCGTGCAGCCGGTAACGAATAGTGGCGACAGCGACGGACCCTCACCTGACGAGCAGCGATCTATTGTGTCATAGAAGTTCTCCTATGGAATAAGGCGTGCAGCCGTGTCGTGGCCGCAGCACCAATACGGTGCCGGCTACGGCCGCGAACAAAAACGAGCGTGAACGAGCGTCCGCGGCAGAATGCTAGGCCGGTGCCTTGAAAACGTCCGGCACGGACGGTCCCAGGCCCGGGGTTTTTTGGAGCTCGACGTCGGTGTTCTGCTGCGCCAACGGGATACGGTCAGAAGCTTTCGACTGGTAGGTCTTGCCATCCATAGTGTAATTAATGTCTTCGGTGAGTGCCTTATACGGATTGACTGTCCCCCAACCGAAACGGTCGTCATAGCCGCTCGCGCCACCATCATCGGTAGTCGACAAGAGACGAGTGAGGACGCTGGTGGCCAGGATCTTTGGGTAGGCGGACTTGATGAGAGCAATAGTGCCGGCCACGATCGCCGCCGAAGCCGCAGTGTCGTCGATATAGGTGTATTCGCTGCCCGGTGCGGCCGCAGGAATATCAGTGGCCGGAGCCGACATCCCATAACGAGTCACATCCGGCGAGTCAGGCAGTTTATGCGAATCCTGCCACGACGCCCCGTCTCGATCCGTGCCCGCCACCGGGATGACATGGTCGCGGTTCGCAGGCCACCCCGCCGCCAAGCCGTAGTCAACGTTGCCGGTAGGGGCGACGACCGGAATGTTATGCACCATGGGCGACCTCAGGTTAGCGTCGTCGCCCCGCTTCGCTACTTGTCCGATGAGGATGACATCCACCTGAAGCTCAACCAGATAGTCGATCGCGTCACCCAGGTAGTTCGACCTCGGCTTCACACCCACAGAAATAATGTTCGCTTTCGGGGCGATCCCGAGCAGACCCTCGGCGTCGTCGACACCTTCACCAGTGCCAGCCGTAACCGAAGCGACAGCGGTACCGTGGCCGGTCGCGTCCGTCATTCCGTCCTCGGTTCCTCCTTCGACAGCTTCACCACCGGTGACGTTGAGATTCGGATGCTGGGCGTCAACGCCCGAGTCGATCACACCAATGTCGACACCCTCGCCCTGAGACAACTCGTGGACCTTTTCCATCTGCAACTCGTCGAGATACCACTGATTCCCGGCGTCATCCCGGGACTTAACCGTGTCGACAACGACAACAATTGCGACCGTTACAGCGACCGCCGCTGCCGCAGCAATGACGCTTACCACCCAGCTGCGGGAGCGCGTGGACCTCAACGGACGAGGCGCGTCGCCGGCCCGCGCGGATTGCGCAGTACCGCTTGCGGCCCCGGCGGGGTTTTTGGCCCGGGTGGGTTTTTCGGCCCCGACGGGGGCGTCGGCCTCGGTGGGGGTTCCGTTTTCAGTGCTGCTGGTGCCGCCGGTGGGGTTTTCGGTTCCGGAGGTTCGGCTGTCGTTTCCGTTCCCGGTGGGGTTTTCGGTTCCGGAGGCTTGGTTGTCGTTTCCGTGGCCGGTGGGGTTGTCGGCCTCGGCGGGGCTATCGGTTTCGATGCTGCTGGCGGTTTCAGCTGGGACTTCGTTTTTATCGCCGGTGGGGGTTTCCGTCTTCGGAGCGGCGCATGATCCCGTGGTCGTTGTTGGGAGGCTCCGGTTGTGCACTGTGACTCTTGCTCATACCAATGCTTCCAGTGTGGGGACGAGTTCGTTTCGGTTGTGGCCGAC
>DXIM01000018.1 GCA_019112895.1 Candidatus Stackebrandtia faecavium
GATCGGCCCGTGACGCACACCGTCACCCCAAGTTCGGGCTGGTCACCGGCGGTGTGTTGAAGCACATTCGCCCCTGAGGTAGCCATCTGCGCGGCCATGACGCACAATTAATTGGCACTCGTATCCGGAGAGTGCCAAGGGAATATGCCAAACGGAGGCAAAGGGTGCCCACTTACCAATACACCTGCACGCAATGCAGCCACGATCTCGAAGCGCGGCAAGGCTTCAGCGACGATCCGCTAAAGACCTGCCCCGAGTGCGGCGTGGATGGGCTCCGGAAGCAGTACGGCTCCGTCGGTGTGGTGTTCAAAGGCTCCGGTTTCTATCGCAACGACTCCCGCAACGGCAACGACTCGCGTAGCTCCAGCAGTTCCGACGGTTCCCGCGGCAGTTCCGAATCGTCCGACTCGAAGTCTTCGGACACCAAATCGGAGACGAAATCCGAGTCGTCCTCGGCGAAATCTTCCGAATCGAAATCGGATTCGAAACCGAAATCCGATGGTGCCAAATCCGAGAAGAAAAGCACGGCTGCCGCAACCAGCAGCTAGGGCACACGCCGGTCCCGGCCGGACAACATTTTCGGTCCCGGCCGGGCTCAGCCCACCGCGAAGAACCCGCCCTGGGCAGGTTCCGCGCCCGGGTACGTGACAGCCAGGCTGTTCGGCGTGTGATAGATCGATGCGTGCCGACACCAATCGGTGTCTTCCAGTGCCTCCGGTGTCGGCAGCTCTTCCTGTTCGCTCTTCTTATCGGGCCCCGCCACGTTCATGTGGCATTCGGGCTCGTTGACGTCGCGGGACGCATCGGCGGCGATGACGGTTCGGCCGTCCGGCAGACCCACGAACCAGCGGCTGGTATCCGCGTCCCGTTTCGGCGCATAGCCCAGGTCGGCTTTGCCCTTGTACTGGTATTTGCCATCGTCGAGCGCGAACGCGATCACGTCGAAGCTGGCACCCGCCGAACTGATCACCTGGTGGCATTCGCCCATGACGACGCGGCCGGTCTCGAGGTCGTTGCCCGCTATCTGCAATGTGCCGGCGCACGCCGGCGCGAACGTGGCGCCTTGATACACCTTCGCGTTGCGCCACATGGTCGAGCCGTCCGACATTTTCAACGCATTCATGTCGTGGCCGTACTTGCGGGCGGCGAACATGCCGGCCCCGGAGTCCTTGTCGACCCGCACATCCACGACCACCATGTCGGGACCGACGACCATGCCGTGTTCGCTGATGCGGCCGGGGCCTTCGGCTTGCCAATTCCAGGCGACGTCGCCCGATTTCATGTCGATCGCCAAGACGCGTGACTGATACTGCTTCGACGACTCCGGGCGACACGCCATACCGGCGAGGAGCTTCGTGCTGTCGTCGACGAGATTCGTGACCTCGCAATCCTCCGGCGCCCGGTAAGTCCATGCCTCTTGCCCGTCCCGCGTGAAGGCCTTCAATGTGCGTTCCGTCTCGCCACTCTGGTAGACCGTGAGGCCGTCGGTGACGGCAGCCAAATGTCCCGGATAGCTGTCACGCGCGGAGTCGAACTGGGGCTCGCCAGTCACGGTGTCGATGACGAAACTGCGGTAAGTGCCGTCATCGCGCCGTTTCGTCTGCAGCGCCACGATCTCACCGTCCGAAGACAAGACCGGGTCGCCGGTCAGTTCCCGGTTCCAGCTGCTGTACTGCCAGCGTTCCTTGCCCGTTCCCGCGTCGTGCATCGTCATGGAGACAGGCGAGCCGACCCCGTAGTCGAAAGTCAACAGCCCTCCGGCGGTGCCGAGCCCGCTGGAGGCTTCGCCCGTGAAGCTGGGCGACTCCTTCAAATCGAGCTTGGACGATTTAGGGGGCGTCGCCGACGCCCGCGACGCGTCCGTGTTGACGTCGTCCGTCCAGGCGTGGACCGTGGGAACGCTGGCACCGGCCGCTACGAGCAGGATCAAGACCGAAACGATCGCGATCCGCAATGTCACAGGTTCATCGGGGCGTTGGGCGCCCTGCGGGACCTTGCCGTCAGTGGCCATCTCGCCGAGCACGATCAAACCGCCGCCGATGACTCCGAAGCAGAACGCCAACGCCGATAGCGCAAGCTGCCGGGAAATATAGGTGCTTTCGTTCGGTTCCGGCATCAGGCGGTACACCCACACCGCCGCGACCGCGCACGCGATCGCGATCGCGGCCCCTCCCACGCCGATCAGCCAGCCCGGTTTGGTGCCGATCGCGGTCAACATGAAACCGGTGACGATGATGCTGGCGATCATCCCGACGGTGAGCCACGTGGCGATCGTGCTGCCGGAGCTGGTTTCGTAGAACACCGAGATCGCCAGCAACACGGGCCACACGACGAGCGCGGCGCCGCCTGCGCATAGCAGGGCGATGCGCAGCATTGCGTTGCGGCTGCCAAGGTTCCGCCGCTTAAGCCGTAGAGGGTTCACATGATTGGTTTTACCGGACCACCGCGGGCCGCAGCAGCGAGTCCGCGCAATTCGTGGCTTCCCAGTTTCTCTCGGTGAGCAGGAGTCCCTGCGGCGCTTGAGGTCGGCGAATGCCCGGCATGTCCGTAACTTCTCTAACCTCGCCGGAACCGTCAGTCGACGTCGCCGCGACTACCGGATCGCCACCTTCGCACCGGCACCACCACCGGCCCGTCTGGGGTCTCGACGACGTTCACGCGCGCCTTATAGTGACGCGAAATCAGTTCCTGTGTGAGCACTTCGGATGGTGGTCCGTATGCAACGCGTTCACCGTCGACGAGCAGGAGCAGCCGGTCGGCGTATTCGCCCGCGACCGACAACTCATGCATCGAAGTGATCACGGTCAAGTCGGCGTCGCAGCGCAGATCGTCGACGAGATCGAGAACCTCCTGCTGATGCCCGATGTCGAGCGCACTAGTGGGTTCGTCGAGCAGCAACAACCCATATTCGGTGCCCGACAGCTGCGTCAACGCCCGCGCGAGGAAAGCGCGCTGCCGTTCGCCGCCCGACAATGTTTCGAGATCACGTCGCGCGAACTCGACCAGCGACAAGCGTTTACACACGTCCCAGGCGACCTCAAGGTCGTTCGCGCTTTCACGCCCCAAAGGTGGCACGTGCGGGTTACGCCCCAACAGGACGTAATCGAAGACGCTCATACCGGGCGGCACGGTCGGGTTCTGCGCGACGACAGCGACCTCGCGTGCCCGCTGCCGTCGGGAAATATTGGCGAACGGGCGGCCCCGGTACGAGATCCCACCGGCGCTGGGCAGCAGGCCGGCGATCGCGTTCAGCATGGTCGATTTGCCCGCGCCGTTGGGGCCGATGATCGTGCACCATTCACCGGGCTCGACCGCGAGCGAGACGGATTTGACGATCGGCTTACCGCCCAGTTCGACACTCAGTTCGGATACGTGCAACGCGGTCATGGCGACGCCTCGTGCGAGGTACGCATGACGAGGACGAAGAACGGAGCCCCGACGAACGCTGTCACTACCCCGATCGGAAGCTCCGCCGGGGCGACGACGGTGCGGGCGGCCAGGTCAGCAACGATGAGGAAAATGGCGCCGACCAGCATCGACAGAGGCAGGATTGACCGGTAGGAACGCCCCGCCAACAGTCGCACGATGTGCGGCACGACGATCCCGACGAAGCCGATAAGTCCGCTGACAGAAACCGCGGCGGCCGTAGCCAACGACGCCACTGCCAACAGGATCAGCCGTACGCTTTGCGGATGCAGCCCGAGCGCGGAGGCTTCGTCATCGCCGACGGACAGCACGTCCAGTTCTCGCCGCCGGATGAGCACGACCACCGCGGTGACGGCCGCGTAGGGCAACAGCAGGTACACGTCCTGCCAGTCGGCGAGCGAGATGCGCCCCAAAAGCCACGAATAGACACTTTCGATCGTGTCGATGTTGCGCTGTTGGACGAACGTTTGGACGGCAGTCAGGAAGCTCGATACGGCGACTCCCGCCAGCACGAGGGTGACGGTGCCTCGTCGTCGTTTACCACCTGAAGTTCCCAGTAGGTAGGTCGCGGTGAGCGCGACTATCCCGCCGAGGAAGGAAGCCAAGGGCAGCAGGTGCGGGTCGAGCTTGGCGCCGTGTGCACGCGCGATAATGAAAAACGTCGCGCCGAGCCCGGCGCCGGCGGCGACACCCAACAGCATCGGGTCGGCGAGCGGGTTACGGAAAACGCCCTGGTAGCAGCCACCGGCCATGGACAGCATCGCGCCCACGAGCAGGGCCAGCACCACCCGGGGCAGCCGCAGCTTCCATATGATCGCGTTTTGCGTGTCGCTGAGCCCGGTGTCGACATCGACACCGGGAATATGATTCACAAGGGACAGTGCCACGTTCTGCAGCGGCAACGAGACCGGGCCGACCGCTACGCCGGCGACGACGGCGAGCAGCAACAGTGCGAAGCACAGCACGACCCATCGGGCGCGCAGCCCGGCCGCACGCGGCCGGGCCGGCGCCGATGGCGAAACGGTCTGCGTAGTCACGTCAATTCTCAGGCAGCACTGCGCCGTTCGCCGTTACGCGGCCTGCACCGCGGCATCGACGAACGCGGCGTAAAGGTCGACCATCCGCGGGCCCCATCGGGACGCGATGTCGTCGTCGAGCACAACAACCTGGTCTTCCTCAACCGCCTCGATCGAGTCCCAACCGTCGCGTCCGGCGATTTCCTTAGCCGCTTCCTCGCCGCCGGCGGCCACGAAAATGACGTCCGGATCGGCGTCGACGATCGATTCGGCCGACAGTTTCGGGTAACCGCCGGTTTCTTTGGCGTCGTCGGCGTCGTCCGCGATGTTCTCGAAACCGGCCTGGTCCATCAGCGAACCGGCGAACGTCTGCGACGTGAGCGAATAGTTTTCGGTGTCGAGGGCGTAGTAAGCCGTCAACGGCTCGTCGGTCTCCGGCACGTCCTCCGAGATTTTGTCGAAGTCTTTTTGCATATCGGAGGTGACGGTTTCGGCATCGTTGATGTGGCCCGTCAGCGCCGCAAGGTCATCGATCTGCTGGTACACGTCGTCGACGGAGGTCGCGGCCAAAGCGCTGTAGACCGGAATGTCGACCTCCTCGAGCTGACCGACGATGCCGTCCTGGTCGTGAGAAAGGACGACCAGGTCCGGGTCCTTGCCGGCGATCGCTTCCACGTTCGGGGCGAAGGCATCCAACTCCCCCGGTTTGACTTCCTCCGGGTAGTTCGACTGTTGGTCAACGGCGGCGATCTGGTCTTCCGCGCCGATCGCGTACAGCATTTCGGTCGCGGTCGGGGACAACGAAACGATGCGCTCGGCGGGACCGTCTAGAGTGACGCCACCAGCGGAATAAGATCCGTCTTCTTTGGATACTTCAGGGTCCGGGTTGGACTCGCTGCATGCGGACAGGGCGAGGACCGCGGCGACGCCGAGCGCCACGGTCGATGCGAACTTGGATCGGGTATTCATGGGCTTCTCCTTGCCGGTCGAGGCGAACAAGGGTTGCCTTGCCGGCAGGGTTAGCCGCCGTGCGAGACGCTCGTTCCTCGAAAGCGTGGTTCGCGGCTGAAACGCAGGCGCTCTGACTTACGTCGGGACGCTTACAGTTGCGGGACAGTGCCGGACTCTCACCGGCTTCGCTGCGCGACAGCCTCTCTTATGGTTCCCGCCTTGACGCGATGACACGCGCGACGCAAACCACCGGTGACGTTAGCGCAGCAGCGGCGCAAATGGGGATCCGGGAGCGTGCGCTGTGGCGGTCGCGACTGACAGCCCGGCAGGTCCCGGCGCTATTTTGTGACCCACATACACCTCCGGCGCGCCGACATCGGTCGACGCGCCGGGTATCGACCCTGCTTGATGGGCCTATTCGGTTTGTTTGCGCGCCCGCATGACCAAGACGATGACGATCACGAGCACCAGCACAACAGTGGCGATCGCCACGATCGGGGCCCAGCCGATACCGGCATCGGACGTGGCGTCATCGCGGTCGGCCTCGGGAGACGCCGGAACCGACACATCGGACTTCTCGGACCCGTTTGCGACAGTGAATTCCACACTGCCTTCGACAGGATGGCCGTCCTTCGAAACCAGCCGGTACGCGACGGTGTAGTCGCCGGCTTCGGGAAAGTCCGCCGGCACCGTGATTTCGCGTTCCTCGACGGTCATCTCGGTACCGGGCAGCGGGTCGGATTCGCCGCTTTTAGTCACGGCGATCTCGGTCGAGTCGGCGTCGACCTCTTCGGAGAATTCGAGCACGATCTCGCTCGGCGCCTCGTCCAGTTCCGCGCCGTCCTCCGGGGTCGAGGAGATGAGTTGCGCGTGAGCGTAAGCGGGGGTCGCGCCGACCAGCAAAGTCAGCGCGACCGCGAAGCCGGCGACACACAACCGCAGCAAGACGGCGAAAGGACTGCGTCGACCTGCGTTCTCGCGGGCGTCGCGTCGATCAATGGCAATAGAGTTCACGGAGTCAGCACACCTTCGAAACCTCAAACAGTCGCCGGTATTGACCGTCGACTTCCAACAATTCGTCATGCGTGCCGCGTTGGATCACGCGGCCCTGGTCCATCACTAGAACCTCGTCAAACATGTCGAGACAATCAAATCTATGCGTCACCATGATGAGGCTGTGACCTCGGGTGAGTCGCAATGTATCCAGCACGATGGAGGCGGCCGTCGCCGGGTCGACATGCTCAGTCGGCTCGTCCAACACCATGATCGGGTGCGACGCCAACAGCGCACGCGCCATCAGCAGTCGCTGCCGTTGGCCGCCCGACAAGTCCTGCGCATCCGCACCGACCCGGGTCCACAACTGCACGTCAGTGAGACCGACCGCGGCCAGGGCCAAGCGCATCCGGTCCTGGTCGGCGCCGGGCGCACCGATCGCGAGGTTGTCGGAAACGGTGCCGTTGAACACGTGCGCGTCACCGAGCATCCCGCCGATCACGCCGCGGACATCGTCGCCGCATAGGCGCGTCACGTCCTCCCCTGACAACGTGACGCGCCCCGACTCGATGCCGATGAACCGCACCAACATGTTCAACAACATCGACTTCCCCGCCCCCGATGCGCCCACGATCGCGACGCGTTTTCCCGGCGGCAGGTCCAGGTCGAGCCCCACGCCCATCTCGGCACGGCCGGGTATCGCTGGGCGTGCGTTCTCGACACACAGGTGATACGGCGGTTCCGGCAGCGGCGCCGGCTCGCGCGGATCCGCAACCGCCGCGGGCGCGCGAAGCAGATCCAGCACCCGCGCAAGCGAGGCTCCCGCTTCAACTCGCTGCCGGGCCGCCTGCGGCAGCGGGCCGGTCGTTTCGAACGTGGCCAGCGCTGTCAAAGCCAACACCACGGTCATGACGCCGAGGTCTGGCGCCGCCAGATACACCCCGATGACTCCAGCCCCGGCTATCAGCGAATTCGCAAGCACCGCAAGGCTTTCCATCCGCCCGCCACGCTTCTGCGCGTCGGCGGCCGCCCGAGCGTGCCCGTACGCGCGACGCTTCGCCTCATCGCTGGCGCCGTAGGCGGCGAGGTCCTGGGCGCCCTGAACCAGGTCGGCGGTCGCGGCAGCGAAGGCGCCACGCTCGGCCGATATTTCGGCGTCGAACGATGCCGCGAATCTGCCGCACAGCAACGGAAGCACCACACCGGACAGCACGACCGCGAGCAGCAGCACGCCCGCAGCTGCGACCGAATACATGAAGGTGAAGCACACGACGGCCGCTGCGACCAGCAACGCCGTCAGGGCCGGGATCCAGACTCGCAGTATCAGGTCTTGGATTTTGTCGACGTCGCTGACGAGTCGGCTCAACAGGTCGCCGTTGCGGAACACGGCGTTGCCGGCCGGGGCCAGCGGCGTCAGTGACGAAAAGATCTCACCGCGGATGTCGGCAAGCGCGCGCAGCACCGCATCGTGGCCGGACAGGCGTTCGAGGTAACGCGCGACGCCACGGCCGATCGCGAACGCCCTGACGGCGACGATCGCCACGGTCAGGGACGTCAACGGGGGTTGGTCGGCGGCGCTGGCCAGCAGCCATGCGGCGGTGGCGATCAGCGCGATGCCAGACAGCTGCGCAACAGTCGCCAGGAGTGCGGCCCACATGATGCGTGGCAGATGCGGCGCGACGAGTCGCAGGAGGCGCAGCTCAGGCATGACTTGCTCGCAGCGAGGCGTTTTGCCGCACATCGATCAGGCGGTTGTCGGCGATACGCCAGACCTGGGTGGCGCGGTCGAGCAGCGCCGGCCGATGTGCGACCAGGATCGCGGTCCGGTCGTCCAGCAGGCGTCTTGTCGCTTCGGCGACGACTTTTTCGCTGTGCGCGTCGAGGCCGGCCGTGGGTTCATCGAGGAGCACCAGCGGGCAGTCATGGCGACGTATCCGCAAAAACGCACGGGCCAGGCCGATGCGGCGCCGCTGCCCGGCCGATAGGCCGTAACCTTCTTCGCCGAGCCGCGTATCCATGGCGGCCGGAAGATCGTCGATGAATTCGTTCACGTAAGCGTCTCGGGCGGCGGCCAGGATTTCGGTGCGCTCGGCGTCCGGCTGGCCGAGCGCGATGTTGTCGGCGACGCTCATCGCGAACAGGTGTGGCCGCTGCGGTATCCACGCGATCCGCCGTAGCCACTCGTCATGATCAATTGTGTCTATATTGCAGCCGGCACATGAGATGGTGCCGTCGCGCAGCTGGGCGAAGCCCAACAGTGCGTTCAATAGGGATGTCTTCCCTGCGCCGCTCGGCCCGACGAGCGCCACTGTGCTCCCGGGCTCGATAGCGGCGTCGACGCCTTCGAGCGCGGGCGTCGCGCGGCCCTCATAGCCGACAACGACCTGTTCGAAGTTGACCGTCCCGAACGGCACGTCACGCCGCGCCGCCTTCGCGCGGGGATTCGGCTTCCCGTCGATGACTTCGAATGCGTCATGCAAGGCCGTCAAACCTTCCTGCGCCGCGTGGTATTGGGTACCGACGGCACGCAGCGGCGCGTATATCTCCGGGGCCAATAGCAACAGGAAGAACGCCGCCTGGATCGCGATGGCACCGTCGACCAGTTGTAGCCCGATAGGGACGGCGACGAGCGCGACGCCGACGGTCGCCACGAGCTCCAGGGCCAGCGCCGACATGAACGCGACCCGCAGCGTCGACATCGTGGCGCGGCGATATCCGTGGGCCGCGGCACGAACGTCGGTGGCTTTATCGCGCGCGCGGCCGTGCGCGCGCAGCGTCGTCAAGCCAGCGATCATGTCGAGGAAATGCCCGCCGAGCATCGACAGTTTCCGCCATTGCCGGTTCATGCGTGTCTTGGTCTGCAAACCGATGAGAATGCCGAATATCGGTATGAGCGGCAGCGTCAACGCGATGATCACGCCCGAGGAGACGTCGACGGCGAATACGACGGCCAGGCCGATGATCGGCATCGTCGCCGCCAGGCACAGTTGCGGCAGGTAACCGTTGATGTAGGCGTCGAGCCCGTCGACGCCTTTGGTGGCGAGCGTGACGGTTTCTCCGGCCTTGCCTCGCTGCGCGACCGCAGCCTCCAGGATTTCGCCCCTGACCTGCGTCTTTACGTGTGCGATTCCGCGGTCTGCCGTAGTGCGCTGACCCCAGGACAGGAGCGCCCGCGCGCATATGGCGATACTGAAGCCTGCCAGCGCACCCGCGAGGTTTGAGGCCGAATGCATTACTGCATGTGCGAGTGCGCTGGACAGGAATGCGGCCTGGACAACGATCAGTACCGCCTGGCCGCCGGCTATCAGGCCGGTGGCCACCACGTATCGACGGAGGCTCGACAGCCTGCGGGTCACGCGGTCCAGGGGTCGCATCGCCATGATTCTACGCTCAGTAGAAGATTGGTCGTTCGGGAGCCCTGCGCCATAGCCACCACGTGGCGAACTGGAACGCCACCAGCAGGGGAAGCAAAGGAAGCACCGCGTACGCGAGGAAGTCCAGTGTCGGCCCCGAAGCGGTCGAATCCGTAACGGTCAACGATCCGGCCGCATCGACAAACATGTACGGAAACATCGCCACTCCGGTGATCACCACCGGCAGCCCTGCCGCTGGGACCGTGGCAGCGAATCCGATGCCGTGACGCCGCCGACTGTGCAACCGGCGCGCGAACCACACGGCGAACAGCAGGGCCACCGTCAATGCCGCCGCCGGCGGCCACTGATGGATCGCGCCGCCGAACGCGACCGCGGTCACAGCCGTCGCCGCTGTCATCGCCAACGCCGCGTGCCCCATGACCACCGCGACGCGCCGCGCACGCGCTCGCACGACCGCGGGCGCCCGTAGGCTCAACAGCCCGGCTCCGTGCATCACGAACACCGACGTCGTCGCGGCCCCGGCGAAGACAGGCAACGGGCCGAGGCGGAGCGGAAACCCCTGCAGCATGAACCCCAGCACCGCGCCCCAACCGAATGCCGTCGCAATGGCGCTACCGACGATGATCCAGTCGCATGCCACGCGGGCGCCGACGAATCGGCTGCGCAGCTGCACGGCACCGGTGAAAATGACAATCGTGGCTATGAGCGGAGTGGCTACCGGGTACAGCGCGGACAGCAGCGCACCTTCGAGCATCGGAAACGCCCCGATCAGTAGGCCCAATCCGGCGACGAGCCACACCTCGTTGCCGAGAAAGAACGGGCCCAATGCGGATAGCGTCATGCGGCGCTCTTGGTCTGTGCGGGCTACGGCCGTCAGAAGCGCGCCGACCCCGTAGTCGTAACCGGCCAAAGCGAAGTAACCGAAGAACACGGCCCCCAGCAGCAGATAAAACAGTTCCGGCATGGCGTTTTCCTTCCGGCAAGAGCTCTTCGTCGAATTCGCTGTCCTCGGGGGCCGGAATCGTTCCGTCTGGCAGGACACCGAAGATTTCCCGTTCCGGACCGCGCGCGGCGGCACGGCCGATGAGCCACCAATTGGTGAACAGCAGGCTGAGGCCGATCGCACTGAAAACGATGAGCGACGTCCACATGCTAGTCACGCTGATGTCGCTGACCGCGTCCTGTGTGCTCTGGAGTCCGTAGACGATCCACGGCTGGCGCCCCATTTCGCGAAACATCCAGCCGGCGGCGGCCGCCACGAACGGCAACGGGAGCGCGAGCCAGAAGACCGGCAGAAGCCAACGCGCTTTCGCGCTCCACTCGCGGATCAACAGCGGCAGACCGAACAGCATGCACGGCCCGGCCGATTCTCCGATCGTCATCATGACGATGAAAGCGGTGAAGACCCCGCCGGACGGGAGCCAGTCTCCTTGACCGAATTGTTGCGTCAACGTGGCATTGATGGCCACGGCTCGTTCCCCACCGGCCATGACTTCGAGGCTTTTGCCGGGCTGGTTTTGCACCACGTGGCCGTATTGGGCCCAGCCGGTCAAGAATGTCCACATCATCCCGGCGAAACCCATCACGTATCCGAGGCGAAACGAGCGGACAAAGAAGTCGCGTTGACGGCTTCTTCTATACAGATGCACCGCGCTGACGATCACAATGATGACGCCGCCTCCCGCGAGCCCCGCGCCGATGACGTGGAGGAACGCCCACCAGGCGTTGCCGTTGAGCAGCAACGCCGCGACGCTGTCGAGGTGCGCCGCACCGTCTGAGCCAATGTCGTACCCGTCGGGTGCGTGCATGAAGCCGTTGGCGAGGAGCACCCAGAAAGCCGAGGCGTAGGCGGAGGCCGCCACGAGCCAGATCAGCGTGGTGTGGGCCCATCGCGGCAGTTTGCCCCAGCCGAATATCCACAGGGCCAGAAACGTGGACTCGGCGACGAACGCGACGAGGGTCTCGACTGCCAGGGGAGCCCCGAACACGTTGCCGACGAAGTGGGTGAGTCCGCTCCAGTTCGTGCCGAATTGGAATTCGAGGATGATTCCGGAGGCGATGCCCATCGCGTAGTTGATGACATACATCAGCCCCCAGTAACGGGTCATTTTGTACAGTTGCGCCCGTTTGCGCGGGTCTCGAGTCAGGTTCGCCCGGGTCTGCAGGTATACGACGGCAATGACCATGCCGAGCGTCACCATGACGAACATCCAGTGGGTGGTCGTCGTGATCCCGAATTGCCAGCGCGCAAGGTCGGCGATCATGAGACACTGAATAGGTAGCGTGGCAACATATTGCCAGGCTACACATAAAAGGCGTTCTCGCCTAGGCGAGCAGTTCGAAAACATGTAGATTTGCTACGCATGAAGGCGGACTCACTGCGTGGACATCTCGATGCGATGCTCCTTGCCACCCTTGAAACCGAACCGCACCATGGCTACGCGATCATCGAAACCCTGAAAACCCGCAGCGGCGGCGCGCTCGACCTGCCGACCGGGACCGTCTACCCGGCACTGCGTCGGCTAGAACGCGCCGGGTATCTCGAAAGCACCTGGAGCAACGTTGGGGGTCGCAAACGCCGTGTCTACTCGTTGACGCATGCAGGCGCCCGCGAACTCGCCCAGCAGCGCGGTGAGTGGAAACAAACCACCCACATCATGGCCACCGTCTTGGGCACTAGTTGACGGAAACGGACCGTCGTTCCCCGGCGCGCGCGGCCCGCAAACAACCGAACGCGAGCCACAACGCATAGACCCACAGCGACCACGTGAACACGACCGCCAAGCTTTCCGGCCCCGGACTCGGCATCATGATCGCCTGATTGCCGAACAGCAACGACAACGAGACACCCGTGACCACAACCCACGCCGCCTTTACCAACACGCCATAGCCGACACAGCGGACGAAACCCGAGCGCAACGGCCACGCCCTCTCGCAGAACCCCATCACGAGCAGCGCGACCGCCGCAAGAATGCTCGGCAACCACGCAGCGAGATCCACGATCTTCGCCAACTCGAACGCGGCCGACGGCGGCGGCTGCGCCACGGGATCGGCATTCGACCACAGGAACCGCGACACCAGCTCGCCCACTGGACCCGCGAAAACGAAGAACATCAACGCATGCCGCGCACGCGTCACCGCCAGCTCGCGCTGAAGTTCCGGCGCCACCCGCGCCACTTCCCCGAACTCGGCAACAGCGGCGCGTTCCGCCTCCAGAGCGGAACACCCCGCCTCACGGAACCCCTCCGCCGCATCATCCAGACCGTCGCGCACCTCGTCCAGGATGTCCGCTTTCGCGCCGCGGGGACCGACGAGTATCCGGTCCATGTCAGCAACGTGACGCGAGATCGGGCCAGGATGGGTCGCCACGTCGCGCTCACTGTCCATACCCCACATGTCGCTCCCGCGGAATCGAAAACAGGTGTAGCGCAGACAGTTATAGCGCGCACCGGCGGAAACGACATCAGGGTTTACCCGCAAATATGCCCCGCAACCTGTACGGCTGCGGGGCACGGGCCAGCAATCGAGCTATTAGGCTTTGTCGCCGAGTTGTGGGCCGGAGTCGACCTTGTCGTCTTCGACGGTCACGGTGTCTTGCACACCATCACCGGTGGTGTCGGTCATACGCACATCCGCCAGGCCGTCCCCATCGGTGTCGAC
>DXIM01000119.1 GCA_019112895.1 Candidatus Stackebrandtia faecavium
CATGACTTACTCGTATCCGTCTGACCCGAATCAGTTTCAGCCGCAGTCACCCCATAATGGCGCCCATGCGGGCCACAATGCTTTCGCGTATCCGAAACGACCGCCGGTCGTGACGATCGCGGGATTGATCACGGTTCTCCACGTGATTTTGCACGTAGCGATGGGCGCGCTCACGGCTTTCACCGGGATGTCTGAAGGCGACGATGAGCTGTTTCTGGCCGTCGTCGTCTTGATGTTCTCGTTCGTTATCGGCTTGGGTTTCTTGTTCCTCGCCATCGGAGTGTTCCGGGGTATGCAGGCGGCGCGGATCGCAAGCATCGTGGCGTATGGCCTGTTCACGGGGTTGTGTTGCCTGTCGAACGGCTTGATCTTGGGGGAGGTGCTTGTGGGCTCCGAATCCATGGACGAGGGCTTGACCGTCATCAGCGTCCTGTCGATTGTGGCGATGGCGAGTTATTTCGTCGTCCTGGTTCTGATGGTCGTGCCCGCGAGTCGAGAATGGTTCGCCACGATTTCTCGATTGCGGCGCGAACAGCGGTATCTTCACTAGCGAAGATTTTGCAGCGACAGTTACGATCTCCGCATGACTTACGACGCCAGTTCTTCACCGAATCCGTCGCCGCCTCCGCGGCCTTCGACGGTCACCATCGCGGCGTATCTGCAGTTCGCGTTGTTGGCCCTGTCAGTCATTTCAGCGATCATCACTTTCGTTACGTCGCCGGCTTTGATCGATGCCGTGAGCCAGGCCTCGGCCGAACATCTTTCGCCGAGCGAGGCATCGACGATAACCACCACCATGCAGTTTGCTGTCTACGGTGGGGTCACGATCGGTCTGATCCCGGGTGTCCTGCTGGCGGTGTTCGGTGCCATTCATATGCGCGGCAAAAACTGGGCCCGCATCGCGACCTGGGTCCTTGCCGGTTTGGGAGCATGCTGCGGCGCCATTTCTCTACCGTTCACTGGCGCTCAGACCAACATCGAAGGTGTGGAACCGGGAGCCGCTAAGGCCCTAGAGGATGCGGTCGCTTCCGCACAACCGTCGTGGGTCACGCCGGTGAGCATGGTCCTCATGATCGTGTCGCTTGTGGCTTACGTGGCGGTCATCATCCTGTTGGCGTTGCCGGCGTCGAACAACTTCTTCCGTAAACCGAAGCCGGACCCGATGCAGGGCTTCCCGCCGCAGGGTCCGCCGCCGCAGGGTCCGCCCCCGCAGGGTCCGCCCCCGCAGGGCTTCCCGCCGCAGGGTCCGCCCCCGCAGGCTTAGTCCGGTCAATGGCAAGCTAGAGGCATGAATACCGCACTGATCACCGGAGCTACGAGCGGAATTGGGGCGGCGTTTGCGCGCCACCTGGGGCAGCAGGGACATGACCTGCTGCTGGTGGCGCGCAACAAAGCGCGCCTGGAGGAGTCCGCGACGGACCTTCGGGCGCGCTTCGGTGTCGACGTATCCACCATCGCGGCCGACCTGACCGACCGCGATGATTGCGAAACGGTCGAAAAGGCTGCGGCCGATGTGGACCTCTTGGTGAATAACGCGGGGCTCGGCCTCGGCAAGGGATTCACCGATAACGACGTAGCCGATGAGGAATATCTGCTGAACCTCAATATTCGTGCGGTCATGCGGCTCACCCACGCGGCGTTGACACCGATGCGGCAGCGTGGCCATGGCGGCATCATCAACGTTTCTTCGGTGGCGGGTTTCGCTCCGGTCATGCCGGGCTCCACCTATAACGCGTCTAAAGCGTGGGTCACCAATTTCAGTGAATCGATGGCTCCGCTTGCGCGCAGCGGGGGCGTCAATCTCATGGCCCTATGCCCGGGCTTTGTCCGCACGGAATTCCATGACCGTGCAGCCATAGAAATGGCTGACATGCCGCGGTGGATGTTGCTGGACGCCGATTTCGTGGTCGAATCCGCGATGCGGGACTTCCTGCGTGGCCGGGTCGTGAGTGTTCCGTCCGTTTTGTATAAGGCCATCAGCCGCGTGATCCATCATGTTCCTAATGGACTGTTGTCGAGCATATCCGAACGGGCAGAAGTGATATCGCGTCGCGGTAAAACCGAGGATCAGCGCTGATATTTCGATCCGTCGATTAAATATGGCCTTGGTCACATTAGCGTGACCATTTAGCGACAGTCCGACACAATGCCCGTTCCGGCGGTGCCGTAGTCTGGCGCCATGTCCGATCGGGGCGAACTTCTTTCATTGATCAACGAACTGGCCGTCGTGCCGGGACGCGTCACACTGTCCAGTGGGCAGATGGCGGATTACTATGTCGACCTGCGTCGAGTCACCCTTCATCAGCGCGGTGCGAAGCTTTTGGGTCGCGTCCTATGCGACCTGGTCTCCGACTGGGATTTCGATGCCGTCGGCGGGCTCACGCTCGGCGCAGATCCGGTCGCGTTCGCGATGATGCACGCCGCATCGCGCGAGCTCGATGCGTGTGTCGTGCGTAAAGAAGGAAAGGCGCACGGGCTCCAACGTCGCATCGAAGGTCCTTCGGTGGCCGGCCGTCGCGTGCTGGCCGTCGAGGACACGTCTACAACCGGAGGCAGCGTGTTGGCTGCGGTCGATGCGCTGCGTGAGGCAGGTGCGGAGCCGGTCGGGGTTGCGGTGATCCTTGATCGGGGGGCGCGTAAGGAAATTTCTGCCGCAGGTTTGGAATATCGTGCCGTTTTCGAAGAAATCGATCTACAGTTGTAAAAACTTCGAGCTGTGTGCCGGCAACTCGAACATCCACCCCTCACTGGAAGTCCATACAGTCCGTAGTGATATAAATACTAATCGATAGTTTTGGTGAGAGGATGAAACCGTGGTACGCGTAATCGCTGACACCACAACCCCCGCGTCGCCGGTGGGGGGCGAGCCGCTTCCGCGCCGTGACGCGGAGCGTATAGCCGGAGTGCTGAAGGCCCTGGCCGATCCGAATCGGCTTCGGTTGATCAGCCTCATTCAGGCGACGGAGGGGAGTGAAGCTTGCGTATGCGAGCTGACCGAGCCGTTGGGGCTGTCTCAGCCGACCATTAGCCACCACTTGCGGATCCTGACCGAAGCCGGTCTCGTGGAACGCGACAAGCGGGGCGTATGGGCATACTTCAAAGTGGTGCCTGAAACACTGAACGCAGTCGCCGACCTACTGACGCCGCCGAAGCGGCGCGGACGGCGACGCAGCTAATGCAGATATTGGTATCCGTAATCGTTTGATTACGGATACCAATATCTAGCTAAATTCATCTACACTCACGTCGTGGCACGTAGACACCGCAAACCCTCCCGGTTGTCCCCCCGGGCGCGGCGGACCCTCATGGGACTCGCGATGGTGCTGGTCTTGGCACCCGTCGCCGGTGTCGCCCTCGGTACGGCCATCGAAGGCGCCAACGCATGCAGTGACAAAGTCGAACTCACCGTGGCGGCCGCGCCGGAAATCGCGCCGGTACTGAAAACCCATGCGAAACAGCAGGCCGACAAAGTGACGTCCGAAGGCATCTGCGTCGACGCCACGGTCGTTCCGGCCGACTCCGCCTCCATGGCGGTGGCCATGGCAGAAGCCAACGGCAGCGAGATCGACGTCGGTGATGCCGCGGTAGAGAAGGTCGAGATCCCGGACGTGTGGGTGCCCGAAAGTACGGTCTGGTTGACCCGACTGACCGGCAACCTGAACGGTGCCCTCGACGAACGCATCGACTCGGTCGCCGAAGCCCCCGTCGGTTTGGCCATTAAACACGGTGAGGCCGACCAGGAGACGGGTGTGTCGTTGACGTCGACGGATGTGGCAACCTCCGATCCCCGCTCCGATGCCGCATCGATGGCCGTCTACCTCGCTTCGTCCACGAATAAGGGCGTCTCACTGACTTCGAACCCCGACGGTGCGAAAGTCATGTCGCAGACCGCCTTGACTCAGCACAACAAGAACTCCGACGAGAAGCTGATGTTCGTGGAACCGTTCCCGCAGTTGGCGCCGTTCGAGTACCCGTACGTGCCGTACAACACCGAAACCGCCGACCTTCAGGCAGCGACCGATGCTTTCCGGTCCTCCTTGTTGTCGAACGGCTTCAGCAACATCCTGGCCAGCAACGGCCTACGTTCCCCGTCTCCGTACCTCGAGTTCCCCGATGCCGACAGCGTCGATGAGGCGCTGAAGGCATACAAAAAATAGGCCGTACCCCACCGGTTCCATCCGGTGAGGCACGGCCCGTGTTGCGTCGTCTATGACAGCAGGTCGCGCGCGATCAACATGCGTTGAATCTCGGACGTGCCTTCGCCGACCTCAAGAATCTTCGTGTCGCGCCACATGCGTGCCACCGGAGTTTCGTTCATGAAGCCGTAACCACCGAAGATCTGCGTGGCGGCGCGGGCGTTATCGACCGCAGTGTTCGAGGCATGCAGCTTCGCGATGGACGCCTGCCGCTTGAACGGTTTTTCCGCACGCATCCGAGCGGCCGCGTCGTAGTAGGCGAGCCGGGACGTGTGTGCCCGCATCTCCATGTCGGCGAGCATGAACTGTATCGCCTGGTTATCCGCGATCGGAGAGCCGAATGCGTGACGTTCTTTCGAGTACCGCACCGATTCGTCGATGCAGCCTTGCGCCAGACCGGTCGACAACGCGGCGATCGCGATACGGCCCTCATCGAGGATCCGCAAAAACTGCGCATAACCGCGCCCGCGCTCCCCCAGGAGATTCTCGAGCGGGACGCGACAGTCGTCGAAGAACAGTTCCCTCGTGTCGGAGGCGCACCAGCCGACCTTCGAGTACTGCTTCCCGACGGTGAAGCCCGGGGTCCCCGACGGCACGATGATCGACGAGATCTCCGGCTTGCCGTCCGGTTTAGTGCCGGTCACTGCGGTCACGGTGACGAAATCGGTGATGTCGGTGCCGGCGTTGGTAATGAAGCATTTGCCGCCGTTGATCACCCACTCGTCGCTGTCCACGACCGCTTTCGTCTGCGTGGCGCCCGCGTCCGAGCCGCCACCCGGCTCCGTCAGGCCGAAAGCGGCCAGCGCCTCGCCGCGACACAGCCGCGGCAGCCAGCGATCGCGCTGCTTCGCGGTGCCGAAACGGTAGATCGGCATCGCACCCAGCGACACGCCCGCTTCGACCGTGATCGCGACGGAAGAGTCGACGCGTGCCAGTTCTTCCAACGCCAGGCACAGCATGAAGTAGTCGCCGCCGGAGCCTCCGTATTTCTCGCTGAAGGGGGCACCGAAAATTCCCATGCGGCCGAGCTCAGCAACGATCTGGTACGGGAACTGGTGGTTTTCGTACAGCTCGCCGATGACGGGAGCCACCTTTTCGCGGGCGAATTCGGCGACGGCGTCGCGCAGCGCCGATTCGTCGGAGGTCAGTGTGAAATCCATTGATGAGGAGCCTTTCTAGACTGGAGTGACGCCGTGCCGACGACGGGAGAACGAACGGTCTTTCTCGGTGAGGCTTTCGTAGCGTGCGATGAGCTCGTCGCGGAGATTTTCCGGTTCGATGATCGAATCGATCACGAGTTCGCTGGCGAGCCGGACGATGTCGATGTCTTCTTCGTATTCGGCGCGCTTTTGTGCAATGAATTCTTCGCGTGCATCCTCATCCGGCATGGCCGCGATCTTTTTGGCGTATACCGCGTTGACGGCCGCTTCGGCGCCCATGACGGCAATCTTCGCGGTCGGTAGGGCGAGCGTCGCATCGGGGCCGAAGCCGGGACCGGCCATCGCGTACAGGCCGGCGCCGTAGGCCTTGCGCACCACGACACAGATCTTGGGGACGGTCGCCTCCGATATGGCGCTGACCATTTTCGCGCCGTGCCGGATGATGCCCTGTTTTTCGACAGAGCTGCCGACCATGAAACCGGGGACGTCCGCCAGGAACAGCAGCGGAATGTTGAAGGCGTCGCACAGCTGCACGAAGCGGGCGGCTTTGTCCGAGGAGTCGATGAACAGCACGCCGCCCTTGAACATCGAGTTGTTGCCGACGACGCCGACGGGGCAGCCGTTCAGGCGACCGAAACCGGTGACGAGCTCTTTCGCCCATTTCGCGTGGATCTCGAAGAAGGAGCCGTCATCGAGGATCCCTTTGGCGTATTTGCGCATGTCGAACGCGCGTCGTTCGCTTTCGGGGACCATCGCGCGCAGGTCGGCTTCGGGTGCGGCACCCGGTTCGGTCCGCGGCGGTTGTTTCGTCCAGTTGTCCGGCAGAAACGACAGGTAGTCGCGGACGGTGTCGAGCGCTTCGTCTTCGTTCTTGCAGAGGAAATGCCCGACGCCGGACTCGGTGCAGTGCACCTTCGCGCCGCCCATGTCTTCGAGCGTCGTTTTTTCGCCGGTCACCATCTCGACCATCCGGTCGGATCCCAGGTACATCGAGGCGTTCTTGTCGACCATCGCGACGACGTCGCAGAACGCCGGGATGTAGGCGCCTCCGGCGGCGCTGGGTCCGAACAGCGCGCACACCTGCGGGATCGAGCCGGAGTTGCGCACCTGGTTGTGGAAGATGCGTCCCGCCCCACGGCGGCCCGGGAAGAGCTCTACCTGGTCGGTGATGCGCGCTCCGGCGGAGTCGACGAGGTAGACCATGGGGATGCCGCGCTCATACGCGCGATCGGTGATGCGGACCATTTTTTCGACGGTGCGCGCGCCCCAGGAGCCGGCCTTCACGGTCGAATCGTTGGCGAGCAGGCACACGGCGCGTCCATCGATTCGCGCGGTGCCAGTGATGACGCCGTCGGATGGCAGGTCGCCGGCGAGTGCGTTGGCGTAGCGACCGTCCTCGACGAACGAGTCTTTATCGACGAGGCGTTCGATGCGTTCGCGTGCGAACAGTTTGCCTTTCTCGGCGTTGGCATCGTGGTATTTGCTCGCGCCTCCCGCGAGAATCTTTTCGTTGAGGTCCTTCGTATCCACCGGTTCCATCACCTTCTACGTATGACTTAACGTTCGTTAAGCCTAAATCACGAAGGCGTCCCTGTGAACGCAGCGATGCCGGCGAAGTCGAATGACCTCGCCGGCATCGCCGGAAGTGTTGTGGAACTAAGCCGGTGTGCGGTTCACGATCAACGTGCGGACCGCGGCCACACCCACGCCTGCAAGGCACACGCCCGCGAGCAGCGCCAACATCGTGGAAGCGCCCTGCTGGGCGTTCGAGGTGTCGGCCGCTTCGACGGTGTCCTCGGCGTTGGCCGGGGTGTCGCCGTCGGTCGCCGGAGGCGCGGCGGCCTCGCTGGACTCGTCGTCCTTCTTAGCGTCGTCGTCCTTCTTGGCGTCGTCCTTCGGGTCGGGAACCTTGCCCGACGCGGCGGGAGCCTCGCCATCGTTCGGAACGCCGACGTCACCGTTGTCAGTGTCGCCGCCAGGGTTGCCGGAGTCCGGGGTGTCACCGGAATCGTTACCGGAGCCGTTCTCGCCGCCGTTGCCGTTGCCGTTACCCGGGGCCTTGCTGCCCTCGTCGGATTCCTTGGCATTCACGGTGATTGCGCTCGGATCAGCTTTCTCGCGCAGCTTGATCGGGCAATGCGGGGACATAACTGCCTCGCCGGACTCTTCGAGCTTGACGACTTTCTTGTCGTCCTTGCCGACCTCGTACTCCTCGTCGCCGAGTTTCAAGGTGGCCTTGGTGCCGAGTTGGTTGACGAAGGTGACCTTCTGTCCCTCGGTCACTTCGAGCTCTGCTTTATCCGGCTCGGACTTGTGCAGTACACCGAGTACACCGCAGTTGCCGTCGAAGCTGACCGTATTTGCATCGCCTTCTTCAGCCACCGCCGAGTACGAGCTCACGAAGCCGAACGTCATCGCCGCTGCTGCGGCTACCGCCACAGCGCCTGCTGCGTAACGCCGGCGCTGGGAGCGCGCTTTGCGTGGGATCGCCCGAGGCGTGGCCGGGCGAGGATATGGACTGGGACGCCGGCCGCTGTCTCCAGTAGGGCGCATGAATGGTTCTCCTACCTACGGGTGGTGCCCGATGTTAACGAAGCATCAAATGCCCGAAACGTTAGACACGATCACGTTATAAGAGTCAATGCAGTGGCGCAATACCACGACATCGACCAATATCAGTCTCCGAGTAGCGCTCGAAGACGCGATTTGACTTTGTCGAAAACACTTGGCGAAACCGGTCGATATTGCGAACGAGCGCGGAAATATCAACAGGCATCCACAGGGTTAACGAAGTGATTGTTTTACAGTAACGTGTCGTATTCGAGAATGTGTGTCCCGTACTAGCGGTTCGTGGGGTATGTCGGTATTCCGCGCCATGCGCGACTGAGTGGGTCGGCAACAAGTACCCTCACCTCATGCGTATTGGTTCCCACGTGGACGCGGCCGACCCGATAGCGGAGGCGCAAGCGCGAAACGCCGACGTCGTCCAATTCTTCCTCGGAAATCCGCAACGGTGGGCGAAGCCGGTGCCTCGCAATGACGCCGAGACTTTGCGTTCGGCCGAGGTGGACATATTCATCCATTCGCCTTACTTGATCAATGTGGCGTCCCCAAATAACCGCGTGCGCGTGCCGAGCCGCCGCCTCATGTTCCAGCAGGCACAAGCGGCCGCGCAGGTCGGCGCCAAGGGGCTCGTCGTCCACGGCGGCAGCGTCACCAAAGGAACCGACATGGAAGTCGGATACGACAACTGGCGTAAGGCATTCCAGTACGGAATCGACCAGGGCGGATTCGACGTCCCGATTCTCATCGAAAACACCGCCGGCGGCGACTACTCCTGTGCGCGATACTTCGACAGCCTCGCCGCCCTATGGGACGTGATCGGCGAATTTGAACCCGGGTTCTGCCTCGATACGTGCCACGCCCACGCCGGCGGCGAAGACCTATCAGGAGTCGTGGAACGAGTCACCGCGATCACAGGAAAAATAGATCTCATCCACGCCAACGATTCTCGCTACGAATTCGGGTCCGGACGCGATAGGCATGCCAACATCGGTTCCGGCACTATTGATCCTCAACTGATAGCCGACGCGATCGCCGAAGCGGGCTGTCCCGCGGTTGTGGAAACCCCGGGCGAAGCGCAGGCTCAAGCCGAAGACATTGAGAAACTGCGAGAGCGAATCACTGGATGACCTCCACTGAGGCCGGAGAACGTGCCATTGAAGACGAAGAAAGCCCACCACAGTCGTCACCCGACGACGTAGGTGGCGAGGCCGACGACCGGTGGCAACGGTTCGCGGCCCGCGACACCGACGAGGATGCCGCACCCCTCGCCGCAACCCGGGGCCAGCGGATAAGGCGCCGCATATGGGCGACGGTGAGGCACGAATGGACCATCGCCGGACTGGCCAGCGTCATGCTCGCTATGGCGATGAACTGGCGCGTGCTGACCGACCCGATGCACTCGATCCCCCACGACCTCGGCGATCCGCTGCAACAAGCACACATCCTCTCCTGGTCCGGGCATGCGTTGTGGACGAACCCCATGGGGATGTGGAACACCAATGTCTTCTATCCGGCCACGCATTCATTCGCCTTCACCGACACGCTCCTGGGATACCTGCCGTTGTCGCTGATCGGGACCGGCCACGAGGCCGCGCTGCTGCGCTACAACATCGTCTACCTGGCTACGTTCGCGTTGGCCTTCTTCGGCGCCTATGTGTTGCTGCGTCAGCTCGGTGCCCGCACCGCCGGGTCCGCCGTCGGCGCGGCCGCGTTCGCGTACGCACCGTGGAAGCTGGCACACGAAGGACACCTCAACGTCTTGTCGATCGGGGCGATCGCGTTGTCGCTGGCGATGCTCGCGCGCGGGCACGGCTGGTCGATGCGTCGCGGATACGAGGCGAAACGGGTACGGCCCGGCTGGGTAATCGGCGGGTGGCTCGTCGCGGCCTGGCAGGTGTCACTCGGCTTCGCAATGGGTGTCGCCTTCGGGTATTTCCTCGGCGCAACAATGCTGGTCACGCTCGTGGTGTGGGCGGTGAAGCGATTCAAGAACCTGCCGTGGCGCATCATCATCGCCGACGCCGCCGGCGGGATCGTTTTCGCGGCAACAGCGTTGGCGCTGTCGATTCCTTACTTCCGGGTCGCGCAGGACCACCCGGAAGCGAACCGCAGTCTCGACGACCTCGACATGTATTCGCCACAGTGGTCGAGCTTCCTGACGAGCCCGAGCGAGTCCGTCCTGTGGGGTGCCGCGCATGCGCCTGTACGAGACACTTTGGCGTGGGCGCCCGAAATGAGTCTGCTCGTCGGGTTCACTGTCACCGCACTCGCCATCGCGGGCCTGTTCTGGTCGGCGTGGAGCCTGAGGCAGCGTGCATTCCTGCTGCTGGGTGCGACATTGAGCGTCGTGTTGGCGCTGGGAACCAATTTCCTCGACGACGGCGCGTGGACGTACGGGCTGCTGTTCAACTACGTGCCCGGTTTCGACGGCCTACGCACTCCCGGCCGTCTGGTGCTCTACACGTGTGTGGTGCTGGCCGTTCTTGCGGCCGGGACATTGACGCATCTGGCCGACCGGATCGATAAGTACGCCGAGGAGGGCAGCATCGATGCGCGCTGGAGCCTGTCCGTGCCGGTTCCCGTGCGGCTGGCGCTGTTCCTACCGCTCGTGTTGGTGCTGATGGAGGGCTACAGCTCCTCGCCGATGTTGAAGGCACCGGAACCGCCCATCGACCTCGCCGGCGTCGAATCCCCGGCCCTGGTCCTGCCATCCGACGATGCCGGCGACTACAAGGTGCAGTATTGGACGATCGACGGCTATCCGCAGGTGGCCAACGGCACCGCGGCTTTCACCCCCGAAGAGCTCACGGACCTGCGAGAAAGCTCTGAAGCGTTCCCGGCTGCCCGCAGTGTCGAAGCGCTGCGCGACGCCGGGATCGAAACGGTCGTCTTGCTCCGCAACGAGATCGACGGGACGCCGTGGCAGTACGTGCTGGACCAGCCGCGCACCGATTCGTCGATCACGGTGACTGATCACGGCGACGTCATCGTCTTTTCGCTTTAGCCGGCGATTCGTCGTTGGCGGGAAGCAGCATCCCCGCCTCCGGGTCGGTGCCGTACGTGCGGCGGATGACGTCGTGCTCCGGTCGATAGATGTCGCGGATCACCAGTACGCACAGCACCGTGACCATAGTGGCGCGCGCAAGCGCCGCCAACACGAAGACCCATTCGGAGCTGGGGATCGCCCATGCCGGTAGCTCGTCATCCTGCGACTGTGCCGTGCTCAACATCTGGCCGTAGAACGCGATGAAGTAGAAGAACTCGGCCGCCTGCCACAGCAGGAACGCCCGCCATTGTGGCCGCGCGAGTATGAGAAGCGGCAGCAGCCACAGCACGTACTGCTGCGACCAGACTTTGCCTGTCAGTAGGAACGCGGCGACGACGAGGAACACCAGCTGCGCCAAGCGCGGCGGCGTCGGAGCGGTCCATCCGATGTAGGCGATGCCGACGCAACACAGCACGAGCGCTACCAGGTACATCCAGTTGACCGTGGGGACGTCGGCCAACACATTCGACAGCGATGATCCTTCGGCGGTATAGGCACGCAGGATGTACCAGGTTGTTCCCCAGTCGATGGGCCTTTCCGAATTGAGCTGGAAGAACCGACTCCAGCCGTCATAGGCGAACAGCATGAACGTGGCGTTGACGGCCAGCCAGGTGGCTGCCGCTGTGGCGGCGGTTTTTACGGCCGGGCCCCAGCGCCGATGTCGTATCGCCAGCACCAGCAGCGGCCCGAGGATCAGCAGCGGATAAAACTTCGCGGCTACCGCCAGGCCGAGCAGAATTCCGGCCCACCAGACGCGTCGGCGCGCCCAAGCCAGTAGCGCGCCCGTGGTCAGGGCTACCGCGAGCAGGTCCCAGTTGACGAGCGCGGTCACGAGCATGATGGGCGCGACGGCCAGCATCATCGCGTCCCAGGGGCGCGATTGTCGCAGTCGATAGAGCGCGGCCACGGCGATGACGCCGCTGGTCAGCAGCCCGATCGCGTTGAGATGGTAGTAGACGGTGCCGCCGCCTTCGCCCAGCAGCGCGTACGACAGGAGGCCGGCGACACCCATGAATATGCCGCTGAGGACCGGGTACTCGACCGGATGCTCGAAGTACGGGATCGCGCCGACGTCGAAACGTTCGGCCCCCCACAGCGCGCGTATGTCCGAATAGCACAGCTGCGTGTATTGCCCGTAGTCTGTCCATTCGCCGGTCGCGCACGGCAGTTTCTGCAGCCACGCGGCGGCGAACATGACGATCGCGCCGAACAGGACTACCCGCACCGGAATCCAGAATCGGCGCTGCGGTTCCGTTACGGCATGGCGACCATGCGGTCCGCCGATCACTTGGGACAGTGCTCGGATGACGGGATCGGTCCGCGATGGTGCGTCAACCATGCGTGGAGGATTCATGCGCGACATCACGCGCCATCATGCCGTATCCCCCGCCGCCGGGCGTGTGGAGGACGAACACGTCTCCGACAGCGACCTCGACGGTGTCGCAGCCGGAGACGTCTTCGCGCCTGCCGTCGGCGCGTTCGACCCACTGCTTTCCGTGCCCGCCATCGTTTCCGCCTGCCATACCGTAGGGCGCGACCCGGCGGTGACCGGACAGGATCGTGACCGTCATCGGTGCCAGGAACTTCAGCCGGCGGACTGCGCCGTGGCCGCCGCGCCAACGGCCCCCGCCGCCGCTTCCGGACCGTATCGAGAATTCCTCCAACCTCACGTCGTGGCGCAGTTCCAGCACCTCCGGGTCGGTCAGACGGGAATTGGTCATGTGTGTCTGCACGACATCGGTGCCGCAGAAGCCGTCGCCCGCTCCCGAACCGCTGGCAACGGTCTCGTAGTACTGCTGCCGCGCGTTGCCGAAGATCAGGTTGTTCATGGTGCCGCTGCCCTCGGCCTGCACCTTCAGCGCGCCGTAGAGCGCGCCGACGATCGCTTGCGACGTCTCCACGTTCCCGGCGACGACCGCGGCCGGGTACTGCGGTGACAGCATCGAACCCGGCGGGATCGTGACCGTCACCGGTTCGAGGCAGCCCGAATTCAGCGGGATCGCGTCGTCGACGAGCGTGCGAAGCACGTAGAGGACGGCCGCCATCGCGACCGAGCTCGGTGCGTTCGTGTTTCCGGGTTGCTGCGGGCTCGTTCCGGTGAAGTCGATGTGGGCCCGGCGCGCGGAACGGTCCACTCGGATGGACACCGCGATCGTGGCGCCCGCGTCGGTGCGGTAGCGGTATTGTCCGTCGCGCGCGGACGCGAGCACTTTCTCAATGGCGCGACGTGCGTTCGCGCGAACATGTCCCATGTAGGCGTCGACGACCCCGAAACCGTATTGGTCGACCAGAGCCTGCAGGTTGGCGGCGCCGTGGGTGTTGGCGGCCAGCTGCGCCCGTAGGTCCGCGATGTTGTTGTCCGGGTTGCGCGACGGGTATGGGGCCTCGCCGAGGGTGCGTCGTGCCTCCCGTTCCCACAGCTTGCCGTCGCCGGCGATGCGTTGGCTATCGATGAGGACGCCTTCCTCGTCGATCCGGGTGCTGTCGGCCGGCATCGATCCCGGAGCGATACCGCCGATCTCGGCATGGTGTCCGCGCGAGGCGACGAAGAACCGTAGCCGCGCACCGTCACGGTCGAACACCGGTGTCACGACGGTGATGTCCGGCAGGTGCGTGCCGCCGGCGTAAGGGTTGTTGAGCATGAAGGAGTCGCCCGGCCGCATCGTGTCGCCGTGGGTGTCGATGACGGCTTTAATCGATTCGCCCATCGAGCCCAGGTGCACCGGAATGTGGGGTGCGTTCGCGATCAAGTTGCCGTATCGATCGAACAGTGCGCAGGAGAAATCGAGCCGCTCCTTGATGTTGACGGAGTTCGCGCTGGCCTGAAGCCGGTGGCCCATCTGTTCGGCGATCGACATGAATATGTTGTTGAACAGTTCCAGCATCACCGGGTCGACCCGCGTGGTCCCGCGCGCGACGGCGGGTGCCTGCACCTGTTCGAGCATGAGGTGCGTACCGGTGGTGACGTGTGCGTGCCAGCCGGGGTCCACGACGATCGTCGACCCCTCGCCGACGATGATCGCGGGGCCCGCAACCTGGTGACCCGGTTCGAGCTGGGAGAGTTGGAACAGGTCCACATCGGTCCAGCCGTCGTGGTACATCGGTACCGTGCCGACCGGTTGCGCCTCCACTGCGCCACCGCCGACAGGGCTTGCTTGGCGTTCCGTGACCGCCGACGGCGCGACGACTTCGACCGAGACAGCCTCGACGATGAGGTCTCGATCGCCCATGAGGAACGAGAAACGGGACCGATATTCCGCCTCGAACGCCGTGCGCATCGCCTCGATCGAGTCGAGCGGGACTATCAGTGCCGTATCCGTGCCGGCGTATTTGAGGTGGGCCCGCTCTATTGTGGTGAGCTGCGTCGTGTCGATGTCTCGGCCTCGCAGCTGCGCCCGCGCTTCGGCGGCGAGCGCGTCGGAGACATTCCTGAGCGTCGCGATCTGCTCCGCGTCGAGCGGCACTTCGACGGCTTGCTCGCCGGTGGCTGTCACGTCGGCCAGTCCCATTCCGTACGCGGACAGCGTCCCGGCGAAGGAGTGGATGAACACCCTGGTCATGCCGAGGGCGTTGGCGACCGCGCAAGCGTGCTGCGCTCCGGCACCGCCGAAGGTCGACAGTGCGTAGTCGGTGACATCGTGGCCTTTTTGGATCGATGCCTTCCTTATGGCGTCGGCCATGTTCGCCACCGCGATTCGCAGGAATCCCTCGGCGACCTGTTCGGGCGTGCGGCCGTCGCCGATGCGGTCGTTGAGTTCGGCAAATGCCGCACGGACCGCGGCCACGTCGATGCCTTGGTCCCCGTTGGGCCCGAAGACATGCGGAAAGAAGTCCGGCTGGATGCGTCCGAGCATGACGTTGGCGTCCGTGACCGACAGTGGGCCGCCGCGGCCGTAAGCCGTGGGGCCGGGGTCGGCGCCGGCCGAGTCGGGGCCGACCCGGTAACGCGTTCCGTCGAAGTGGAGGATCGAACCTCCGCCTGCGGCGACGGTGTGTATGCCGAGCATCGGTACGCGCAGCCGCACGCCAGCGATCTGGGTTTCGAAGTTGCGCTCGAATTCGCCGGCGAAACGGCACACGTCCGTCGAGGTGCCGCCCATGTCGAAGCCGATCACTTTGGATATTCCCACGGCTTCGGCAGTCCTGGCTGCACCGACGATCCCACCTGCCGGCCCCGACAGGATCGCGTCCTTGCCGCGGAAGCTGTCGGCCTGCGCCAGGCCCCCGGACGAGCGCATGAACAGGATCGGGACTCCTGGCAGGGCCTCCTGCAGCGTGGCCATGTATCGGCGCAGCAGCGGAGAGAGGTAGGCGTCGACGACGGTGGTGTCGGTGCGCGGTATGAGTTTGATGAGTCGGGTGACGTCGTGGGACACACAGATCTGGCCGAAACCGATGTGCTGCGCGATGTCCGCGATTGTGCGCTCGTGCACCGGGTTGCGGTACGCATGCATGAGGCTGATGGCGACGCTGTCGAAGCCGGATTCGTGTGCGTGACGCAGCTTCGTGGTGACCGCGTCGGTATCGAGGGGCTTGATGATGTCGCCGGAGGCGGCGAGCCGTTCGGGCGCTTCGATGACGAGTTCGTGCAGTGGCGTGGGGATGTCTATGCGCCGCGCGAAGATGTCCGGTCGAGCCTGGTGTCCGATGCGGGTCGCGTCTGCGAACCCTTCGGTGGTCACCAGTACAACCGGTGGCCCCTTGCGTTCGAGCAGGGCGTTGGTGGCGACGGTGGTGCCGACACGGACCGATTCGATCCGCGAGGTCGGTAGCCTCTGGCCGGCAGGTACGCGCAGCATGCGCCGGATTCCTTCGACGGCGGCATCGTCGTAACGGGAAGGATCGTGCGACAGCAGCTTATCGGTGATGAACGTTCCGTCATCGCTGCGCGCCACGACATCGGTGAAGGTCCCGCCACGGTCGATCCAAAACTGCCACTGCTTCATCTGCGCCATTGTGCTCGCCGAGGCGGTATCTGTCACCACTTATCGCAGGGTTCACAGGGGATGAACGAACGGCTAGCCTGGAGGGGAACCCTGTTTGGGAGCGCGAGGCGAAGGAGACAGCGGTGGGTCTTGGCGGCAGCATCTTCTTCTTGGTGCTCGGAGCGATCTTGGTCTTCGCGGTGAGGGCGGAGGTCGGTTGGATCGATTTGGACGCAGCCGGCTGGATCTTCATGATCACCGGTGTTGTGGGAATCGTGTTGACCAGTGTGTTCTCCCGACGCCGGAAGGCCGTCCATAAAGATGTGCATAGCTCCTATCAGGCGGAACGTATCGCGCGACGACAGGCCATCAAGCGTGCCGATGCCGCGCGGATGGAGGAGACTAGAGCCGCTCATGCGGAGGTCGACGAAGCTACGTATCCGGATTCCTATGTGACTTCGAGTGCGACGCATCGACAGCCGGCGACCGAGCCGCCGCGGGGTCCGCATCAGCGTCCTGCTCGGGAACGTCGCGATAGTCTAGCGCCCGCGAGTGAAGGAGCGGATTCCGTTGACTCTTCGAATGTTCCCGATTCGCCGGATTCACCCGATAGCTCCGATATTTAGGAATAGCTTGCGCCCCTTGGGATCCAGATATTTAGGGGACGCGTTCTCGTGCGAGGATGCGGCAGTTTTGCCGCACGTTTTTGGCATGTTCGGACAACTCGTCTTCGGTCGAGGCCGGATGAACCACGATTCGTGTCTGCGCTCTATGGCCTGAACGTATGGGTATCGATATAGTCCTTTCGGTTAATTTGCAGAAAGCCAGGGTTCCATGGGTTTCCGAGGTCGAATCAATCGGTTACACTTGTAAATACACCATGGTGGTGGCTACGGCTCTCCTCCCGTGGAGCCGCAGCCCCGACTCCGGTTCTTATCCGTGTTGAACCCGAGTCCCCCCGCCCCGGCCGTTCCCCCGTGCCGCCGGGGCGGGCTTTATTTTTCTATGCACTTCGCACCATCCACCTTGGCTCTCTTCGTGCCGATAGATATCCCCAATGCGACCGTTTTCCACAGGCCCCTGAGGCAAGGCTGGATCCAAGACGCCGACAGCCCGCAGCATTGCCGGCATGATCGAAATCGAACAGCCCGAACCACCGATGATCACTCTGTCCTCACCCGCCGACCTGCTGTCGGCGGTCCCCTATCTGCTCGGCTATGCGCCATCGAACAGCCTCGTCCTGATCGGCTTGTCCGATAGAGACATCCGCATCAGCGCGTGCATTCCCCTGCCCGGATCGACCACGGACCTGCATCGGCTGCCGATCCCGACCCAGTCGCTGGAACGCACGGAAGTCCTGGACGCGATCCTCATCGGGTACGGTCCGGCCGAAAAGGTCACCGCCAGCATCGATCACGTGCTGAAAGTGTTGAACGAGCGGGACATCGAGATCGTCGAGGCGCTGCGCGTCACCGATGGACGATGGTGGTCGTATATATGCGAGGAGCCCAGCTGCTGCCCCGCCGAAGGAACCCGGTTCGCCCCGGAAACATCGAGTGTGCCGGCCACCATGATGTTCCACGGCCTGCAAGCCTTCGACAGCCGGGAAGAGGTGACGCGGCAGCTGGCACCAGTGCAGGGGGCGGTTCGGCGCACGGTCGAAGCCGAAACGTCGCGGCTACTCGAACACGTTCGCAGCGAACCCGGCCGGAACCAGCAGGTGGTGACACGGACCGAGGCGAAAGCGATCATGGACGAAGCCTTGACAGCCGATCGGCTACCCGGCCCGGCCGATACCGTGCGTTTGGCCGTGGCCATGTCTGAGTCGCGCATACGCGCCACAGCCCTCATGGCGGTCGACGAACGCGGAAGCGCGGGGTGTGTCCGCCTGTGGCTGTGGGTGGTCCGGCACGTCGACCCGCCGTTGCGGTCCCGAGCTGCCGCCGTCCTCGGATACGCCGCATGGCGCGACGGCCAAGGCGCGCTGGCCGCCGAGGCCGTGCGGCTGTGTCTAGCGGATTCGCCGACAGACAGGCTCGGGAGCATCGTGGAGCGTCTGCTCGACGCGGGGGTCGCCCCATGCGCCCTACCGAAACTGGGGCACATCGATTTCTGCGACTAGCCGAACAAGAAGCCGGTCATACCTGGATTCGCTGCTCACCGGTGTAGATATTGCATTGACCGTTACGGATGAAACCGCCCACCGTCATTCCCCAGCGGGCGGCGAGGTCGACGGCGAGAGTGCTCGGCGCGGACACGGCCGCGATGATCGGTATGCCCGCCATCGCCGCTTTCTGCACGATCTCGGCACCGACCCTGCCGCTGACCGCCAAGGCATGGCCACGCAATGGCAGCAGGTCTTCGCGTACTGCCCAGCCGACCACCTTGTCGACGGCGTTATGCCGACCCACGTCTTCACGGACGCACAGCATCTCGTCATCGAGGTTGAACAGCGCGGCGCCGTGCAGTCCACCGGTGCGGTCGAAGACTTTCTGGGCGGTGCGCAGCCGGTCCGGCAGCCCCAGCAGCGTCTGCGAGGACATGACAGTGAAGTCGGCGGCGATGTTGTACCGGGCCTGAGGGCCGTAGTGTTCCCACAGTGCCTCCATGCTGCTGGCTCCACAGGCGCCGCAGGCGCTGGAGACCGTGAAGCCGCGCTGCCGTGCGGGTGCGGGCACGCGCAGTGCCACATCGAGCACGTTCAAGTCGCTGTCTGTGCAATGGCGGGCACTGCCGACATCCTCGGCACTGGTGATGACCGACTCCGCGTGCAGAAAGCCGAGGGCCAGATCGACGTCGTCGCCGGGCGTGCGCATGGTGACGGTGAACGGCTCATCGTTGAGCTGGATCTCCAAGGGTTCTTCGGCCGCCAGCGTGTCCGGCCGATGTCGGGCGCCGTGATCATCGATGCGCAGAACCTTGCGTCGCCCAGTGACTCGTCCCATGCTTCGACGCTATCGTCCCGCCGGGGCAACAGCCACACAGCCGGTAGGTTTCAGCTGTGACTGACGCTCGGGAATCGTATGCGGCCGTGATCGTGGCGGGCGGTCGTGGTCGGCGGATGGCGGATGCGTCGAAGCCGCTCGTGACGGTCGGAGGCCGCACCATTTTGCGTCGCGTCCTCGACGCCGTGCCCGGGGCGCGGCCGCGCATCGTCGTCGGCGACATCGCGCCGGCCGATGATTACCTCGTCACTGCTGAAGAACCGCCCGGCAGCGGGCCGGCTTACGCGGCCGCCGCGGGACTGGCGGAGGTGCCGGATTCGGTGCCGCTCGTGGCGGTATTGGCGGCGGATCTTCCGTTCCTCGACGCGGATGCGATCTCCGCGCTCGCGCGTGCCCTGCGTACCGGCGAACACGACGGTGCCGTGTTGGTGGACGAGGACGGCCACAGGCAGTGGCTGTGTGGGCTGTGGCGCGCGGAGGCGTTGCGCGGCGCTGCGCAGCATGCGCGGCCGGGCAGCGGCATGCGGCATATGCTGGGACGCTTGGCGATTGCGGACGTGTTCCTCGATGGTCGCGTCGTGGCGCCCTGGTTCGATTGCGACACCCCGCAGGCGCTAGCGCTGGCGCGTCGCCTGGCGGACGAGGACCCGGACGCTGGGTCTTAGACCATGGATCCCAGGAACATCTCATGCAGCTGTGTCGTGCGGAACAGTGTCGCGGCCGCGAAAATGACCGCGATCGCGACGAACGCGCCGATCTGGATGGGCATGCGTTTATCGCGCGGCGAGTGGGCGAGCACGTAGCCGAGCAGTCCGCCGGTGATGAGCCCGCCGAGGTGGCCGGTCCAGCTGATGTTGGACACGACGAAGGTCAAAACGAGGTTCAAACCGAGCAGGACGTAGACGCCCGAATTATCGCGCCCCAGCTTCTGGTTGATGAAAACCATGGCGCCGAAGAGACCGAAGATGCAGCCCGAAGCGCCTGCCGTGGCGACGTAGTTGTTGAGGTCCGCACCCGCGCCGATGTCCGCGAACAGGTAGGTGATGACCCCGCCGCCCAAGCCGCTGGCGAGGTACAGCGCGAGATATCGGCCCGGGCCGAGCTCACGTTCGAGGTAGCGGCCGATGATCCACAGGATGTACATGTTGAACGCCAGGTGGAGGATCCCGTAGTGCAGGAACATCGACGTGACGAGGCGGTAGTACTGATTGCCGAACGCGAGCCCTGGGGCCCACAGGGCGCCCATTTGGTGGAGGAATGACTGCCCGCCGAACAGATAACCGGCGAGGTTTGCGCCCGACATGATCAGCCCGATGACGAACACGGCGACGTTGATGCCGATGAGCGTCTTGGTGACGACTCCGCTGTGCCCGCCCCGACCGCCGAGGGCGGTCCGGGCGGAGCGGACGCTTTTGTTTCCTTGGCTGACGCAGTCGGGGCATTGCCAACCGACCGAAGCCTGTTTCATGCAATCCGGACAAATCGGTCGACCGCAGCGAGCGCAAGTTACGTGAGTCTCTTTGCGCGGGTGGCGGTAGCAGACCGGCGCATCCGGATTGTCATTCATCAACGTTGAATGGTAACGCTCTCAATACGGATCTCATTGGTCGGCCGATCGCCGGGACCGGTCTGAGTGGAGCCGATCGTGTCGACGACCTTCTGCGAATCCGGGGCCGTGACCTCTCCGAAAATAGTGTGCTTATTGGTCAGATGCGGCTGCGCGCCGGTCGTGATGAAGAACTGGGAACCGTTGGTGCCCGGTCCTGCGTTGGCCATGCCGAGCAGGTACGGGCGGTTGAAGGCGAGCTCAGGGTGGAACTCGTCGGCGAATTTATAACCGGGGCCGCCGGTACCGGTGCCGGTCGGGTCGCCTCCCTGGATCATGAAGCCGTCGATGACGCGGTGAAAAATCGTGCCGTCGTAGTACGGTCCGGATCCTTTTTGACGGGTCTGCGGATTCGTGTATTCCCGTGTGCCTTCCGCCAGTTCCACGAAGTTCGCCACGGTCTTCGGGGCGTGGTTGTCGAACAGTTCAATCGTGATGTCACCGGCTGTGGTGTGCAAGGTCGCTGAAGTCATGCCGCAATGGTGCCATGCCGCTCGAAATGACGATAAACACCACCGCTGTTTCGGCACATACGTTGAGGTTTCAGTGCAGTATGTGGTGGGTACATCAGTTCACTGGGAGGTGAATCTCGTGGCAATGCTTCAACGGCGCAAACCGAAAAAGCGCGCTGACCAGATACGAGGCGACTTGAGGCAGGGGTTCGATCATTTGCGGTCGGCAACCCTTACGGCCAGAGAAGGGGTGGCGGAAAAGGCAGCCCCTCGGGTCGACAACGCCCTGACGAAGGTTGGTCTGCGTAAACGGCCGAGGCGGCGTTGGCCTTGGGTTGCGGGCGCGATAACTCTGGGTACAGCGGTCGGTGTCGGCGGAGCTTACATGTGGCGGCGGAACTGTCAGTCAGAGGCGAGCGAGGAGATGCTCGGTGAGGACCGGAAGTCCGCGGATCGCGTTTCTGACGACCTGAAGTTTGAAAAGTCTACTCTCGACTCGTCTTCGGCGCACCTGACCGGCGCTGGTATCGGCTAGTCGACGCAAACGACAGTGAGCCCTCGCTACTAAGCGGGGGCTCACTTCTCGTATTCGGATGGTCCGCGGTGGGAATCGCTCGACTGCTTGGGGACCGAAATTTAAAGTGACGCCGGGGGCACGCTCGCTGCGGGGGGGAGTCAGCGAGTGCGCCACCCGGCGCCACATGGGGGGCGGGATAAAGTCTTTCGCTAACGCATTTCTGCGTGGCATGTAGCGATTCTTATCGTTTGGCTCGCCCGATGCAAACATTTCTTCGTGGCGGTTGTCCGCCATGGCGTAACTACGCCAGGTCCGTATACGGAGCGCTACCAGCGTAAATACTAAGAGTCACGCAATGTCACCGCCAGGTCACGATCCACTGTCGGATACCCGACAATCGTCGAGTGCGGCGGCAATACGCTGTACTCCTTCCGGAATTTGGTCAGTCGTAACCGCCGAATATGCGAGCCGCAAACTGTGCTGTCCGCCGTCGACGACGAAATCCGTCCCCTTCACGACGGCGACGCCCCGCTTCAAAGCGGCCGGAGCCAACTTGTCGACCGTGACGTCCTCTCCCAGATCGAGCCACAGGAAGTAGCCGCCGTCAGGGGAAGTGCAGGTCGCATTCGGCAAGTACTTGTGCAGCGCGTCCTGCAGCACCTGCGAACGCTCCGCCAGCGCCCCCCGGACCGTTTCGATGGAGCGTTCCAATGCACCGGACTTCGCGAACTGGTAGATCGTCGCTTGCGCCAACATGTTCGGCGCGATGTAGGTATTGGTCGCCATCTTGGCGATCTTGGCGATGAAATCGGCCGGACCGACGAGGTATCCGGTGCGCAGGCCGGGGCAGACCGTCTTGGAAAACGACGATGCGAACACGACCTTATCGGCGTCGTCCATGTTCAACAGTGTCGGCAAGTCTTCGCCGCGGAAACGGATATCGAGGTACGGGTCGTCCTCGAAGATGGTGAAGTCGTACTCCTTGGCGAGCGCGAGCAGACGCTGACGCTTCTGCAGCGACATCGTGACGCCGGCGGGGTTCTGGAAGTTCGGAATGATGTGCGCCAGTACCGGCCGCACGCCGGATTCGAGCAGGCTCTGTGCCGCGGCGACGTCGGCACCATCGGACTCGACCTTGACGGGATGCAGCTGCCCGCGTCGCTGCCGCAGCCCCAACAGGGTGCGGTCGTAGGTCGGGCGTTCCACGATGACAGGGCTGTCCGGCTTCACCAGCGCGTCAAATAGGAACGCGTCGGCCTGCATCGAGCCGTTGGTGACGAGGACCTGGTCAACGTCGACTCCGTGCTTGGCTGCGATCCATTCGCGCAGCGGCGGGTAGCCGACGGAGGTGCCGTAGCCGGCGACGCGGGCGGGATCCTCATCGAAGGCGCGTATCGCCGCGGCCTTCAACCCCTCGATATCGACGATGTCGAGACTGGGGGCGCCGCGGGAGAAAGATATGACATCACTTGACATCCCTTGATGGTAAGGCCGCGGCGATACGCCGTCGGCCCTTACCACCTGGTGAGAATTATCGCCTCGTTGGCGCCCTATTCAGCGAAAAACCCTTCGGCGACGGACAGGAAGCGGTCGTTTTGTTCCGACGTGCCGAACGAGACCCGCACCCCGTCGCCGGCGAACGGCCGCACGATGATCGCCTGCGATTCGCAGTGTTTCGCGAACTTGACTGCGTCGTCGCGAAGCGGTAGCCACACGAAGTTCGCCTGGCTGCGCGGCGCATCGGGTACCAGCTTTTGGATCGCCGCGGTCACGCGTTCGCGCTCGGCGACGACGAGCGCGGCGCGGCGTTTCATCTCGTCTTCGGCCGCGAGCGCCGCTAGTGCTGCCGACTGGGCGCAGGAGTTGGTGGAGAACGGTGTCACGATCTTGCGGATCGTGTCGGCGACCGTTTCAGATCCCACGAGGTAGCCGGTGCGCAGTCCCGCCATCCCCCAGGCTTTCGAGAACGTGCGAGTCGTGACCACATTGTCGCGGTCGCCGAAATCGACGAGGCCGTCGACCGCGTCTTCGTCCGTGGCGAACTCCAGGTATGCCTCGTCCAGGACGATCATGACGTCTTGCGGTACCGCGTCGATGAACGCGCGGAGCTTGTCCTTGCCGACCGAGGTGCCGGTCGGGTTGTTCGGGTTGCACACGATGACCATGCGCGTGCGCGGGCCGATAGCGGCGAGCATCGCGTCGAGGTCGTGCCCGTGCTCGGGCGTGTTCGGGACCTGCACGCTGCGGGCGCCGACGCCGGCCACGACGATCGGGTACGCCTCGAAGGAGCGCCACGAGTAGACGACCTCGTCGCCGGGGGCGCAGGTGGCCTTGACGAGATGTTCGAGCACCGCGACGGAGCCGCAGCCGGTCGCTATCCGGCCGGCATCGACACCGAGACGTTGCGCCAGTGCCTGCCGCAACGCGACGACACCCATGTCCGGGTAGCGGTGGGTCGTCGCGGTGGCTTCCGCGACCGCCTCGGCCACGCCAGGCAGCGGCCCGTATGGGACTTCGTTGCTGGCGAGTTTGATCGCTTCGGGCAGGCCGAGTTCGGCCGCGAGATCGGCGGGGCTCCGCCCCGGGACATAGGACGGTAGGGCGTCAAGGTCGGCGCGCGTCAGGCGAGGCATCGTGGTCTCCTTGTGCGTTTCGTTGCGGTGGGGCGGTGCTCGTCGTCACCACTATGGTGCCGGGTGTCTTGTCGTGCAGGCACTGTTTGAACGGCCGGTCGCGCAGGCACCAACCGCAGTCGACGAGGGCCAGGGCTATGCCGACTGGGAAGCATGCCAGCGGGAGCATGAGCAGCGACCAGCGCGACATGATCGTGCCGTATCGCAGCTTATCGGCGAAAATGGGGTCCACTTTGATCCCCATTATGCGCTTGCCGAGCGTCTGGCCCGAGTTAACCGTGCTGGGGACCTCGTAGGCGAACCACAGGAGGATCGCCAACAGCAGGATCAGCATCTGCAGTCGGTAAGCGCGGTCGGAGAATTGGACCGAGGTCGGGTCGATGCTCGGGTCTGCCATCACCTTCCGCACAGTCGGGGCGGTCTCCAGCACGTACTGGTAGATGAACCAGCCGTTGACGAGCACGTTGAGCAGCGCAACCACGATCGTGTCGATGATGCGCGCGACGAAACGCAGACCAGGGTGCGCGAGTTCGCGGCCGGCCATGATCTCGTCGAATTTTGCGCCGATCGGCGGCGCGCCGAACAGCGGGTTGAACTGCGGAGGTGCGCTTTGCTCTGGCTCGGTGGGACGCTGTGGTTCCTCGACCGGCTCGGGCGGCGGCAGCGGTTCGGGCGTCTCCGGCGGGGTCTGGTCTATCCCGACGGCTTTGCCGATCCACTGTTCACCGTCCCAGTACCGCTGGGTCGTTGGGGCGGCCGGATCTGGGTACCAGCCTGGCTCGATCTTCGTCATAGGTATGTGATTCTTCCAAACCGAGCCAGGCCGTTACCGCCGCTAGTGCCACGCGGCGATGTTGATGCCGCAGGTGAGGCTGTTGTTACAGGTTTCCGCGCTTGTTCTGCTCGATTTCGAGCGCTTCGAACAGCGCCTTGAAGTTGCCCTTGCCGAAGCTGAGGGAACCGTGACGCTCGATGAGTTCGTAGAACACTGTCGGGCGGTCTTGCTGCGGTTTCGTGAAGATCTGCAGCATGTACCCGTCTTCATCGCGGTCGACCAGGATGGAACGCTTACGCAGCTCCTCGATCGGCACCCGTACGGTGCCGATGCGGGCCCGCAGCTCGGGGTCGTCGTAGTACGTGTCTGGCGCTTCGAGGAATTCGACGCCGTTGGCGCGCATCGCGTCGACGGACGCCAAGATGTCGTTGGTGGCCAACGCCATGTGCTGGACGCCGGGACCGTCGTAGAACTCGAGGTACTCGTCGATCTGCGATTTCTTCTTGCCTTCGGCCGGCTCGTTGATCGGCAGCTTGACTTTGCGGGTGCCGTTGGCGACGACCTTGCTCATCAACGCCGAGTATTCGGTGGCGATTGCGTCTTCGACGAACTCGACGATGTTCGTGAAGCCCATGACTTTCTGGTAGAAGTTCACCCAGTCGAGCATTTTGCCGAGCTCGACATTGCCGACGACGTGGTCGATGGCTTGGAAGAAGCGTTTCGGTTCTTGACCGGATTCGATCGCGGCGGACCGGTCGACGATCGGCTTGCGCGTGATGAAGCCGGGCAGGAACGGGCCGGTGTATTTGGACCTGTCGATGAGGACGTTGCGGGTCTCGCCGTAGGTGGCGATCGCGGCGATGCGCACGGTTCCGTTTTCGTCGGTGAGGTCGTGCGGTTCGGTGATTCCGGTGGCGCCCTGCTCGAGTGCGTAGGCGTAGTTCTTGTCGACGTCGGGAACTTCGAGCGCGACCTCGATGACGCCGTCTCCGTGCCGGGCGTAGTGCTTCGTGGCTTCGGAGTCGGCCGTGACTCCGCCCGCGAAGACGAAGGTGGCTGCGCCGGAGCGCAGGACGTATTCGGCGTGTTCGCGGTAACCCTGTTCGGGGCCACGGTAGGCGACCAGCGTCATGCCGAACGCGGTCGAGTAGTAGTGGGCTGCTTGTTTGGCGTTACCGACGTAGAACCGAAGGTGGTCCCAGCCTTTCACGGGAAATTTGTCGGTCGAGATGTCGTGTTCGACAGCGCCGACGAGTTGGGCTTCGGGGATTGCCATGTCAGTCATGTCGCCTCCAAGGGAAGTCCGGACGTGTGTGACGATCATCGTTGCCCGTCAATATTTGGGCAAGAGTTGCAATGAAACTTGAGCAGCTTGCACAAAACGTCTCCCCTACTGGCGAGTATGCTGGGCAATATGCCTAGCAATTCGGTGATTGACGAACTCGACGGTCGCCTGATTCGTCTGCTGTCCGATTATCCCCGGATCGGGGTCCTCGAATGCGCGCGTCGCCTCGGCGTGGCGCGGGGGACGGCGCAGGCCAGGCTGGACAAATTGACTGCCAGGGGGGTTATCCGCGGCTTCGGACCGCAGGTCGACACCGAAGCCCTCGGATACGGGGTCACGGCATTCATGACACTCGAGATCCGCCAGGTCGAGGGGTACCAGCCGGTCGCCCGTCACCTCGAGTCGATCCCCGAGGTGCTCGAAGCCCATACCGTTACCGGTACCGGCGACCTCATGTGCCGCATCGTGGCCCGCACGAACGCCGACCTGCAACGCGTCATCGACGAGATCGTCTCGGCAACAGCCGTGGTCAGGGCATCGACCGTGATCGCGCTGGCCGAACAGGTCCCTTACCGCACTCTGCCGTTGGTGACGCGGGCGGCCGCGGACGCAAGCGACTGAGCGCTATACGACCCTGATGGGACGTAGAACGCGAGCGGTAACGTTACGGGCGTGACTGAGGACTTCGTCTATACCGACCTGCTGCCCATTGGCGACGATGACACGGAATATCGCCACCTGGGCAGTGAAGGCGTGGATGTCATAGAGGCCGGTGGCCGGAAACTGTTGACTGTCGCCCCCGAGGCGCTGACACGTTTGGCCGCGGCGGCCATGCAAGACATTTCGCACCTGCTTCGCCCATCCCACCTCAAGCAGTTGGCATCCATTATGGATGATCCCGAGGCGTCGAATAACGATAAGTTCGTGGCGCTCGACCTGCTGAAAAACGCGAACATCGCCGCCGGCGGCGTGCTGCCGATGTGTCAGGACACCGGTACGGCCATCGTCATGGGTAAACGCGGCCGCCACGTGCTGACCGACGGCAACGACGCCGAAGCGCTGTCGCGCGGCATCTACCAGGCGTACCGCGACCTCAACCTGCGGTATTCGCAGATGGCGCCGCAGAACATGTGGGACGAGAAGAACACCGGCACCAACCTCCCCGCGCAGGTAGAGCTGTACGCCGAAGGCGACGACGCCTATAAGTTCCTGTTCATGGCCAAAGGCGGCGGCTCGGCCAATAAGTCGTTCCTGTACCAGGAAACGAAAGCCGTGCTGAACCCGACGCGGATGATGGAATTCCTGGAAGAAAAGCTGCGCGCCCTCGGTACGGCGGCGTGCCCGCCGTACCATCTGGCGATCGTGGTCGGCGGCACCAGCGCCGAATACGCCCTCAAGACGGCTAAATACGCCTCGGCTCATTACCTGGACACGTTGCCGACGACCGGTTCTCCTGCCGGAAACGGATTCCGCGACCTGGAAATGGAAGAACAGGTGCTGGAACTGACCCGCAAGTTCGGGATCGGCGCCCAGTTCGGCGGCAAGTATTTCTGTCACGACGTGCGGGTCGTGCGCCTGCCACGTCATGGCGCGTCCTGCCCGGTCGCGATCGCCGTTTCCTGCTCGGCGGACCGGCAGGTGCTCGGCAAGATCACCAGCGACGGCTTGTTCCTGGAGCAGCTGGAGACGGAACCGGCGAAGTACATGCCGGACACGACAGACACGGATCTCGGCGACGACGTGGTCGCTGTCGACCTCAACCGTCCCATGGATGAGATCCGCGAAGAGTTGTCGCAGTACCCGGTGCAGACACGGCTGTCGTTGACGGGACCGCTCGTGGTGGCGCGTGACATTGCACACGCTAAGATCGCGCAGCGTCTGAAAGACGGTGAGCCAATGCCGCAGTATTTGCAGGACCACGCGGTCTACTACGCTGGTCCGGCTAAGACCCCGGAAGGTTACGCCTCAGGCTCGTTCGGCCCCACTACGGCCGGCCGGATGGACTCGTATGTCGAACCATTCCAGGCCGAAGGCGGATCTATGGTGATGCTCGCCAAGGGAAACCGGTCGTCACAGGTGACCAAGTCGTGCAAGGAACATGGAGGATTCTATCTGGGTTCAATCGGCGGCCCCGCCGCAAGATTGGCGCAAGACTGCATTAAGTCCGTCGAAGTTTTGGAGTACCCGGAACTCGGAATGGAAGCAGTGTGGAAGATTGAGGTCGAGGATTTTCCCGCGTTTATCGTCGTGGACGATAAGGGCAACGATTTCTTTGCTAAGACTTCGAAGCCGGTTTTGACCATTTCAACTCGTTGATGTCGGTTTTCATCTCGCAACGCGTTAACGTGGCCTGCGAACTGTTGACCCCGAATAAAGATTGAAAGTGTAATGACATACCCGCAACAACCCGGTGGCCAAGGAGACGCTGGCCAACAACAGCCCGGTTACTCGCAGCCTCAGGCTTACGGCCAGCAGCAAGCGTATGGCCAGCCGCAGCAGCAGTACGGCCAGCAGCAAGCATATGGCCAGCAACAGGCCTATCCGCAGCAAGCTTATCCGCAACAGGGTGGACAACCGGCGGCCGCAAAGACCATGGCGGATTACATCCCGTTCATGCTTTTCGGCATCGCGGGCATGGCGGTGCTGGGCATCATCATGAAGTTCATCAGCGGCAGCGCCAGCTCGTATGCGTCGTATTACCCGTGGATCACGATCGTGTTCTCGCTGGCGGTGGCAGTGGTCGCCGGCGGCGCCGGGATGCTCATGATGCAGAAGAACCCGCTGGGTGAACAGTTCGCGCCGTTCGTGGCGGGCCTCGGCACTTTCTTCGGTCTGTCTTTCATCGCGGCCCCGATGGACGTGGCCGTCAACGGTTTGTCTCCGGACGGCGCCGCCTGGGTGGGTCTGCTTTTCGGTCTGATCGCCGCAGGCTTGGGTGTTTTCATCGTCTTGCAGTTGACGATCCTGAAGCCGGGGAAGCGTCCGGCGGCTTCCGCACAGCAGGGTTACACGCAGGGACAGCAGCAGCAGTACCCGCAGGGCTACGGCCAAACGGCCGCGCAGCCGCAGCAGCAGTACGGTCAGCAGCCTGCGAGTGGGCAGTGGAACCAGCCGCAGCAGCAACAACCGCAGCAACCACAGCAGCCGCAGGACCCGAACAATCCGAACAACCCGTACCAGCAGTAACGCTCGCGACGGTTTCGCGCCTACGGCTTAGCACAAGCCGTAGGCGCTTTTTATTGCTCCGATGACGGGCGGCGTTTGCTGTAGGTGTCGACGTATTCTTGCCCGCTGAGCTCAGCGATGCGCGACATGATCTCGTCGGTGACTGCGCGCAGCAGCATTCGGTCGCGTGGCAGGTTGTCGTAGCGGGAGAAGTGCAGCGGCTCGCCGATGGCGATGTTGACTTTCGCCATTCGGGGACGTGTTTTCCCGATCGGGAGCACCTTGTCTGTGCCGGTCATTCCGATCGGGATGACCGGGGCGCCGCTGGCCAGGGCGAGCCGAGCGACACCAGTCTTACCTTTGTGGAGTTTACCGTCTTGGCTGCGTGTCCCTTCCGGGAAGATCGCGAACAGTCGGCCCTCCGCAAGCACCTCTTCGCTGGGACCGAGCGCTTGCGCGCTCTTGCGTCCACCGGAACGGTCGACTGCGACCTGTCCGAGGCCCCGCACGGTGGCGCCGACGAGTTTGCCTTTGACGCCGCTGGCGCGGAAGTATTCGATCTTGGCCATCGTCGCGATGTGCCGTCCGGTCGTCAAGGCCAGGAAGTAATGGTCGGCCACAGACAGATGGTTGACCGCGAGGATTGCCGGTCCCGTCTCGGGGATGTGTTCGCGCCCTTCGATATTCGGCCGCCACGTAGCGCGAATCATAGGCGCGACGGTCAATCGCAAGGTCTTATACAGCACGTTGGTGACTCCCCGGATTACGACCTGTCATCGAGATACGAGCGGAACGCACGAACGATAGTCGCAGTATCGAGCTTAACGGGACGCGGAACCGCGTGATGAGGTTGATAGCACATGCCGCCGGTTTCCGTTTTCCACGATTGCACCGACCCCGATCGTCTCACCCGACCGGGCTTAGCTGCGTACGCGGATGGCTGTCTCGAGGCTCCATTACTCTTTGACGTGTGCCGCGACCAGGTCCGCAAGGTTTCATCACTCGGGGAACGACGAACCCGAACCGCTTGCGGCGCATGGACCGCTGGTTCTCGTGGCGGGCGGGCTCGGCGCTGCGTCGAGCCGAGAATCCGCTGGTCGTCGATGTTGGATTCGGGGCCAGCGCCGTCACGACGCAGCAGTGGCGGCGGCACCTGCTGCGCATCCGCGGCGACGTACGCGTCGTCGGTCTCGACATCGACGCCGAACGAGTGGACTCCGCTGCGGGATCCGCGATAGCGGGACGGCTCGAGTTCGCGCGGGGTGGTTTCGAACTGGCCGGTCACCGACCGGTCCTGATCCGCGCGGCTAACGTGCTGCGTCAGTACGACGAATCCGATGTGGCGGGGGCATGGAAGCGCATGCGTGCGGCGTTGCAGCCCGGCGGTTTCCTTCTGGAAGGCACGTGCGACGAGCAGGGGCGGATAGGCGCGTGGATCCTGTTGGATCGGGACGGTCCATTGAGTCTCACTCTCGCCGCGGACGTGACCAGGCTGGACTCGCCCGCCGTGTTGGCGGAACGGCTGCCGAAAGCGCTGATCCACCGCAACGTCCCGAATGAACCGGTCGGCGAGTTCATGTCCGCCTTGGAACAGCGATGGCGCATCGGGGCCCCGAACACCGTGTTCGGCGCGAGGTATCGCTGGCGGTGCATGCTCGACGCGATGGCGATGGACGGATGGCCCATCGTGGAGCCACCGTCTCGGCGACGCGACGGTACAGTGACCGTCCCTTGGGGTGCCGTGGCGCCTTCCTTACGGCGTTGTCATAGTCGTTGCGACTGTAGAGCCGGTAGGCTCGCTGCCGTGGATGCTTATCTGATTGACGCGGTACGTACACCATTCGGTCGGCACGCAGGGGGCTTGTCGCACATCCGCACCGACGATCTGGCGGCGATGCCGATCGCGGAGTTGCTGCGACGCAATCCGGAACTGGACCCGAACGCGATCGACGACGTGATCCTCGGCGACACGAACGGCGCCGGCGAAGACAACCGGAACGTAGCGCGCATGGCGGCGTTGTTGGCGGACTTGCCGGTGACGACGCCGGGCGTCACGGTCAACCGGTTGTGCGCGTCCGGCGCCGAAGCCATCATTCAGGCGGGACGTCAGGTGGCGTGCGGCGACGCCGACACTGTGATCGCCGGCGGCGTCGAGTCGATGTCGCGTGCGCCGTTCGTCGTGCCGCGGCCCGAAAAGGCTTTCCCGCGCGACATGTCGATGCTGTCGACTCAGATTGGCTGGCGCATGCCGAATCCACGTTTCGCGCAAGCGTGGCTGCGCTCATTGGGCGAAAGCGCGCAGACGGTCGCGGCCGAGTACGGCATCACTCGTGCCGAACAGGACGAATGGGCGCTGCGCAGTCAGCAGCGCGCGGCCGAAGCGTGGGATCAGGGCCTGCATAACCGTCGGGTCATGAAGGTCGAGGACGTGCCCCGCGACGAATGCGTCCGTCCGGACACGACGCTGGAGAAACTCGGCGAACTGCGTTCGGCTTTCACCGTCGACGGCGCCGTGACAGCCGGCAATGCTTCGCCGATTTCCGACGGTGCTTCAGCGGTCGTCGTGTCGCGTACCCCGGGTGATGACCCGTTGGCACAACTGGTCACGTCGGCGACGGTCGGTGTGTCACCTGAACGCTATTCGATCGCGCCGGTCGACGCGATCCGTAAGGCCTTGTCGCGGGCCGGGCTCGAGATCGCCGACGTTGCCGTGTGGGAGATCAACGAGGCGTTCGCCGCGATGGTGTTGTCGTGCCTGCATCTGTTGCCGGACATCGACCGTGCCCGGGTCAATCCTCACGGTGGCGCGATCGCGTACGGGCACCCTTTGGGCGCCTCCGCGCCGCGCGCGCTCATCGACCTGTGCGATCAGCTGCGTCGCCGCGGCGGCGGCTACGGTGTTATGGCCGCGTGTATCGGCGTCGGCCAGGGTGTAGCGATGGTGGTCAAGGTTGATTGAGTCTGAAAAGCGGCTTCGGGTGTTGCCCGACGCTGTCGTTGAGAACGCGCGCACGTTCTACGCACAGGGCGGGGTCGCCGCGGAACCGCGCCAGGCTGCCACGGTCATGCTCGTGCGCGATACGTCGGCGGGTCTCGAGGTCTACATGATGCGTCGGGCGCGCACCATGGTGTTCGCCGGTGGGCTGTATGCGTTCCCGGGCGGCGGTGTCGATTCCCGGGATGTCGATGTGCGCGCGGCGGCCGTGCGGGAACTGCACGAGGAGACCGGAGTGCAGGGTGCCCAGTTGCGGCTGTGGTGCCGTTGGATCACGCCCGAGTTCGAGCCGCGCCGTTACGACACCTGGTTCTATCTGGCGGCGATGCCGGACGGTCAGCAGGCCCGCGATATCAGCGGTGAGGCCTCGTGGGCGGGCTGGATGTCGCCGGCGGACGCGTTGCGCGACGAGTCGGTGAATCTGCTGCCGCCTACGGCGGTCACGCTATCGGAACTGGCGAAACTATCTAGTGTGGACGAAGCCGTGGTGAGCGCGGTCAACCGGGACCTGACTCCGGTCGTGCCGAAAATGGTGTGGTCGACGGACCCGCCCACTATGGCCCTGCCCGGCGATGACGGCTACGAGGACTGACCGTCACAGCCAATTCTTCTTCTTGAAGGCCAGGAACAGCGTCACGCAGGTCGCGGCCATCATGGCTATCGCCATCGGGTAACCGATCCCCCAATGGGTTTCCGGCATGATGTCGAAGTTCATCCCGTAGACGGTGCCGATCAGTGTCGGGGCGAACAGGATCGCCGCCCACGACGAGATCCGTTTGATCTCTTCGCTTTGGGCGAAGCTCGCCTCCGTCAGGGCTTTCATGTCCGCGTTCTGCTGCTGTGCGACGAGGGTCGCGTTGACGGTCAGGATGTCGGACAACGCCAGCTTGAAGCTGTCCACCTGCTCCATGACGGCGACCGCGTGGTCGCCGACGTCGCGCAGGTAACGCCGCAGCTCCTCGTCGGTGCCGTATTTCTCGAAGCCACCCATCAGGCCGCGCAGCATTCCCGGCAACGGACGCACCGCGCGCTGAAACTCGACGACTTCCCTGGACAGTTCGTAGATACGCCGCGAAACGGACGGGTCGCCGCCGAAGACCTCGGTCTCGATCTCGTCGATGTCGTTCTGCAGCCCCGCCACGACCGGGGAATAGCCGTCGACGACCGCGTCGAAGATCGCGTACAGCACGGCTTCGTGCCCGAGCGCGAGCAGCTCCGGTTCCGACTCCATGCGTCGCCGCACCGCGGACAGGTCCGGCGCGTTGCCGTGCCGCACCGTGATGACGAAACCGGGGCCGACGAACACGTGCAGCTCGCCGAACTCGACGGTTTCGCTCTTATCGACGTATTTGGCGGCGCGCAGCACGACGAACAGGGTGTCGCCGTACCGTTCCAGCTTCGACCTTTGATGCGCCTCCATCGCGTCTTCGAGCGCGAGCGGGTGCAGGTCGAACTCGCTGGCCAACGACGACAGCTCCTGCGGCGTCGGCCGGTACAGTCCGATCCACGGCATCGCGTCCGGCTGCGCATGCGCGAGCTCATACGTCGCCTCCAAAGTGGGCGGCGTGGCGATGCGGTGCCCGTCTCGGTACAGGGCCGAATAGATCAGGCTGTCGCCGGTGCCGGTGCGTTCGGCGACGCTGTGCGTGGAGGCGTCGGCATGCAAGGTTTTGCGGCGGCCGGCCGCTTTGCGGGTCAATGATTTACGAAGAGCGCGTTTTGCGAGCACACGAAAGTCAGACATAGTGCTATTTCTTTCACCGATCGGCGCGGGATTAAACGTGTTGAGGGCCCGCTGTACGTCGATCGCGCAGACTATGCGGCGGGGTCGTCGTGCAGCGGCAAGATACTCGGGGGCTCGCTGTTATGCATAGCGATCTCACCGTCCTTCCCGTTTCCGTTAGCGGCCCGAAGCATACACCGGACCTTCGGGATCTTCACCGATGTGTCATGGCGCGCATGGCATCGGTGACGGAAGGCCAAGCGGCGGACTTCGGGTCTATCAGTCCAAAATGGTCGACATCGTCCAGTTGCTGCAGATGTGCGCCGTGGATCAGCGCGTAACGTCGCGACATTTCGATCGGTACCCGGTCATCGCTTGTGCCGTGCACGATCGTCACCGGCACGTCGATGTCCAGCTGCATCGGGTTGGTGAGCGCGTAACGCTGCGGGAAGCGGGCCGGCGAACCGCCCAACAGCGCCTCGGCCGCGCCGTCATCGAGGTCCGCGTGATGACACAGTTCGAGGTCGGCCACGGGGGCCAACGCCACCACCCCGCGAATCGGCACCGACTCGGCGTGCCGCGCCGCGGCCCACAACGCCAGGTGCCCGCCCGCCGAATGTCCCGCCAACACGAACCGCCGCGGTATCTCCTGTTGTGTCGACACCTCATCGAGTTGTCGCAGCGCGGCCGAGACATCGTCGAAGGTGTGCGGCCAGCCGCCGCCGTCTCCGGTACGCCGGTATTCGACCGACACGACCGCGTACATCGACGCCAACGCGTTGCACAGCGGACGCACGTGGGACCTGTCGTATTCGCTGCGCCAGAAACCGCCGTGGAAGAACACGATCGTGCTGTGTGCGGGTCGGTGCGGCGCGAACACTTCCACGACCTGGTCCGGGCCGGTGCCGTACGGCACCGTGATTCCCGGTGGTGCGTATCGGGTAAGTACATCGTGGGGGTTGGTCATGCCGGCACCGTCAGACCGTTAAGTCGCTTGTGGGGCGTCGAAGTCTAATACACCATGGCGCCCAGTGCGAGTGATGATGTAAAACGGCACAGCCGATGCCTGCCGCCCTATCCGCGGGACAAGAGATGGGCGATAGGCTCGAAGGAAGCTACGAAGTTTTGGGGACGACACACGTATGACCAAGGACGAAAGCACCAATTCAGAGGCGTCGGAAACCGAAAACGAGGAATCGGAAGACGAGCAGGGCCAAGACGATGGCCAAGCCACTGTCTTGGTGATGGGACCGGACGGGAAACCCGTCGGGACTATGGCGGTCGACGCCGAAACCGGTGAGGCCGACGCCGGCGACCCGGGCAAACTCGTTGAGCATCCGGCGAAGGTGATGCGCGTGGGCAGCATGGTGAAACAGCTGCTCGAAGAGGTGCGTGCCGCTCCTTTGGACGAGGCGGGCCGAAACCGTCTACGCGACATCCACCAGCAGTCGATTTCCGAGCTGGAAGACGGACTCGCTCCGGAGCTGCGCGAGGAGCTTGAACGTCTGTCGCTGCCGTTCACTGCCGATGAGACCCCGACCGAGTCGGAGCTGCGCATAGCGCAGGCCCAGCTCGTCGGCTGGCTCGAAGGCCTGTTCCACGGCATCCAGGCCGCGTTGATGGCGCAGCAGATGGCGGCGCGGTCGCAGCTGGAGCAGATGCGACGCGGGAACATGCAGGCCCTGCCGGCCGGCACACAAGTGCCGCAAGGGATGGCGGGGATGCTGGGCAACGACGAAGAGCACGGACCGGGTCAGTACCTGTAACGACAGGTGTCGCACGCGCGACGGCGTCGTGAGGCGAAAACGGCGCGCGTGCGCTCCTGCCCCTGCCGACTCAGCGTGATCAGGCAGACTGGGTGCCATGAGTGAAGCCAATACCGGACCACGCCGCGTACAAGCCCCACGCGGTACACAGTTGGACTGCGCGAACTGGCAGATCGAAGCGCCTTATCGGATGCTGCAGAACAATCTCGACCCGGCGGTGGCGGAGCGGCCCGATGACCTGGTCGTATACGGCGGGACCGGTAAAGCCGCCCGCGACTGGTCGAGTTTCGACGCGATGCTGCGCACGATGCGCACGATGCGTCCGGACGAGACGATGCTGGTGCAAAGCGGTAAACCGGTCGGCGTTTTCACGACGCACGAGTGGGCGCCACGCGTGCTGCTGGCGAACTCGAACCTGGTCGGGGACTGGGCGTCCTGGCCGGAGTTTCGCCGGCTGGAGAAGCTCGGGCTCACCATGTACGGCCAGATGACGGCAGGCTCCTGGATTTACATCGGCACCCAAGGGATCCTGCAGGGGACCTACGAGACTTTCGCGGCCGTCGCGCGGCAGCATTTCGACGGCACGCTGGCCGGCACGCTCACGTTGACGGCCGGCTGCGGCGGCATGGGTGGTGCCCAGCCGTTGGCGGTCACGATGAACGACGGCGCCTGCTTGATCGTCGACATCGACGAGCACCGTCTGCGTCGCCGTGTCGAGACGCGTTACCTCGACACGATCGCCGGCGACGTCGAGGAGGCCGCGGCGATGGCGACCCGGGCGCGCGAAGAGAAACGCGCCGTGTCGATCGGTGTCGTTGGCAACGCGGCCGTCGTGATTCCGCAGCTGTTGCGCATGGGGCTTCCCGCCGACATCGTCACGGACCAG
>DXIM01000120.1 GCA_019112895.1 Candidatus Stackebrandtia faecavium
CAAAACGATCTGATCGTCGACGCGTCCCCGCACGAAACACAGACCGCGCTGGCCCTCACGCAGCCGGCAGGCGCGGGGACACACATCGCACTGCACCCGACCGTCGTCGAGCGCATGCCAATGCGAAGTGGGGACAGTGAATGGGTCGTCCATGCTCAACGCGTCCGGGTTCGTGGCCGTGCCCGACATCGTGGTACCTCTTTCACCGCGGACCTCAAGCCTAGGCCGAGGCGTTCGCGGGCCGCCACGCTCGCAGTCGGGCCTGCTCGCGACACGCAACGACGCCGGTCGCGCATGACCGGCGTCGAAGGACCACGGTGTTGCGGTCAGCGGTTCACGTTCGGTTGTTGCGTCATGATGTTGACCCTGTTGAACGCGTTGATGAGCGCGATCTGCGCCACCAAGGCAGTCATCTGCTCGTCGTCGTAGTGCTTTGCGGCGTGCGCCCAGACATCGTCGGGAATGCCGCCGGCGTCCGCCAGCCGCGTGCCGGCCTCCGTCATTTCCAACGCGGCCCTCTCCGGCTCGCTGAAGACCGTCGCGTCACGCCACCCCGCCAGCAGGTGCAGCTTCTCCGCCGGCATCCCGAGCTTCGTGGCTGCGCTCGTGTGAATCTCGAGGCACCGCGCGCACCCGTTGATCTGGCTGGCGCGGATCTTCACCAGTTCCATGGTGGTCGGCGGCAGGTTCGTGCCCTCCAGGTTTTTGTTCGCGGTCAGCATCGGGCCCGTCAATTTGTTCGCGGTCTCCGAACGGGCCAGGTCGATACGTGGATGCATGAAGGCTCCTTCGCGTATGTAGTGCATGTTTCGAACATGTCAAGTTCCACGCATAACACCGCGATGCCCTCGCCATCGCCGAACACGGGATTTCCCAACACCGGGTCACACCCGGTGGCCTGCATCTGCGAAATGGCGGAGAAGGTGTCAGGATTAGGGTCATGCTCGCGCCCGCACCGAAACACGTCGGCGCCGTCGACGTCAGCGACGTATCCGCGGTGCCAAACCCGCCGCTTGTGGAACGCCCCAAAAGCTGGTGGCCCGATGTGGCGATGCTGTCGGTGCTGGCCGTCGTCACGTCGCTGCTGCTGTGGCCGTCCCCGATCGTCGTCTTCGAAGTCGCGGTCCGCGATTTCGCTCTCGCGCACCAGGTCCCGTGGGTGGCGATGCTCGCGCACCTGGCCACCTTCCTTGGTCAAGGAACACCCCTGGCCTTGATCGTGCTGGCACTCGCCGCAGCATTGGCGCGACGTACCCGCAGCGTACGGCCGCTCTTCATGTTCGCTGCAACATACGCGGCGCTGGGCGTCATGTTGGGGCTCAAAAGCATGCTCGACCGTGTCGCGCCCCGTTTTCCTGACGGCGACGCCACGGTCGGCGAAAACGGTGCGGTGTTGTTGAGCCATGCCGAGCCTGCTATGTCGTATCCGTCGGGACATGGGGCAAACGTCGTCGTGTGGTACGTCCTGGCGATCGTGTTCGCCGGTGCGTTCTTCACGAAATGGCAGCGGGCTTGCCTGTTGTTCATTCCGTCCGCGCTCGTGATCGTGTCGCAGACGTACCTGGCCTATCACTGGGTCGTGGACACACCCGCCGGAATGATTCTGGGGGTTTTGATCCTTCGGATGGTGGCGCGTGTGCCGTGGCACAGCGCCGATCTGAGACTGCTGCGGCCGCTGGAGCCGGCATCGGGCAAAGATGTGGCGAGCATGACCCTGGTCCTGGCTGCGCTCGTCGGGGCGATGGCGCTGCCGGCGTATCGGTATGTCGCCGCGGCTGTGGTGTGTGTTGTCGGATTCGTGTGGCTGTTCCTGCGTCTGCGCGTTAGACCATCTCAGTAACTTGCCTGACCCAGCCGTTACGGGCTGATGTGCATCATGGACTGCACGGTCGAGCCATCGCAATCGCACAATGCTGGATCCCGGGTGCGCTGACGGCACGACGCGTCCGCGTCTATCGGCCGTCTCGGCCGAAGCAGCATGACGGTGACGTCCGCGCGGCCTGTTTCTGGCGGAGAGTGAGGGCGGCCCGCACCGAGCGGTCGAAGCGCAAGTCGACCCGAACGGCACCTGAGCCCGTTGCGCCGCAACACTCGACGGATACTCATCATGACGACGATGACGACGAGAAAGCGCCGCGCGATGACTCTGATCGATCCCGACACACGTTGGTGGCGGACGAACCGCACCCGCAGCCTGCTCGCGTACCTGTGTATCGGGCTCGGTCTGGTCGCCGGATTCCTCGGCCCGCTCGCAATCTTCAACACGGACGTGGACGATTCATCCTGGACACCCAGGTGGCTGGCCGCGGGGTGCATCACGGTCGCGATACCGCTGATCATCGCCGGCACACTCATCTACGGGTTCGGTGTCGACGGCGACGCGAAGCCCCGTCCGGTGACGTGGGCGCTGCCGCTGTACTTCATCGTTACCGGTGCCGGGTGCCTTATCGGTGCACATTGGTCGGGCTTGGCGTTCGGTTCCGCGCAGGTCGTTTTCATCCTGTTCATCGCCGTCGGCGTCGTCTCCGCCGGAGCGATCGAAGCGCGACGGTACCGCAATCGCGAGGCGCGGGGACTACGTGAACGGGTCGAACGGGACGGCGTCACCGCCAGCGGGGTCGTGACGCGCGCAAAAAGCTACGTGCGGGGCGAGGTACCGGTCACGCGCGTGACCGTGCGTTTCACCGATACGGATGGGAAATCCCGGTGGGTGCGCAAGACCGTTACGGGGATTTTCGAAGAAGGCGCGCGGCTGACTGTGTGCTATCTGCCGCGCGACCTCGGCCATAACGCCAGCGTCATCGTGTGCGGGCGGTGATATGCGTGCCGCCCGCGCGGTGGCATGTCCGTAACTTCTTAAGGCAGGTCAGCCGTACGGGCGCGGCGACGTTCGTCCCGAGCTTGGCGCAGCCGCTGCATCAACGCGGGCTGCTCCTGCGAAGCAGCCGGGTTGTCGAGCAACTGCGCCAGCTCCTGGTAGTAGCGCGCCTCAGTCAGCCCGAGCTCGTCGCGGATGGCGCGTTGCTTGGCTCCGGCGCCGCGCCACCAGCGATTCTCGAACTGCAATACCTCTCTTTGGAGGGTGGTCAGACCGGGGGTGGGTTTATGCGTCATACCGTCACGCCGCTTCCTCGAAGGTCGAATCAGTCTGTGATCAATTCGACCAGATCTGCCACCGAATTTTCAACACGTAGCGGACGGAACGAATGCTGCGAGATCTGTTCGCGCGACGTCAACCCGGAAAGCACCAGGATCGTTTCGAGCCCGGCCTCCATCCCGGACAAAATATCGGTGTCCATCCTGTCGCCGACCATTGCTGTCGATTCGGAATGCCCACCGACCTTGTTGAGTGCGCTACGCATCATGAGCGGGTTCGGTTTACCGACGAAGTACGGTTCGACGCCGGTCGCTTTTGTGATGAGGGCGGCGACGGCACCGCAGGCCGGCTGGATTCCTTCCGGCGACGGACCGGTCGCGTCCGGATTCGTCGCGATGAATTGGGCACCGGCGGCGACGAGCCGCACCGCCCGGGTGATGGCGCCGATGCTGTAGGAACGCGTCTCGCCCAAGACCACGTAGTCGGGGTTCGTATCGGTCAAGATGTAGCCGGCGTCGTGCAGCGCCGTGGTCAGCCCCGCTTCACCGACGACATAGGCGCTGCCTTGAGGCCGTTGCGTGTCCAAGAAGTCGGCGGTCGCCAGCGCGGAGGTGTAGATCGATTCGACGGGCACATCCAGTCCCGCCGACTGGAGGCGAAAGTGGAGGTCGCGGGGCGTGTATATGGAATTGTTGGTCAACACGAGGAACCGTTTGCGGCTTCTCGTCAACGCCGAAATGAACTCCGCCGCGCCGGGAATCGGCACGCCCTCGTACATGAGCACGCCGTCCATGTCGGTCAACCAGCATTCGATCGGGCCGCGACTAGTCATGTCGTCAGTCTGCCATTGTCGTATTACGGCCGCGTGAATTGTGGTTGTGCACCAACCAACCCGCTCGTCGTGTTCGTCTGGCGCGTCCTTAAGCTGTCGGGCGTGATGAACGTGGCAGCGGTCGTAGTGCTCGTGGCCGCCTGCGGTGCTTTGGCTGGCGGCCTGGGGTACTGGGCCGTGCGGATCGGGAGGAACAGATGACCGACGAGAATACGCCGGACTTCAGCAAGACTTTTGAGCCCATCGAGCCCTACCCGTTTGAAGACACTCATAACTTGCGGCATGGTCCCGACTTGCATCAAGACATGTTGACGCTGCTGCCGTACATCGGGTTGTGGCGCGGCCGTGGTCAGGGCGGCTACCCGACGATGGAAGATTTCGCCTTCGGGCAGGAAGTCCGCATCTCTCACGACGGCCGGGCTTTCCTGTATTACGAGTCCCGGACTTGGCTGATCGACGGCGACGATAAACCGGTCGCCCCGGGTGCGCGCGAGGTCGGTTGGTTCCGTGTGACTGGCGGCAGCGATAAGAAGCCGGAAATCGAGTTGGAGTTGAGCCACCCGACTGGCGTCATGGAGCTGTATTACGGGCACATGGACGGCACGAAGATCGAGCTCGCGACCGACGCCGTCTTGCGCAGCCCGCACGCGAAGGACGTCACGGCGGGCCAACGCTTGTACGGGATCGTCGATGGTGCGCTCATGTACGCCGCAGAGATGGCGGCCCTGGGGCAGCCCATGTCGCCGCATTTGTCGGCGCGTCTGGCTCGTATCGAGGGCTGAGCGCCTCCCGTGTTTTCCATTCTTCTTTAAGGCGTTGTACGTGCGTGTCATTGATACTTTGATCATTGGCGGGGGTCAGGCGGGACTTTCTGCGGCGCAAGCGATGCGCGGCGTCGGGATTGTTCCCGTGATTGTGGAGAAGTCACATTCGCCGACCGGTTCTTGGCCGCACTATTACGACAGTCTGCGGCTGGTGACGCCGGCGAAACACAACGGTTTGCCGGATGCCGAGTTCCCGGGCGACCCGGATCGGCGTCCACTTCGAGACGAGGTCGTCAATTACTTGCTGGGTTACGCGGCCGGTCTCGATGTCGATATCCGGACGAATCGGGCCGTGACGTCGGTGGCGCGCGAGTCCGATGTGTTCGTGACGTCGTTGTCGGACGGTTCCACGTTGGCTTCGCATACCGTTGTCGCCGCGACCGGGTGTTTTGGTTCTCCTTATTGGCCTCAGCTTCCGGGCATCGAGACTTTTCCGGGCCGGTTGTTGCATTCTTCGCAGTATCGCGAACCGTCGGTGTTTTCGGGCTGCCGGGTGTTGGTCGTCGGTGGCGGTAATTCGGCTATCGAGATCGCCGCCGAGGCGGCGTCTACGGCTGCAAGCGTGACGGTGGCGAGCCGGGCGCCGCTGCGGTTCACGAAGCCGGAGGCGACGTTGTTGTGGCCGAGGTCGGGCAGTCGTGTTCGTGACCATGGCGGCTATGCGGACGTGTTGGCGCAGGGCGAGTTCACGCGTCGACCGATGTTCTCCGGTATCGGCGGCGATGTGGTGCATTGGCAGCAGGGGCAGCCGCAACAGTTCGATGTGATCGTCATGGCGACGGGTTATCGCCCGCATTTGGACTACCTGAGTGGTTTGAACGTGCTGAATGAGCGCGGTTTTCCGAAGCACCGGGCCGGAATGTCGACGACGGAGAACGGGTTGGCGTTTTTGGGCACGGACGGACGCAGGGGCCGGGCCGAGACGAGCATGCGCAGGGTCGGTCGGGATGCGCGGTTCTTGGCGCGGCGTTTGGTGCGGTTGGCTAAGAGCAGTGTGTTGACCCGATAAATGGGGCAGAAAAGTTTAGTGGTGCCACGACGCCCGCAACTGGATCGTGGCACCATGCCCTAACCGATAGCGACCGCGGCGATGGGTGTGGATCGCAAAGCGTCGCCATAAGGTGTGGGCCGTGTAAAGCTCACTGACTGGTTCAACGAATCGCGATACGCACAGTTACGGATCGATCCGAATCATGTCCTTAATATCCACTAATTGGGCTTTGTGGGTATTGTGTACGGTTCCTCGATCAGCCTGGTCCTGATCGGTTTGGTCGGCACAATCCAGGGCTCGTGCGGTTTCCCGTCCGGATTGGCGCGCCACTTGCGGCCGACCTTCGGAACCGCGATCGGGTACACGGTCACTCCGGCGCTGCTGACTTTCATACGCAGGAAACACTTATAGTCGTCGATGCTTTGTCCCGCGAAGGATTCGTTCGTGTTGATGCCGAAACTGGTCGCGAACACCAGGTATACCGACGTGATTACGCACGCGACAAGCCCCGCGAGCGGCACGTAAGCGAGGTAAGCCAGCCAACCGGACAACTCGAAATACCGCCACAATGCCGTGGCTGCGCCGGTCAACGACAGATGCGCGGCCCCATGTGCGATCGCGGCGGCCCAATGCTTCAGACGTTTCGACCCCTCGGACGGGCTCGCGAACGCGACAGTGACTCCGAGGGTCGCTGCGGAAGCGAATACCCCGGCACCGGGTGAATGCAGGTACGACAACAAGCCGGCCAGGTGGATGAGACCGAGGAGACCGATGAAGCTGGGGTTGCGCAGCGGCAGCCGCGTGAAGATGCCGAGCGTGAGCGCGCGCGACTTCCGGCGGCTCGGGTAGCTGGCTCCGCGCTGGTATCTGCGCACGGGCGAACCGTTGCGGACCATGGAATCCGGAGGTGGCGCCTCCAGAACCCGAGGTTCGGTGTGAGTGGCGGACAGGTATGCGCCCCCGCCGCCGCAAGTGACGAGATGCCGGGCACCGTCTATCTCGCGGTAATGCAGGTAGTGGTGTCGGTCGCCGGTAAGGACGAGATGGACTTGCCCGCCGTTGGGCTGGATGAATTCGCGGATGAAGAAGTCGATGCGGTCGAAGGCCTGCGCATCCTGTTCCGTCCAGGTCCAGCAAGGTCGCGGGACACACAGGATCACCGGGTCATCGGGCTGCATCGTGGACAACGCTTCGGTGAAATAGTCGAGCTGCGGGGTGTCCAGGTAGGCGTCGAATTCGGCGTCGATGCCGATCATCCACCACCGGTGTGGCAACTGTAGAGCCCAGTAGCTGCGGCGTTGATGCGTCTGTCGCCCACCGATGCGTCGGTTCGCGCCGAACAGGCGCAGGAACGAGGTCAGGCCGTCGTACCAGTCGTGGTTGCCCGGTATCGCGTACAGCGACTGTTCGCCTTGCGGCAGCGCGGCCTGGTACGGGCCTTTGGTGCGATTCTCGTATTCGCGCCAACCTGCAGCGGGGTAGACCTCGTCCCCGCCCATGATGAGGATGTCGCCGCGCGGCAGCGGTTCGTCCGTGTCGACGTCGAGCGTGGGTTGACTCTCCAGGTAGGCCACGGAGTAGGTGGCATCAAAGCCGTCGCCGACGTCGGCGACGAAGTCGAGCCACAGTTCATCCTGTGTGGAATGATCGAACACTTCTTGTTCGCTGTAGCTTTGAAGCTCGCGTTTGTCGAGGTATCCGCCCATCACCTTGGCCAGCACGAGACGCGCGGCGGTCGCGGACAACACTCCCGCGGACATCCAGTGCACGGGTTTTTGAGGATGGAACCGAAGCTCGTTAGGACTGAGGTCGGCGGGGCGCCTTGGGGTGTCGTGCATTCATTAACTGTGCATGATCGATGCCGAGTAGGAAAGTCCACATTTTGTTGACCTGAATCGACGGCCGTGTGTACTGGGGATCGTGGCCATGTCCGTAACATGCATTACTCTTCCCCGCGCGCGACGCAACCGTGCTCACGATCGCCAGCCGGCCATGTTACGGACATGGATACGGAATCAGGCTCCGCCGGTCGCCTGCAACAGCCAGTCCCGGTAACCGGGGTGTGCGTCGCTGACCGGCAACGCCAAGACCTGCGGGGTGTCGTCGGGATGTTCCGCGTCGACGCGTTCGATGATCGCCGACACGTGCTGTTTGCGGGTGTGAAGCACCAAAAGGGCTTCGGTGCCTTGCTCCACTTTGCCTTGCCACGTGTACACGGACCGGACACCGCCCACGATGTTGCCGCAGGCGGCGAGACCATCGTTGATGAGCCGTGTCGTGAATTCGGCGAGCCAGTTGGCGTCTTCTGCGGTGATAGTGACGTCTGTGAGCTCGTCCACGAAGCTCTCCTTTGCTGGTTAGTTTGGCGGTATGTCGTATTGCCGACCGTTCTACCTCAAACGGTCCTGCCGCATGCGGCCTCGGCGGCTTAAAACGATTGTGACGTAGGGAAACGGTTGCAAGACTGACCCGATGGCTTCCCAGATTCCGTCGCACCCGTCCTCCGCGTTCTCGCTGAAACTATTGACGGAACCTGACGGGGATGATGTTCTCGCTTTCGAACGCCGGAACCGGGATTTCTTCGCCCAATGGGTCGGCGACCGTGGCGATGAATGGTTCGCGACGTTCTTCGACAGGCACGCTGCGCTGGCGGAGGAAAACCGCGACGGCACGTCGTTGCTGTATTTGGTACGAGACGCGGGCGGTGGCGTCATCGGCCGGGTGAACATCCTGGACGTGGACGGTGATGTGGCGGAACTGGGGTACCGCCTCGCGGAATCGGCGCAGGGGAGAGGCATCGCAACGGCCGCGGTTGGTCGGGCGTTGTCGGCGGCGTTCGCGGTGGGAGTCCGGCGCGTGGATGCTCGCGTGTTCGCCGATAATGGCGCTTCGCAGCGCGTGCTTGATCGCAACGGTTTCGTGCTTGCGGCGCGGCCGTGTGAGATTAATGGTTTGCCTGCTCGGCTCTATCAGTGGCGCCGAGACTGACCGCGTCGCGGCGATCCCTCGCTGTCAGTTGTGGTGCTGGAAATGGTCGGGGTCGATCGCGTGCATGATGCGTTCGGCGATGCTGCCGAGTTGTCGGGTTTGGGCTTTGGTCAACGGATCGAACACGAGTTTACGAACTTCTTCCACGTGTCCGGGCGCGATTTCGACGAGGTTCTCGTAGCCGTGGTCGGTGAGTACTGCGAGGGTGAAACGGCGGTTTTCCGGGTCGGGTTCGCGGCGTACCCAGCCTTTATCGGCGAGCCGATCGACGACTTGCGACAGCCGCGGCAGCGAGCTTTCGGTCATGGATGCGAGGACGCTGAGCCGCAGGGCGTGGCCGGAGACGGCGCTGAGGGCGGCGAGCACGTGGTATTCGAAGTGGCTGATGTCGGCGTCGCGGCGTAGTTGTCGGTCGAGCGCCGGGATGAGCCGCATGGCCACGCCGACGAGCGATAGCCATGCTTGTTGTTCTTCGTCGTTGAGCCAGCGTGTTTCGTCCTGAGGATGCACCGATCAAGATTAACGCTCTCAGTTCATACGTGAAGTCGGCTCGGGAATAACTTAAAGCTTGAAGTCATTGAGGGTATTGCAAGGTCCAATCACCTGCTGCGATAGCCATCAAGCCCGCGTCGGATTCGACGGCGGCGTGGCGTGGCATTCAGGCCGGCATAGGCGAGGCGTATTCCATGTCGATCACCGAAATCCTCAACCCGAAGACCCCTGCGGGCGCATACGAGGCGCTGCGCGCCCGCGCGGTACCGCTCACCCGCGCGCAACCACACTGGAAACCCGAAGACGGGCCGATGCCCGCGCTGTTCATCAGCCACGGCGCCCCGCCGACCCTCGACGACGCGCAATGGCTCGACGAGCTGTTCGCGTGGGCGCAGTCAATGCCGAAACCGCGCGCGATCGTGATCGTGTCGGCCCACTGGGAGAACGCGCCGCTGGCCATCACCGGTGCGCGCGCCGGAACCCCGCTGTACTACGACTTCGGGGGCTTCCATCCGCGCTATTACACGTTGAAATACCCGACCCCGGACGCGACCGAACTGGGCCGGCGCATCACCGCGACACTCAGCGACATCACCGTGCACGAACACCGCGACCGCGGGCTCGACCACGGTGCTTTCATCCCGTTGATGGCGATGTACCCGGACGGGGACGTGCCGATCGTGCAGTTGAGCATGCCCAGCCTCGACCCGGCGTCGCTGTTCACCGTTGGCGAGCGTCTGCGCGAACTCCGCGCCGAAGGCATCCTTGTCATCGGTTCCGGGTTCATGACGCACAGCTTCGCTGCGATGCGCGGCCCCGGCCTGCAGGGACATATCGAGGCGTTCGACCAATGGGCCGTCGACGCGCTCGACCGCGCCGACGTGGACGCGCTCATCGATTTCGAAGTCAAAGCGCCGAGCGCGAGGGTGGCTCACCCGACCACGGACCATTTCGTGCCGTTGCTGCTGACTCTTGGCGCTGCTACTGCGGGACAGAAACCGAAGACCGTGATCGACGGGATCTGGCTGGGTAACTCGATCCGTTCACTCCAGGTGCGTTGAATGGTGCCGAGGCATGCGGCGAGAACGAGTCCGCCGTGCGCGAACGACAGTGACGCGCCAGAATTGGCCACAAACTATGGCGCGATGACTTTCGCCTCGGACAGGTGGTATCGGGCGCGACGGCAGGAAAGGTTCCTGCAAGTTTGCTGCTTAAGTCTGATACTCGGTTCGGCAGGTGCCGAACGGGCTTGTGTCTTCGTTGTGCTGCGTTTATACCGCGGGTGAATATAGGCTGACGCGCGCGGCGAGTCGGGGGCCTCGTCGGGTCATTTCCGAGGGGGACCATCAGATGCGCGCTGAAACGAGCTTTCCGTATGACGATCAGCAGGATTTCGCCGATGCTGATAAGGGATTCATCACGAAGCTGGATCCCGCGGTGATCAAAAACGATGCCGGAAAAGTAGTGTGGGACAACGATTCCTACGCCTCATTCCTGAATGGCCAGGCAGCTGAGTCGGTGCATCCAAGTTTGTGGCGGCAGTCGCAACTGGTCAGCAAGCAAGGCCTGTTCGAGGTCACCGACGGGATCTTCCAGGTGAGGGGCCTGGACCTGTCGAATGTTTCATTCATTGAGGGCGATACTGGCGTCATTGTTGTCGACCCGTTGTTGACCGTGGAGACTGCGTGTGCCGCGCTCGAGCTGTACCGCGAGCATCGTGGAGATCGCCCGGTTACCGGGCTTATATACACCCACAGCCACGCTGATCACTTCGGTGGCGCAAAGGGAGTGATCACTCAGAAAGAGGTTGACGGGGGAGTCCCCGTCATCGCCCCTGAAGGCTTCATGGAGCATGCGGTCTCCGAGAACGTATACACCGGGACCGCCATGGCTAGGCG
>DXIM01000121.1 GCA_019112895.1 Candidatus Stackebrandtia faecavium
GACGAAGGTCGCGACGCCGTTAAAGAAGCTAAGAAGGTTAGCGACCAGCTTGCCGAGGGTCTCGAATTTCTTCTCAGCGATGCCGAAGCATTGCGGTGCTTCCGATTCATGAACACGGTCATGGCGCAGCAGCGTGTGCACACCCAAGTTGCCATGCTTCGAACATCGCGCCCGCAGCTGAGCATTGATGAGGCGCGCGCCGAGGTTCTCGACAGTGATTATCCGCATTCGTGGCGGGTTTTCCAGCTGGCGTTCGTGCTGATGCAACTGCCGTCCTTGACGGATCCCGCGGCGCAGAACCGTTCCGGAAACCTAGCCAAAGCCCAGCTGCTGTTCTTCCCGACCGGTGGCGGTAAAACCGAGGCATACCTTGGCCTAGCTGCCTTCACCTTCGCGATTCGGCGTCGACAGGGGACGATAGACACCGCGGATGGGCAACTCAATGGCTCCGACGGCGTATCCGTGCTCATGCGGTACACGCTGCGGCTACTCACCTCGCAGCAGTTTCAGCGCGCGACGGCGCTGGTGTGCGCGGCCGAGGTGGCTCGGGCGGCTCAACCAGATGTATGGGGCGAGCAGCCGTTCCGTATTGGATTGTGGGTCGGAAGTAACGTCACGCCTAAAACGTTCACCGACGCGCGGCAGCAGATCACTAAGGTCCGCGCCGATGGGTACGGCCAACTGTCAGTACTCCAGTTTGAACGGTGCCCGTGGTGTGGCACGAAGATATCGGCTGCCAATGTATTCGCAGAAAAAACGACCGAACGCGTACACGTCTACTGTGGTGACGACTTCGGAGACTGTCCTTTCTCGGAAGGCGGTGAAATAGAAGATGGGCTTCCGGTCCTGACCGTCGACGATGAGATTTACCGACTGACCCCGGCTTTCCTGATCGCGACCGTCGATAAGTTCGCCAGGCTTGCCCGCGAAGGCGAAGCCGCCTCACTGTTCGGGTACGTGTCGCGGCGCTGCCCCCGGCACGGCTATGTGCATCCCGACACCAAATCGTGCGATCTCACTACCGGAAAGCACCCCAAGGACGGCGCTTTCCCGAGCACACGAGCACATCCAGTGTCCCGACTACGCCCGCCCGACCTCATCATCCAAGACGAACTCCACCTCATCTCGGGTGCGCTCGGCACCACCGTCGGGCTGTTCGAGGTCGCCGTCGACGTGATGGCCTCGTGGCGCACCGCAGCCGGAAAACCAGTGCGTCCCATGGTCGTGGCGTCAACAGCCACGGCACGTAACGCAGCCGACCAGGTGCGCGCCCTATACGGTCGCGACGCGACAATATTCCCGCCACAAGTGATCGACGCCGGGGACACCTTTTTTGCTAAAGAAGTGCCTGTATCGGCCGCGAAACCTGGACGCCGCTACCTCGGCATAAGCACGACCGGGGTGCGATTGACCACCGCCGAGATCCGGATCGCCGAGGTGCTGCTCGCCGCAGGGCAAGAGCTTCTCGATCAGTCCGGAATCGCCGCCGACCCCTATATGTCGCTCGTTGGCTACTTCAGCGCCACACGTGAGTTGGCCGGTATGGCGCGGTACCTGAGCGACGACGTGCAGACCGCGCTGCGCAAAGGCCGGCCTTGGTCGAAACTGCCGCGCCGTTTCGGCGTATTTGGCTCCCTCAACGTAGCTGAGCTGACGTCACGAGTGTCGAGTACAGATATCGGTAGAACGCTAGACCAGATGGCGACCCCCTTCGACCCTGAATTTGATTCCACCTTGGGCAGGAGTGAACGAATCGAGCGGAGGAAACAAGGCGAGACAGTCGCAAGGCGCGAAATGTCGCCGTTCGACGTGGTGCTTGCGACTTCCATGCTGCAGGTGGGCGTCGACGTGACGCGCCTCGGCCTCATGCTTGTCGTGGGCCAGCCCAAAAACACCGCCGAGTACATTCAGGCGTCCTCGCGAGTCGGGCGTGACGGAAACCGACCCGGGCTAGTGATTTCGCTGGGCAACTGGGCCCGTCCCCGTGACCTTGCTCATTTTGAACAGTTTCGCCATTACCATGAGACCTTCTATTCGCAGGTTGAAGCCCTGTCCGTGACCCCGTTCTCGGCGACATCCGTCGACCGGGGAGTCGACGGCATATTGGTGTCGGCCGCGCGAGTGCTCAGTGCAGGCCGCGAAAACTCCGGATTGTCGCCAGAAAAGAAAGCTGGGCTCATCGACGCAGAAAGTGACTTTGTAGATCGTCTCGTGGAGACATTGGTCGCGCGGATCGGTTTGGCGGCTGAAGAAAACGAGACCGAACGCGCCAGCGATCGACTCCATAATCGAGTCGATCAGTGGCTCAAGCGGCGTGAGGTCCTGCGAGAACAACGTCTTCAGTTGGTGTATGAGCGTGGAGATTCCGGAAAATATGGCCCGCTGCTGCTGGGGGCTGAAAACGCCGACTCCAATAGCGCGTCACGGGACGAGCCACCGTTTTCCGTGGCGAATTCAATGCGTGAAGTGCAGCCCGAAATCAACCTGCTGGTGAGCCCAGTCAAGGAGAAGATGCTGTTCCGCGAGCCCCCGGAAGGGCATGAGTGGGAATTCAACAATGAGGTGACCCAGTGAACGACGCCGATTACGACTACAACAGCGTCAACGCCGTGGATCCGCTCGGCGATATTGGGGTGGAACAGAAGAAAGGAACGAAGTACAACAAGGCCAAAGTCGGTTCGGCCCGCCCATCCTCTTTGCTGTATACGTACGGCCCTGGCGCGATCATGGATCTACCGGGATTCACGGTCATGCCAACCGGCCTTGACGACTGGGAGTACATCTGGAAACGCAGGGACGGTCCGGTCAAAGCGATCGAGGCTGCGCGCTTGCGCGACACGGTACGAATCTTGATGCGAGCCCCAGATCTGCAGTTGCGTCACTTTCCATGGCAACCAAAGAAAAACTTCTTGTCGAAAGAAGGGGAAGACCT
>DXIM01000122.1 GCA_019112895.1 Candidatus Stackebrandtia faecavium
TCCGTAGTAGAAAGCACCACAACCGAAAAAGCTGGCCGGGGGCTGGCCATACCGTAGTGGTACTGCTTACGGTTTCCAATGCCGGGACCTGCATCGTTATGTAACTGAAAGCACGTTGCCCACTCATGCCGCGGCACGCTCCAAGGGCGCCGAACCCGCTGCTTTCGGGGTCCCTACAGACAAAACAGCCCCCGACCGGCACACCGATCGAGGGCCTTCCTCGGAGCTGGAGATGGGACTCGAACCCACAACCTGCCGCTTACAAGGCGGCTGCTCTGCCAATTGAGCCACTCCAGCAACACGGCCTTCGCATGCGAGGGCCGCGCATAGTCTACGTGGTCGACATCATCCCGGCACCGAGGCCCGCTGACGCCGCGGGCGTTGCCCTAGCGGTAGCTCCAGGTCGCGAAACCTTCCTCCGTCGGGCACGACACGTAGGTGTCGCTGGCACCGCACACGGGGATGATCTCCTTGGATCCGAGCTGGTAGATCGTGCCGTCTTGCGCGCCGACGCCGACGAAAGCGTGATCCACGATCTCCGACGTCGACAGCAGTTCGCCGTCGCCGCGGGTCTTGAGGAAACTCCCGGAATCGACCGGTACGAACGCGCCCTCCGCGGCATCGTCACCGACCGGTCTGCCCTCGGCATCGCGAACCTCCGCAGTCACTGTGGACATTTCGCCGGGCTCTTCCGCGCTCGTGTACAACAGCACGCTTTCACCTGCGACCGAGACCCCACCATAAGACTCCTTCGGATCCGTCTGCCACGCCACCGTAGGCGGGTCCTCCCCGATGTCGACAACTGACATGCGCCGTTTGGGATCGGTGGCCTCCTCACTGCTGATGTCGCCCCACACACATACGCGGGTCTCGCCGCACACCTGCAGCTGTCGCAGGTCATTAGGCGCCTCGCCTGCGTCATCGACTCGAACCGTGCCAACCGAGGCGAGCCCGTCTTCGATATCGAAAACCGAGACCGTCGGAGAGTCATCCGCAGTGACGGACACGAGTTTTCCGGCGTGCGCGTAATACTGGGTCTCGTCGTTGCCGAGCTTCTCCTCTGCGACGGTGTCCCCGCTCGTCGGGTCGACGACCTTCACAGTGCCTTCGGCGTCGCTGAACCAAATGTTCTTACCCTCGGCCATCGTGGGAAACTCGTATTCGTCCCACGACTCCACAGTGCCCGACTGCACCACCTCGAAGCCGAGGTCCTGCTTCCATTTCTGAGAACCCTGCTGGTCGTAGCCGACCACACTCGCCTTGTCGTCCTGCATGATCACGATGGCCTCGTTGGTGATCCATTCGCCGGAACCGGGAGCGGTGATCGTGTCGCGCAGCTCGCCCGATTCGAGATCGATCACGTTGACCTCGCCCTCGTCGGAGATGTCGTAAGTCGTCACGTGCACCACGTCATCGGCGTAATGGTCGACACGCGCGTGATCGGTGTACTCGGTTTGGAGATGCGTCGGCTTCTTCCACTTGGCTTCGCCCGTGGTCATGTCAATCGCGGTGACGTAATAGCCGTCGTCTGCCTCCGTCAGGTGCACCGCCGTGTCCTCGAACGTCGTCGAACCGACATGGTTCGGGACGCCGTCGTCATCCCCGGGATAGGCGACCGGCTTGCCGACCTCTTCCAGCGCATGCATGTCGTACTGCGGGTAACGCTCATACAGCAGGAAACCCGCCAGCACCGCCAGCGCGACGACCCCGGCGGCGATGGCGATCCAGGCCGCTTTGCGGCGGTACCACCGTTTCCGGGTGTTCGGTTCCGACTGCGGAACGAATTGTGGCGGCTGACCGCCCACGGCCGGGCCGGGAGACGTCGGCGCCGTCTGCGGCTGCAACGGAAACGCCGCCACGAGGCTGCCTTCCGCAACCGGCAGTTCCGGCTGTTCCAGCACCGTCGGCGCTATACCGAGTTTCGTGTGCAGCATCCGTGACGCGAGCGGGATCCGGCTGGCACCACCGACGAGGAAGATCCCGGACAGCTGTCCGGTGTCGAGCCCGGCCTCCTGGACGACCCGGTTCGTTTCGTCGACCGCGCGTTCCAGAAGCGGGGTCGCCAACTGTTCGAGCTCTTCGCGGGTCAGGTGTAGCGAAGCTTCGACGCCGGGAATCGGGACCGGGGCGACCGTCGTGCGCGACAACATTTCCTTCGCTCCGCGAACGTCATCCCAAAACAGGCGCCGGTTCCGGCGATCCGTGCCGTTTTGTGGCTGCGTCAACTGCTGCCACACGTGCGGCGCGTTCGCGCCGATCGTCCGGCCCAGGTGCTGCACTATTGCGGAGTCGATATCGAGCCCGCCGAGGTCGTCGAGGCCGCCGTCGGCCTGCACGCTGAACGTGCCGTCCTGTTCGTGGGTCACGACGGCGACGTCGAGTGTTCCGCCCCCGAAGTCGAAGATCCCGATGCTGGCCTCGACCGGGATCGGCTGCCGCATCACTTCCGCGAAGTAATGCGCCGCCGCGACCGGTTCCGGCACCATCTTCACCGGCGGGAACCCGGCCTTGGCGGCAGCATCTTCAAGAATCGCTCGACGTTGCGGCCCCCACTTCGACGGGCACGTCAACACGGTGGGCGGCAAATGACCAACCGCTTCGACCGCTTTGCGCGCCACATTACTGAGCACGGCCGCCAGCATCGCGGCCGTAGGCACCTCACGGTCGCCCAGCAGCACCGTGGTGTCGGCGATGCGGGATTTCGGGTTCGGTTCGTACCGCGTCGGGTCGGTCTGAGCGAGCCGCTGCGCGTCCCGACCCACATGCATGTGGCCGGATTCGTCCATGAAAATCGCGGACGGCATGACGGGGGCGCCGTCAACGAGCAACGGGCGGGTGCGTCCGTCTGGCCAGCGCACGACCGCGACCGTATGGGAGGTTCCGAGGTCGACGCCGAGGACGTAACCGGTCTGCTGCCAGGGTTCGGGTTGGGCCTGCGGCTGGGTCGGCGGACCGCTGGTGGGGCCGGTCGCCTGGGTCGGCGGGGAGTACTGCTGCGGCGGAGACGAATACTGGGCCGGGGGTTGCTGTGGGGGGTACGGCGGCACGGACTGCGGGCCCGGTATCGGGGCGTGTTGCGGTACGGGCTGTTGTCCACCTTGAGGCTGGTATCCGCCGAACTGTGGCCCCCCTCCCGTCCACTGAGTATTCGGCTCGTTCTGCGAGTACCAGCCGGGTTGTTGCTGATTCATGCGGAAGCGGCTCCATCGTGCGGTGAGGGGGTTGTTGTGCTGCAGATCGTACGTCAGGCCCGTGGCGGCCTCGGATGGTCAGGGCTGCATCTGGCTTCTCCGGCGACGTGAAATTTCGGCCAGGGCGACCGAAATCGCCACAGAAGCATTCAGGGATTCCACTTCGGACTCTATCGGGATCCGCACCCGAAAATCACAGGTCTCGCCGACAAGCCGCGACATCCCCTTACCTTCTGACCCCGCGACGAGCACCAGCGGATCCACCGCCGCCGGAAGATCGAAAATGTCCATCTCGCCATCCGCCGCCAGACCGGCAACCACCAGGCCCTGGTCTTGCGCCTGACGCATAGCCCGAGTCAGATTCGTGGCGCGGGCGACCGGAAGCCGCGCGGCCGCGCCCGCCGACGAGCGCCACGCGGTCGCGGTCATTCCCGCGGCGCGACGCTGCGGAAGCACGACACCGTGCGCGCCGAAAGCGGCCGACGAACGGATGACCGCGCCAAGGTTGCGCGGATCCGTCACACCATCGAGAGCCACCAGCAGCGGCGGCGCCTGATGCTCAGCCGCGGACGCCAACAAGTCATCGAACGTCTCGTAATGGAACGGCGGAACTTGAATACCGACACCCTGATGCAACGCACCGTTGCACAACCGGTCCAGTTCGCCGCGGTTGACTTCCATGATCGGTATCTGACGGTTACCGGCGATACGGATGCTTTCGCGCATGCGCTCATCCAGTTCCGCACCCTGCATGACATACAGGGCCGTCGTCGGAACATGCGCGCGCATCGCCTCGACAACCGGATTACGGCCGACGAGCACCTCGACGCCGTCGGAGTCACGGTTACGCTGCCTCGACCGTTGCGGTCCGCCGGCTTTCGGGCGCCGTCCTTCTTGCTCAGCGGCCCGACGCTCCTTCTCCTGCTTCCACTTCGTCTTCTTCGGCACATCCGTACCCGTGTACGCCTTATGCCACGGCCGGTCCTGAGCCGACAAGGTTTTCCCGCGCCCCTCCAGCGCCTTCTTTCCTTCTCCGCCGGTGCCTTTCGAAGGGCCTTTCTTCGCAGAGGTGCGCCTGCCCCTGCGCTGCGAGTTACCCGCCATTGGACTGCTCCTTATCGATGCTCCATCGTGCCCCTGCCGGGGTGTCCTCGATCGCGAGGCCCGCTGCCTTCAATTGGTCCCGAATCGCGTCGGCCGTCGCCCAATCCTTACGTTCGCGAGCGAGCTGACGCTGCTCCAACACGAGAGACACCAACGCATCGACGACCGGGGTCAGATCGTCCGATTGGTCGCTGCGCCACTGCTCAGACTGCGGATCCAGGTTCAGCAACGACAGCATCGCACGCACGCTTTTAGCCGCTTCGCGCGCTTCATCGGCATCGCCGGAATCGAGGGCGGCGTTGCCGTTGCGGGCGACATCGTGAATGACGGCGACAGCCGCCGGCGTCCCGAGGTCGTCGTCCAGCGCCGCCTCGAACTCCGGCGCCAGCTCGCCGTGGCGGGTGGCTTCGTCGCCGAAACGCTCGACGGCGCGAGTCACGAAGTTCTCCAAACGCTGATAAGCGCTGGCCGACTCGCCGAGTGCCTGCGGCGTGTAGTCGAACGCGGAACGGTAATGCGGCGTCAACAGGTAGTACCGGATCTCCACGGGGCGGAAACCGAGCTCGCCGAGCGCCGACACCGACAACACGTTGCCCAGCGACTTGCTCATTTTGGTGCCGGAGAAGTTCAGCATGTTGTTGTGCACCCAGAAGTTCGTGAAGCCGAGCCCGGCGGCTTTCGACTGCGCGATCTCGTTCTCGTGGTGCGGGAACATAATGTCGGTGCCGCCGCCGTGAATGTCGAACGAGTCGCCCAGGTAACGCCAGATCATCGCCGAACATTCGATGTGCCAACCCGGCCGACCGCGGCTGTACGGCGTGTTCCACGTCGAATCCTCCGGGTCGTTCGGGGACGCCGCTTTCCACAGCGCGAAATCGCGCGGGTCTTCCTTCGCCGAATCGTCGCCGTCGTCGGCGGTCAGCATGTCTTCGAGTTTGCGATGCGACAGGGCACCGTATTCGCTGAACGAGGTGACGCGGAAGTACACGTCTCCGTTGTCGGCGACGTAGGCGTGGCCGCGGTCGATCAGGCGCGCGATCAGGTCGAGCATCTGCGGGATGTGACCGGTGGCGCGGGGCTCGTATGTGGGCGGGCGGACGCCCAGGGCCGCGTAGTCTGCGGCCAGTTGCCGTTCGTTCTCGTACGAGATGGCCCACCAGGGGCGGTTTTGGTCCTCCGCTTTCGCCAAGACCTTGTCTTCTATGTCCGTAACATTTCGCACATAGGTGACGTCCAAGCCTTTATGGCGTAGCCAGGCGATCAGGACATCGAAATTCACACCCGACCGCAAGTGTCCGATATGGGGAGCGCCCTGCAGGGTGAGACCACACAGGTATATGCCCACTTTGCCGGGCCGGCGCGGAACGAAATCGCGCACGCTGCGGGTACCAGTGTCATACAGTCGCAAATTCACCGTTCGATCGTACGTGAGGGCGTGAAACAGCCACGATCGAGTTTCCCCTGATCGTTCGGCCATTGCGCGGCCCGTTGTATCTACCCGGAGTGACGGATACCGTCGTATATATGACGCGCACGCCCACGGGAGGCTTGACGGATCGGTACGGACGTACCGCGATCGACTTGCGGGTGTCGCTGACGGACAAATGCAACCTACGCTGCACCTACTGCATGCCGGCCGAAGGTTTGGCCTGGCTGCCGCGCCAAGAGCTGCTCACCGACGACGAAGTCGTTCGGCTCGTGTCCGTCGCCGTGGAACGCCTCGGCGTGCGCCAGATCCGTTTCACCGGCGGCGAACCACTGTTGCGTCCCGGTCTCGTCAACATTGTCGGCTCCGTGGCGCGGCTCTCCCCGAAACCTCAGATCAGTTTGACCACCAACGGCATCGGTCTCGCCCGCACCGCCGACGCCCTTGCCGCCGCAGGACTGGACCGGGTGAACGTCTCGCTCGACACCTTGGATCCGGTGCGTTTCAAAAAGTTGGCTCACCGCGACCGACTCCACGACTCCCTCGACGGGCTCGAAGCGGCAGCGCGCGCGGGTCTTACGCCCGTCAAAATCAATACGGTCCTGATGCGGGGGACGAACAGCGACGAAGCCCCGAAACTACTCGATTTCGCGATCCGCAAGGGCTACCAACTGCGGTTCATCGAGCAGATGCCGCTGGACGCCCAGCACGGCTGGAGCCGGGACAACATGGTGACGGCCGAGGAGATCCTGTCGAGCCTGCGGGAACATTTCGATCTCGACCAGGACCCGGCCCCGCGTGGAGCAGCACCCGCGGAAACCTGGCTCGTCGATGGCGGCCCCGCCAAGGTCGGCGTCATCGGCTCCGTGACGCGGCCGTTTTGCGGCGACTGCGACCGCACCCGCCTCACCGCCGACGGGCAAGTCCGCGCCTGCCTGTTCTCGAAAACCGAGACCGACCTGCGCAAAATCATGCGCGAAGGCGGCGCCGACGACGACATCGTCGCAGCCTGGCAGCGCACCATGGCGGCAAAACTCCCCGGCCACGACATCAACGACGAGACGTTTCTGCAGCCCCCACGCCCGATGTCGGCCATCGGCGGTTGAGCACACAGGTTCACACGCGACAGGGAATAACGATGACTACTGATTCGACGGTTACGGTCCGATATTTCGCGGCCGCGCGAGCCGCCTCCGGTGTCGACAGCGAACATTTCGAGGCCACGACCACCAAGCAGCTTCGCGAAGCGATGCAGCAGCGCCACGGGCAACGCCTGTCGACGGTCCTGGCGTCGTGCAGCATCCTGGTCGACGGGACAACGGCACATCACGACGAGGCGCACTCTTTGCCTCGGGGCGCCACCGTCGATGTTCTTCCTCCGTTCGCGGGCGGATGACACGCACGTTGCCTGCGCACGCAACGTGCAAGGCAAGTGATGCAGTAGGCGCCGACGTTGATTCAGGTGACGAAAAAGTGGCGTGCCCGGCTGAAGGATTGAGCCGGTCGTCGGTGGCATCAGACCGTTTGACAATATTTCTGTGTGGGATCGCAAGTGCATTCGAATGCGCTCTTTGACCTTCCCGAAGGAGCGCGTGTACCGCGCCGTGCCCGGCCCGGCCGACATCGCCTTACCGCCCCGTCCGCATCGGACGTTGCCAAGGTGGAAATGCCCGAACCACAACTACCGGCTCGCCCGGAGCCCGCGCAGCACGATGGTCCGTGCCTGGCGGGTATGGAAGAGGTCGGCACCGGCATCCTCGACCATGTCGACGCTATGCAGCGCGTTGCGGCCTCCGCCCCATGCGGCCCGTTTCTGATCAACGCCGGCCCCGGCACCGGAAAGACCTATGTGCTTGCCCGGCGGATCGCCTACCACGTGATGGAGCTGCAGGTCCCGCCCGCGCATTGCCTCGTGTTGACGCCTTCGGTCGACGGCGGCGAAGCCATCCGATCCCAGATCCGGTCCCTGATCGGCGATGACGCCACGGACGTGGTTTTCGCGAAGTTTCCGGACGTGGAACCGTCGAAATTGCCCGACCGCGAGCACGTCTTCGTCGACGACTTCCACCACATGCCTGTGCCACTGTACGAAGCGCTGCACGCGACACTGGGCGACAACCCCGCCTTCACCGCCGCCGGAGACCCGGACTTGCGCATCGACGGCGATAACGACCTGTTCACGCGTTTCCCTCACGACTATCCGGACGCACGCGTCGTGCGCCTGTCACGTAATCACCGCAGTACGCCGCCCATCCTGGCCGCAGCCATGCAGGTGATGGCGCCGGACACTGCGGTGCCGGGGCGCGGAATGGTGCCGGCCCGTTCGGCATCCGGGGCCGGACCGGTCGGACGTTTCTACGCCGCGGACGCGGCCGACGAGGCGGCCTTCGCGAAGAATCTGCCCCAACGCTTGAGCGATTACGGAATCCTGCCGGAGGACGTGGCGGTCGTCCATCCCGAGGATTTCGATGGCCCTGTTTCCGGGGCGGTGACGGCGGATCGTCTGGGCGGAAGCCAGTTTCGGGCCGTGTTGTGCCTGGATGTGAGCGAAAACTCATACCCGCTCACGGTTCGCGCCAGGCGCGCCCTATTCGTGGCGATGACTAGGGCGACGGATCTGTTGTATGTCAGCCATAGCGGGAAACCGTCACAGCTTCTCGATGACATTGACGGGTCACTATTTTATGAGTTCGGTACGCTTTCGGGAAGCACGCCTACTGTCGAACAGCCAAGACTGTTGTAGATTCGGCATCGTAAAATCTTCATGATCGGGACCACCCTTCAATTTTTGGAGTCCCACAGCTTGCTCGACCCATTAGGCACGGGACGCCAGTTTCGCCCTCCCGCGTGCTGCGCACGGCTGCAGTTCAGTCGAATACCTGGGCCATTACATCAGCTAAGGAGATCCGTTATGGCGATGTACGGACCGAACGATCCGTACGGGCAACCGGGCCAGAACCCGCCGCCACATCCGCAGCACGGCCAACCGGACAATCTCGGGCAAACACCGTACGACCCGAACCAATACCCGCCACCCGACCAGCAGGGCTACCCCGATCAATATTCGGGCCCGCCAAACTACGACCCGAGCTCGGCGCCTCCCGTATTCGACGCGCAGCAACCACCACCCGGTGGAATGCCGCCGTACGGTCCGCCAGGTGGGCCTCCTGGTGGGCCGCCGCCCCCGTACGGTCCTGGGGGGCCGCAGGGCCCGCCGCCGAAGAAAGGTAACGGCCTGATGTGGGGCCTGATCGCCGGTGGTGGCGCGCTGGTCCTGGTCGTGCTCGTAGTCGTTGTCGTCGGTGTCTTCCTCATTTCCGATGACGGCGACACGACGACCACGGCGGAAGAGAGCCAAACCGCCACCAAGAGCGAAGGTCCTTCGGACGACGAGTCGTCCAGTCTCGGCACGGATGGCCCGAGTGAGAGCAACAGCGACGACCCATTCGCCGGCTACGCCGAGGACGACCCGATCCGGGGCGATATCGGCGACTGCGTCTACGCCTGGTCCACCGGTAGCTCAAACGAGTACGACGCGAAGCTGGTCGACTGCAGCGATTCCACCGCGAACGCGAAGTTCTACGACAAGGCCACGGGAACTTTGGACGAGACGAAGTGTCCCGATCACAGCGGCGGCGCTGTCGAGTTTTGGTACTGGGTAGACATGCCTTCCGGCACCAGCGACGACTACGTCCTCTGCGGGCAGTGGATATCCGAACCGGGTTAGGCCGCCCCCGAAACGCGGTGGCTGTAGCTTCCGTGTAGCCTTTTCGGCGGTGGCGTGTCCGAGCGGCCGAAGGAGAACGCCTCGAAAGCGTTTGAGGGTTAACAGCCCTCCGTGGGTTCAAATCCCACCGCCACCGCCAAACTGTGAAGTGTGGGGACATCGATTCAACGATGTCCCCACACTTTTTTGCGTACGTGACCTGAAACAACGGATCACAGTGGCCCGTTCACGGACAGCCACGTACGGACACTATGCGCTTTGTGGCCGGCCCCTCACTATCATTGACGGCTGATCGAGGCCGGCCATGTCACCGTCGACGTGGACCAGGTGGACGTGTTGTCGGATCCCCCGAGACCGACGTCTGGATCAATAAGGAAACGGGCGAGCGCATCATCAACAACGGTGACGAGATCGTCTTCGTCAACTTCGTGATCACCAACACGGGCAAACCGATAAACCTCGACCGGCATGCCGTTCATCACCGATTCCGAACTGTTCGAGGAGATGTATGTCAACTCCGAAGGCATCGACCTCGAGTCGAACCACCTAACGGGTTTTCCTCTCGAAAAGAATGAAACCTTCACTTACGGAACGAACTTCCATTATCAACAGAATTCCGACATTATTTTCACTGCGGAATACGCACCCGTCGATGATGAAGACGAACGCCTGAGCGAAGATGCAGTACAGGCCAAAGCCAAGACCCAGATCAAATAGACCGAAACGAATGGGCGGGACTGGGTGCTGACATGAACAGCTCTCCCGTGTCCTTGGCCACAAACAATTCGCCAAAGAATGGCGCGAGCGCTTTTTCGGCAATTCGAATAGTAACAACCGGCTACCGGTCTCATACCGAATGATGATCCATCCCTAAAGAATCGACTGGCACGGGGTGCATAGAATCCAAGCGTCTATCCGAGTCCTTGAATGAGAGAAAAATGACTGCCCTACCCAAATTTGCCCGCCGCGCCGCCGCTCTCGGCGCCTCCACGACCTTGATCTTCGGTCTCGCTGCATGCGGAGGAGGCAGCGACGAAGCAGCGACCGATAAGAAGGACACCGAGAAGTCCGACTCCAGCAACGAAACTGAAGCCGAAGAAGAAACCGAGCAAGAGGCAGGCGAACCCGACTGGGCGAACCCCGTGACCGAGCCGGGCGAGAAACTGACGACCGTCGAAGCCGGCGACGTCAAAGTCGACGTGTACCAAGTCGACGTCGTCGAATCGCCCAAGGCCGGAAGCTTGATGGATAAAGAAACCAAAGAGCTGATCCTCGATGAGGGTGACGACATCGTCTTCCTCAACTTCGTCATCACCAACACCGGCGACCCCGTCGACTTGGGATCGTCGCTCGTCCAAGTTGACGGCAAGTACAAAGACTGGAAGTACCTGGGCGGCATGCCGTCGATCTCCGACAGCGCGCTGTTCGAGGAAATGGAAGTCAACTCTGGCGGCCTCGAACCCGGCAAGAACACCGACCCGACGATTTACACGCTCGGCACGAACGAAACCTTCAGCTACGGGGAGAACTACCTCTACCAGAAGGGTTCCGACATCACATTCACGGTGGATTACACACCCGTTGACGACCAAGGTGAACTCATCCACGACGACAAGGTCGAAGGCGAAGGCGACACGAAGCTCAAGTAACAGCACCCACGCGCGCTGTACAAATCCCCCGCGGTAAGCCGGAATGGCGAACTGCGGGGGATTTCACGTTTGCCGACATGTGCGGGAAGCCTGCAGGGCACGTGCGGGAATCATGTAAAAATCGGCCGGTTTGGCTAGAGCCAAGGCGGACCGTGCGGATCGTGCGGGAACCTGCGAGGCATGTGCGGAAGATGTAGGAAACCTGCTGGCATAGCACGCGGAGCAACAGCGCGCGCTTCACCACGCGCCGCGATTACCGTTTAGCAAGCACCGTCGCCCGGCACGGCGACAACACTTTGACACCGTCGCAGCTGGCCGTCACGCTCAGCTCGAGCGTGCCGTCGTCGTTCGTCTTACGGACGGACGCGGAAACGCTCACGGTCGTGCCTTCGTTCCCTTCGGGAACCACGACCGGCTTGCCGAAACGGGCGGAAAAATCAAGGACTCGTTCCACGCCGCCGACCCATTCCGTGATGGCGTTAGCAGCCAGACCCATGGTGTACATGCCGTGCGCGATGACACCGGGCAGCCCAGCCGCCCGGGCCGCTTCCTCGTCCTGATGGATCGGATTATCGTCGCCGGAAGCCTCGGCATAGGCGACGAGATCGGCGCGGCGGACGCGAAAATCGGTGCGGAACAGGTCCTCAGCCATCGTCGCCTTCCTCAACGGCGTCACCGGCAACGAACAACGTCGTGAACACTGAAGCCACGACTTCATCATCGCCGTCCGTCACGTCGGTGCGTAGCGCCAGCAGCTCGTTTCCCGCCACCGATTTGATGCTGTCGACGACCACGACACAAGTCAGCCAGTCCCCGACCCGCACCGGGCGCGCATAACTGAAACGCTGTTCGCGATGCAGAACCCGGGAGAAATCGAGCCCGAACTCGGGGTCGTCGAACAGCGGGTCCGCGGCCGGCAGGGTCACCGTGAAAACAAAAGTCGGCGGTGCCATATCGGTCTGCCCGGCGTCGGGCAGGTTCAACGAGGCCGCGAACTTCCTTACCGCGTCAGCAGTGACCTCGACAGGTTCCGACGGCGGGAGGCTCGTGCCGAGATACCCGAGGTTCAGCACCGGTACTTAGCGGGTTTCGCGGTGCGCGGTGTGCTTATTGCAGCGTGCGCAGAACTTCTTCAACTCGATCCGGTCGGGGTTGTTGCGCCGGTTCTTGTTGGTGATGTAGTTACGCTCTTTGCACTCCACGCACGCCATAGTGATCTTGGGACGAACGTCAGTCGACTTGGCCACGACGGCGCGCCTTCCTTTAACAACGGATCTAACTTCTCGAATTGCCTTGGCCTGCTGCGTCATGCATCAGGCGACGGTGTCGAGTCGATCGAAAATCGATACAGACAACGATGTCCTAGGCAACCGGAACAGAATACCTGATCACGCTCACCGCCTCACCGGTGGCATCGGTCAGTTGGGCCACACCAGGCAAACGACCCTCCCGCACGACCGCCGGCAATACGCGACCGGGGATTCGCGAGTCGGCAAAACGGGCAACCGCCACGTGGAAGAGGACCGCCGATACAGCGGAGAACGATCGATGCAAGCCCCAGAAAGCACGAACACTCATCCCGAAGAATTGAGATGAGTGTTTTTGCTACTTGTAGCGATGGCGGGAGTCGAACCCGCGACACAACGATTATGAGTCGTTTGCTCTGCCACCTGAGCTACACCGCCGCGACCAGGCCGACAGGCGGCCGCAGAGCCCCTTTACGGAATCGAACCGTAGACCTTCTCCTTACCATGGAGACGCTCTGCCGACTGAGCTAAAGGGGCGTACGTACGCAAAATGCGAACGCGCCGAGACAAGGGTACATGAACCGCCGCCTGCCCAGAATCCGGGTTGACCGTCGCTAAACGACGTGCAAACGCGCACGCCCAGAGCCGGGTTCGCCACCCGATTGCGCCGCGAGCCACGTCTCCAGCCGGTCCTGAGACAACGGCCGCGAAAAGTAGAAACCCTGGGCTATGTCGCAACCGACCTCGCTCAACAACGACAGCGTCATTTCGCTCTCGACGCCCTCGGCGACCACCGACATCCCGAAATGACCGGCAAGCGCAACAATCGCGCGCACGATCACCAGATCGCCCTCGTCCGTGGTCATGCCTTGAACGAAGCTGCGGTCGATCTTGATCTCCTGCGTCGGCAGAGTTCGCAGAGAAGACAGCGAGGAATAGCCCCTGCCGAAATCGTCTACGGACAGGCGCACACCCAGGTCCCGCAGCTGCCGCAGCGTTTGATGGCTCTTGCCGCCCGCACCGACAACCCCGTCCTCAGTGATCTCGAGCGTCAACCTGCCCGCCTCGACTCCGTACTCGCCGAGCAGGGCGCCCACCACGTCCGGAAACTGCGAATCGGCCAAGGTGCGCGGCGACAGGTTCACCGAAACGTCGACCGCGTAGCCCTTCCGGGACAGGTCCGCGACGCGTTCCAAACCGCTGCGCAGCACGAATTCTGTGAGGTCGCCGAGCAGGCCAGTGTGTTCGGCGACGGGCACGAAATCCTCCGGCGGTACGTCACCATGCGTGGGGTGCTGCCAGCGCGCGAGGCATTCGACACCGACGACGCCGCGGCTTTCCAGCTCAATCTTGGGCTGATACTGCACGTACAACTCCCCCGAGCCGAACGCGCGCCGCAGGTCACTAGCCAGTCCGAGGCGCCGCACGCTGCCCGATTCGAGGCCCGCGTTGTACAGCTGGACGCCGCTGGCGACGTTCTTGGCCGTCTGGGTTGCGACATCGGCGCGTTGCAGCAGCGCGCCGGCTTTCTCCCCGGAATCCGGGTGGACAGCGATGCCGCTGGCCACATCGATGTCGACGTTGATGTCACCAAGTTCGAAGGGGCGCTGCATCTGTCGTCGGATGTCACCGGCGAGGGCTACCGCGGCGTCCGCATCCGGCATCCGCAACACGACGACGAATTCGTCGCCGTCGATGCGACCGACGTGGGCGCTTTCGGGTGCCGCTTCCCGCAGCCGGTTACCGACCTCGACAATCATCCGGTCGCCGGCGGTGTGGCCGATCGAATCATTGATTTCGCGCATGCCGCTGACGTCGAACAGCATGATCGCCACGACCTCGCCGGGAACGGTGATCGAAATCGATTCCTCTATAACGTTCATGCTGCGGCGCCGGTTCGGCAGCTCCGTCAGCGCGTCGTGGTAGGCGTCGAAACGCAGCCGGTCGACCAGTCGCGAGTTCTCTACGGCGACGCCGGTGTGCGCCGCGAGTGTCTCCAGGAGGGTCTGGTCGTCCTCGCCGAAACGCGCGAATTCACCGCCGAGCCGGTTTGCGACCGCCAGGCAGCCGTATGGGACGTTCCCGGACCGCAGCGGCACGACGACGATGTCTTTGACGCCGGACTCGGCCAGCAATGTCCGGTGCGGCACCGGCCCGCTCTTGTTGTTGATGAGCAGGGACTCGCCGGTCGACAGGACGTGCTGCCACACCTCCTCGGGCACCGGGCTCATATCGAGCAGCCCTTCGGTGTCGAGATAGGCCGTCAACCGCAGTTCGGGGAAGCGTTTCTCAGCCGGCACCCACACTGACGCGGATTCGGCATTGAGCATGATGCGCAGCTGGTGCGCCATGATGTCGACGAGCCGGTTGCTTTGCACGGCTTGGGCCACCGACTGCGTGAAGTCGTTCAGATCCGCCAAGGTGCGACGATGACGCACCAGGTTCGAATAGGCGCGGTATGCGGCGACGATCAGGACGAGCAGCACGGTCAGCGGCACCAGCGACCACAGGGTCTCGTCGACCGCCACCAGGATCAGGATTCCCAGGATCGCGTTGATCATGCCGATGGCGATGCCGGAACCGACGCCGTTGAGCAGGTCGTCGAGCGCGCGCCGCCCCTCGGTCACGGTGATGATGGTGGCGAACACCAGCTGGTTCATCAGCTGGTAGACCAGGACGGCCAGGGTCAGCACGATCCAGGAACCCGGGTCGGCTTCGTTGCCCAGGCCGAGCGCCGCGGCGACGAGGGCGGCGGCCCCTGCGGCCGTCGTCATGTTCGCGACGTTGAAGAAGGTCTTGACGACTACGGCGCGACGGACCACCATGCGGGAGCCCTGAACGATGATGCAGCCGAGGAACTGAGCCATGATGGCCCAGAAAGGGGATAGGAAAAATAGGGCCAGGACCAGCGGGATTTCACCGGCCGCTACGAGGATCCCTTGACGACGGACTTCGAGCTGCAGTGGCCACATCGTGACGCCCACATGCAGCAGGACCAGTGCAATCAAAGGGAGTGTCGGCGGTGGTCCAGGCGCTAGCGACCACGCGGATCCGGCCAGCAGCACAGCTACTGCGACGAGCCCGGTCGTGATCGCCCATGCGCCGATAACAGGCCACGAGCGTGGCTTGCGTGGACTCACCGCACGTCACTCCTTAACGAGCGATATACGCCCTTAAATGCGCGGGATCAACCCCATTCAGTGCTGGTAGTCGAGCTACCGCCTGCGGTGTCCGCAGTCTGATTCGCATCCGTCACTGAGGCTGTCGCGATTGCCGCCACAACCAGCGCTCCCGCAGCGATTGCTGCCGCGCGCCGCATGATCTTACGGGCCTTCATGGCAAGACTCCTTAGGCCGGCAAAGTTGACGTTTCAAAGAGGTGTTCGCCAATGGTGCCACAGTTACTCATGAGCGTGAACCCACTGTTGCCCTCGACAAATACACAGCGCACCCGAATAGATGCAATTGTCTGTTTTTATCCATAACCCCATGTCAGGCTTCGTGCGTACGGCACACCCCCGTGTACCTGCGGCTTTACCCAAGCCCTCCACCAAGGGAATCCCGAAGTTTCGCCGATGCGATCGACCGTTTGGTCTAACTATTTATCCGTTTGTATGACACGTGTTTTTAGGGCATTTAAACGGAATCCGTGTCCGATTTCCGACGAAACCGGGCCCGGACATAACAGTCCGGGCCCGGTTTATGTCAGCGACTATTACTCGCCGTTCGCCATGGCGACAAGACGTTCCTTCGAGCCGTTCCAGACGTTGGCATCACTGGGGCCGTCGACGCCGGGAACGTCGGCCGAATCAGTGTGCTGCCAGAACGACCAAGCCGGGAAGCCCGCCGGGACATCAGGCTGGTCCACGCCCCAGTGCGCAGTCCACACCGGGTTCGTTTCCGCGAAGGCGTCACTGCCACCGGTGCACGACGACCACCAGGAAGCGGTCGTGTAGATCACCGGGTAACGCTTGGTCTTAGCGTGGTAGGTGTCGGAGAAGTCCTTGATCCAGTCGACCATCGCGCCCTGCGACAGGCCATAGCACTGGTCACCGCTGTACGGGTTCGTCTCGATGTCGAGCACGCCCGGAAGCGTCTGGTCGTCCGCCGACCATCCGCCGCCGTTAGCCGCGAAATGCTCGGCCTGGGCCGCGCCGCTCGAGTTGTTCGGCAGGGCGAAGTGGTACGCGCCGCGGATCATGCCGGCATCGTACGAACCGTTGTACTGCTGCGCAAACGAGTCCGACTTGAAGTCGGTCCCTTCGGTCGCCTTCACGTAAGCGAAGTCGTAGCCGGCATCCGAAACCTGTCCCCAGTCGACGTTGCCCTGGTGACCGGAAACGTCGATGCCGCGAACGGAGTCGTCTGCTGACGCGGTCGAGGTCGTCAAGCCGACGACCCCCATCGTGCCGACCGTCAGCGCTGCGGCCGCAACCGCCGCCAACGTTTTCTTGCGTCCCTTGCGCCAGCCTTTCTTAGCGGGCTGATTGGGAGTGTCTGCTTCAGACATTGCCATCTCCTTTTGTGAAGGGGGCAGGGCCGTGGACGGAACGTCCACGGCCCACATCAACGGGGCAAAAACCCCACCGATGCCCTATTTCACTGTCACATCGGCGGTGTCGAGATACATCAACCGACCACCGATCTGCACCTCGTAGTAGGTGCGGTCTCCGGTGACGACCGTGCGAGGGCCGTCAATTTCCTTAGAGAAGTAGTACTGAGATTTCACCTCGTTGGCCGCGCTGTACAGCTGGCCCTTGTCCAAGGTGTATGGCAAAGGCTCGATCTCCTGGACGGGGACATCGGTACCTTCATAGGCGTCCGCTTCCGGGAAAGCGACGCCGTAAACCGGTATGTCGTCGGACTTCGGCGAGATCGTTACGCCGTCACCGGGGATCAAAACCGGGTTGTCCTTCGGGTTGTGGATCCAACCCTTCTGGCCGAGATACCAGATCGCGGTCCAGTCGTCCTTCGTGTCCGCCACGGCGTAAGTCTGGCCGTAGCCGACCCGGCTGCCGACGTCGTCGACGGCCTTCGAAGCGGGCTCGCCGGACGGGTCGATGCCAGGGTCGTTCAGCAGCGGCGAGTCCTCGTCGGGCTTGCTGTGCACGAACACGGTGCTGGCGGAACGCGCGCCGCACGAAGCCTCGGGGTTGCCGATGCTGCAGCCAACGAACTCCTGCGAGTTCTCCTCGAAGGACGGCGCGACCGTCACGAGCCCGGAATCTTTGTCACCGGCCTTCGGCGTGGCGTTCATCAGTTCGAAGTAGTGCTCCCAGTCCCAGTAGGGGCCCGGGTCCCAGTGCATGCCCTTGACGTTTTCGGGGGCCGTACCCGGGACGTTGTCGTGACCGATGATGTGTTCCCGGTCCAACGGAATGTCGTAGCGTTTCGCCAGGTGCTTCACCAGCTTCGCCGACGACTTATACATCGCCTCGGTGAACCAGGAGCCTTCCGCGGAGACACCTTCGTGCTCGATACCGATCGAACGCATGTTCATCGACCAGTTACCGGCCTGCCAGCCAATGTCCTTCGGCTTCAGGTGTTGAGCGACATGCCCGTCGAACGAACGCATCGAGTACTGCCACGACACGTATTCGGGGTTTTGCACGAGCTCGAGTGTGTTCGAGTAGCTGGTCTCGGTGGCATGGACAACGATGTAGTCGATGTCGATGTCCTTGTCACGGTTGGCCTTATCGTGGTTGCCGTAGTCGCCGGCCGTCTCGCCGTACTGTTCGTACGGTGCCGGAATCCACTCGCACTTCAGGCGACGGGGGCAGTCGGTGCGGCCGGGGCGCTTCTTCTTGAAGCCGGACGCTTCCAGGTTGGCGCTGTCCACACTGCCGGGAGTCGCCTCCAACGTCACAGTGCCGCCGTCTGTGTTTTCCTCGGCGCCGGTCTCGATCACTTCGTACACGAAGTCGGCGAATTGGGCACCGGACGCGGCCTGTTCCGTGCCCGAGTAGCGGGCCACCGCCTCGTACCACGCGAACGGGTCGTCGGCGTCTGCTTCGTCGCCATAGTCGGCGAAGTAATCGGCGAGCAGGGCAGCACCGCCGCGGATGTTCGCCGCCGGGTCTTCGCGCAGCGATTTCTCGTCTTCGCCGGTGAGTTTCGCGGCCTTCGCCAGCGTCGCGGACTGCTCAGCGTCGACGGGCGAGCCTTCCTCGGGCAGCTGCGACATCGGCCGGCGCGAATCGCCGCGCGGATCCACGGAGCCGTGGTGCTCGTGGGCACTGTCGGCGGCTGCTTCGGGGTCAGTCAGGTGCATCGGACCGTATCCACCGCTGACGCTGACCGCGCCATCGTGGTCGTTCCAACGCGATTGCATATAGGAGACGCCGAGTAGAACCTCGGACGGCACCGAATATTCGTCGGCCGCGGCTTCGAAAGCCTCGGCACGGTCTGCGGGTTCGTCCGCAGTTGCGGGCGCATTATTAATGAGAACGAGGCCACTAGTCGTCAATGCAGCCGCGGCTACTGCGGCTAGAGCTCGTTTGGAGCGAAGAGACCGCAGGCGGTCGTTTTGTCGCATATGTACCAGCCTTTGGGGCGAGCGATCTGGAATTCAACAAGGAATACCATCACTGCGACCAATAAGGCGGCCATAAAAACGCCCATTAAGAAAGTTGCACGTTCTTCGAAGTCCCGCCGATCCGAATCGAGTCCTCTCCGAAGCTCGGGTCCTCAAGCTGCAGGTCATACGGCATTTGCGGCAGCGCAAGGCTCATCTCAAACGCGCTCATCACCTGCGAGACAAGCATGTCACTTCCTGGGAAGCCGGCACCGTCACCGAGTTCGAAGTTTTTCGGCGCGACACGCAGCGTGTCGCCCGGGATCGTCACCTCGAGCTCACCCGTCAGCTCCAAGGTCTGGCCCTGAGTCTCGAGCGAGATGGCCACGGTCAAGACGTTGTCGTCGACGGATTCGACCGACACGTCGACCACTTCGGCCACCGTCTCGCCCAGAATCCGTTCCAGCTCGTCATAGCCCATGTGAACGACGGCATCGACGGTTTCGGCCACGACTTCGCCGTCGCCATTGAGAACGGCAGAAGCCGGGGCGTCGACACCTTTCACGCTGATGTCGACCTTCTCCAGCTGCAATTCCTCACTCGACACGTCGGGAAGCGTCACATCGATCTGCTGGTAGTTGGAGCCGATGAACTGTGTCAGGAACGGCACGCCCTTGATGTCCACTTCCGGCTCGGACTCGGAGCTGACGCCGTGCGAAGCGGCCTCGTTCGCGACCATCGCCGCGACCTTATTCTCCGCGACGTTGGCGGCGATACGGTCACCCAAAATCACGAGAGCGAGGACGACGACGAGGGCGACGAGCCACCCGATCCATTTCTTGCGCTTGGACTTGGCCATTAGGGGTGCTCCTTAAATGCCGCCAACGAGGTAGTAGGCGCCCAACATGAACGCGACTGGCGCAGCAGCCCCGAAAGCCATGAGCGGCCCGAGCCCGTGACGCACCGGCCATGGTGCCACGCCCTGTCCAGAAATTCGACGCCCCGCCTGGAGGTACCCGGCGGCGACATCCGCCAAGACGCCGACGAGCCCGATCACCAGGCCGCCGACGGCGACCTTGCCGGGACCGGCCACGTCGAGCGCCATCGATGCGTACGCGGCACCGGCGGCGGCGAACATCGCGCCGATGACGACCCCGAACGCGCCCCGCGGCACCTGCCGGTTGATCCGCGGACGCGGCAGCGTCAAGTCGCAGGCTCGCGCCGCGACGACACCCGAACCGATCGCGACGGCGCTGATCATGATCGCGTCGGAACCGCCCGGGTGACGCAGGAGACCGATCCACGCCGCGTACATGCAAACCAGGGTCGACACCAGCATTGCCGCCCCGATCGCGACCGTGAGCCCTTCCCGGTTGGTGCGGGTGATCTGCCCGAGCACCACGAGCCCGAATGCGCCGGCCAGCACATACGCCAAGCGGTCGAGGCTGAACGGTTGCGTATATATCGCGATGACGTCCGCGATCGCGGACACCACGATCCCGGTCCCGATCGTGATGAGAGTGCCGGCGGGCCGCCGCAACCACACGAACGTCGCGACGGTCAACACTTGCAGGCCGAAGATCGCGCCGATGACGGCCCAAGACTGCAGGATCGAAGCCACGATGATGCACCCCGTCAAACCGGCGGCCAGCAGCGTCACAAACAGGCGTGCGAGCGCGACCGGAGTCGGCGGTGGCATCGTCGGGTCCCCGTACTTATCCGGCCGAATAATAGGGATATTGCCGGTCTGACGGTCGCGTTGACCACGACGGGTGTGCTGCCCCGGGTATTCGGGCGGCGAATCCTCGGAAGGCAGCGGCTGGGGGCGGGTGGGTTCGGTCACGGGCACAAGGTTACGTGGCGGTAATGGGAGCCGACGCGTCCACCGATACGCTGAGGTCGGGTTCCGCTGACCGGCTCATACTCACCATGACCGGGGACGTGCGACTCGAAGACGAAAGGGCACCGCACCGTGGACGTCATCATCGTGACCAACGCGGCGCCCCATTGCGAGCCGGTGCTTCCGGCGATCGAGCTGCTTCCGTATCGCATCCGCAAAGTCAATGACGCCGCGTCGCTGCTGCATCCACAGATCGACCTCGTCGCGGTCCTCGTCGATGCGCGCAACGATCTGGCCGAAGCCCGCGCGAATTGCCGGCTGTTGCACGACAGCCGCATTCGGGCCCCCGTCATCGCCGTCTTGACGGAAGGCGGGCTGGCCGCGGTACAGCCGGATTGGCAGGTTGACGACGTGATCGTGACGCATGCCGGCCCGGCAGAGGTCGAGGCGCGGCTTCGCTTGGTGTCGTCGGCGTCCGAGTCGACGCGAAACGGTCGGATACTGAACACCGGCTACCTGACGATCGACCTGGACACCTATTCGGCGAAGCTCCACAACCAGCCCCTCAACCTCACCTATAAGGAGTTCGAACTGTTGCGGTTCCTCGCGCAGAACCCCGGGAGGGTGTTCTCGCGCGAACAGCTCCTGCGCGACGTGTGGGGGCATGACTATTTCGGCGGCGCCCGAACCGTCGACGTCCATGTGCGGCGGCTACGCGCCAAGCTGGGCAGCGAGCACGAAGGGTTGATCGCGACCGTGCGGCAGGTCGGCTATAAGTTCAACGTTCCCCGGAGTAAGGCCGCGCCGTCTCGGCACCGTCCATCGTTGTCGCGGCATTGAAAAGCGGCGGCGGCATCGAAAGCCACCGCCGCTCAAACGCGATTACTGTTCGCTCCACCCGGGGATCGGGTAGGCGGCGCAGAAGTCGCGGACGGCTCCGGCGATGTCGTCCAAACGGTCTTCCTTACCGTCCCGCACTGCGGTGACCGCTTCGTCGATCCATTGCGCGACCGAATCCATATCGCTTTCGGTCATCCCGCGCGTCGTTACGGCGGCCGTACCGATGCGCAGGCCGGACGGGTCGAACGGCTTACGCGGGTCGTACGGGACAGTGTTGAAGTTAAGCTCGATCCCGGCCCGGTCGAGGGCCTTGGCGGCCGGTTTACCGCCCACGTCCTTGCTGGTCAAGTCGGCGAGGATCAGGTGGTTGTCGGTGCCGCCCGAAACGAGATCGAAACCGCGCTCCACCAGCCCGGTCGCCAAGGCTTTGGCATTGGCGACGATCTGGGACGCGTAGGTCGCGAAGTCGGGGGTCGATGCTTCCTTCAATGCTGTGGCGATCGCCGCGGTCGTGTGGTTGTGTGGCCCGCCCTGCAGGCCTGGGAAAACGGCCTTGTCCAGGGGCTTAGCCCATTCTTCAGTGGACATGATCATCGCGCCTCGCGGGCCGCGCAAGGTCTTGTGCGTGGTCGTGGTGACGATGCTCGCGTGCCCGACCGGCGTGGGGTGTGCCCCGCCCGCGACCAGCCCCGCGATGTGCGCGATATCGGCGACCAAAACGGCATCGACCTCAGCCGCGATCGCGGCGAACTTGTCGAATTCGACGGTGCGCGGGATCGCGGTACCGCCGCAGAAGATCAGTTTCGGACGGTGTTTCCGCGCCAACTCGGCGACCTCGTCGAAGTCGACCCGGCCCGTGTCCTTGGTGACGCCGTAGTGCACCGCGTTGAACCATTTCCCGGTCGCGGAGACACTCCAGCCGTGGGTGAGGTGCCCGCCCATCGGCAGCGACATACCCATAACCGTGTCACCGGGTTTCACGCATGCCAGATATACGGCCAAGTTCGCCGGCGAACCCGAATACGGCTGCACGTTCGCGTGCGCGACGCCGAACACCGACTTGGCCCGTGCGACGGCGAGCTCCTCGATCTCGTCGATGAGCTGCTGACCTTCGTAATAGCGGCGGCCGGCGTAGCCTTCGGAGTACTTATTCGTCAGCAACGTGCCCGTCGCGTCCAAGACCGCCTGCGATACATAGTTCTCGCTGGCGATCAAGCGGATCTTGTCGTGTTGCCTGCGTCCTTCGGCGTCGATAAGACGCGCTACTTCCGGGTCGGCTTCCGCGAGCCTGCGGGTCAAGTCACTGGTACCGGCACTCATCGATAATCGCCTCCAACGTGCACAACGAACGGTCCGTTCGAGGCTATACGTGTGTTTCACGCCCCATGACCGCGGCTGTACAGCAGGTCAAGGATCGAACGTGCCGTCGACGTCCATTGGTCCAACCATTCCGCGCTAGGCGGGTCGTTGCGAGGCGGCAACTCCTGCACCAGGCCTTGGAACAACGGGTGTGAGGCGAAGGACTGTCCCGCTGCCATAGCGTATTGGCCTTCCAGGTCCGGTTCGCTGCGATGCGAGGGGATCCGATCGTTGCGATAGACGGCCTGGGGGTATTCGCCGCTGTCGAGTTCTTCTGCGCGACGGGATGCGCGGGAGCGGCGTTCTTCCTGAACAACGCCGAGTACAGCGTCGCCGCGTGATCCGCGGTGTTGCCGGGGTTCGTATCCGTCCGGGGTAGAGCTTTTATCTTTCGTGCGTGGCCCGATCGTGACGGGCGCCTCCTGGGTTTGATTCACCCCGACAGGGTGCCGGAAGCACCTCGGCCCTGTAAGCGATTTCGGGTGATGCGACACTAAAATGTCACTCTCACCGGTTAACAGATCACGCTACGTCATGAGTTTTACATTCGAAGCAATGAAGACATAGGCTTTTGTCCATGTCTAAAGCACCCCCCGGAACAGTCATCGCAGCCGGGTTCAGTTCCGCACTAGCGGCCGGCCTCACGCAGCTCGGCGTTGCCTACGGCCTCGCAGTGGTGATGTGGCGCGACGCCACGACCACCGAATGGTCAGCCCACCTTGCCTGGACCGCTTGGCTCACAGCCGTAGCTGTCATTATCGGGTCCCTTGTGTCGTTCCGCCTCAGCTTTGATGTCGGTACTCGAATCATCGCCGCGCTCGCCGCCGCCATCGGCGGCCTCGTCGTGGCCCCCTTGATAGCCGTGCCCGCTCTCCGCGCTACGGAGGACGGCTTCACTGTCGCGCCATTCGCCGCTGCCGGTATAGGAGCCGTGGCAGGGCTCGTCGCGGCGACATTGGCGCTCGCCTCGCGTTCGATACGCATCAACGTTGTCGCGGCGATCGCCGTCACCTGGGTCATCGCCGCACTCGCGGCGTTCGTGCCGCTGGGCAGCCTCCGCCCCGAACTCGTAAAACTCGGAATGTGGGGTTCATGGCCCGGACTCGTTCCCGAACTGGCTCCGCCGCTGCTGGCCGCCTCGGCGATCATCGGTGCAGTCGCGGCATGGGCCGCCGGCCCGAGCCACGGCGCGCAGCACCGCATCACCGCGATCTCCGGCATGGTCGGCCCCTTGCTGATCGCCGCCGCGTACGCCGCGGCACGCCAGCCATCGGTTGAGGCCCAGCTGAACTGGACAGGTATCTGGGTCGGTGTGTACGCCGCGGTCGCGGGACTTTTGGGTTCCCTGCTCGTCGCGGCTCTTCGCGGGACCCCGGCCCCGCCCGCGCCGGCCGCCGAAGCCCCGCCGCGCGAAACACCTCGGCCCGTCGAGCCTGTCGAACCCGTCGGTGCTGCCTCCGACGACGCCGCGACCATGTCGATGCCGGCAGACGGCACCAACCCGTCACCGTACGTCTCGGACCACGCGTACGACGAAAGCTACGATCCAACGATCTTCGGTGAATTCGCGCAGGAACCCGAAGTCGGGCCCGACGGCGCGATCCCGCGGGTGCCGAAGCAGGCCGAGCCGGCCGAGGAAATGGACGACTGGGTCTCGGAGCTCAAGGACGACAACGCGTTCATCGAGCAGCGCGAACGCGAAGAAGCCGCGCGCAACGCCAACGAGGACGACGAAACGAAGCAGGCGCCGAAGCCGAAGAAGAAGCGTAAGCCGAAACGCAAGAAGCAGGCAGAGACCGACGAGTCTGATTCGGACACCGACGCGGGTACCGATAAAGACGATTAACCGTGGCGAACGGGCCGCGCCCAATATGAACCCCCAGAACTCGGAAACCGAATCTCCGGTTCCGCCTTTCTCAAAGGGGGCAGCTCACGAGCGCGACCCGTTCGCTACGGTCAATCGTTTTTATCGGTGCCAGCGTCGG
>DXIM01000123.1 GCA_019112895.1 Candidatus Stackebrandtia faecavium
ATTGGCGCTGAAATTCGCCGATATGCCCGAAGTGCGTCCATCTGGTGCCGACCGCATTCCATGCGAGCCGGGCGTATCCCACCGGGCTGCTGGCAGACCGTTCACGTTGATCGGTCAAACCAGACCGAAAAGGACTGCACACAAATTCATTTGTTCCCCCACGCGTCGAGGCGCTAGCGTGTCGCGGCACGACGCAGAAGACGCATCCATGGTGTGCCAACTGAAAGCTTGCCTTGGGGACACGCGTCGCCTGCATTCGTCGCCGACGGTTCCTCCTCACGAAATCAAGGCAATCGATGCTCGCGAACTCGCCAACTACCGGTAGGAATCCGTTGCCGTTGTATGCGCTTGTGGTCGGTGGTGTGATTTCGCTGGCTGGTAACTCGGTGGCGATGTTGGCGATTCCTTGGTACGTCTACAAGACGACCGGTGATAGCGGCCGGGTTGGTCTGGCCGCGGCTTCAGGCATTGTGGCCTTCGTGTTGGGGGCGTTCTTCGGTGGAAACCTTGCGGATCGTTTCGATCGTCGGGACGTGTCCGTGGTGGCCGATATCGCCAGCGGGCTCATGGTTCTCGCCATTCCGGCGCTGGCCATGCTCGATGCCCTGTCGTTTCCCTTGCTGATGGTTCTCGTTTTTCTTGGTGCGCTGATCGATGCGCCGGGTGCGGCAGCGCGATCCGCGATGGTTCCTGACGTGGCCAGGTTGGGTGGTTTCTCGCTCGAACGGGCCAATGGTCTCATCTTCGGCAGTGCGAACATCGCCGAAGTCTTGGGGCCGGCGCTGGCGGGTGTCCTGCTCGTCAGCGTCGCGACGCCGACCGCGCTGTTGATCAACGGCGCGAGTTTTTTCGTCTCCATGGTGATGTTGCTGGCATTTGTGCCGCGTGGTCTGGGGCGTCAGGACGGGCTCGGCGAAGACGACATCAAGAATGTCTCCATCAAGGACGGATTGCGCCTGCTCAGTCGCTTCGGTGCTCCACGGTTGATCACCTTCGCGAACCTGGCCACCAATTTCATCGGTGCTCCACTGTTCACTGTCATCATGGTTACCTACCTGGCGGACCAGGCTGCCGGCGGGCTATCTCTTGGAGCCGTCGTGGCGGTCGGCGGGATCGGAATGACGCTGGGTGCGTTGGCTTTCAGCCGCTGGGGCGAAAGGGTGCCGCGCAAGCTGTTCTTCATTCTCGGGTTTGCCGCGTTCGGCGCCCAGTACTGGTTTTTGGCGTTGAACCCGTCGGTCATCGCGATCCTGGTCATTTTCTTCGCCCGGGGCTTGCTGACCGGCGCCTACAACCCGATCGCTGACACCGTGATGCAGGAACGCGTACCCAACCGCATGCTCGGCACGATCTACGGAACCTCGGGTGCCATCGGCATGATCGGCGAGCCACTCGGGCTGGTGACCGGTGGGTTCATTACCGAGACCTGGGGAGTGCAAACCGCGATCATGGCGTCCGGTATCGCCTACGCAGCCGCCACTCTCGTGTTGGTGTTCGCGAAATCTTTGCGAGAACTCGCGCCCCCGGACGCGGCGGAACCCGCAGATACGCGTGAGGAATGACGCAGACGAACGGTGGACCCGCGCGGAGTCGGGGCGCGGTTGAGCTTACGGCCCGATGATGTCCGAACCTGCAAGTTACCGACATGACCGCGGGCGTCGGCGCGTGAGTTTTGGAAAAGCGATTGGTGCCCGGCCCCGGCACGCGATTCGTCATCCGCGCACAGACTCGGTACATACGGGAAACAAAAAGACAGCGGGACGAATCCTCGCTGCCATTCTCAGAATATAGCAGCTCAGGGGGCTTGTGTCAATACCCCCTATGTGGAGCACAATGGTTCGGCTGCGACGGATCCGACGCGTACTGCGGTGCCTATGGCGGGTGCATATTGCGCGGATTCTGGCCAAAAGTGAGGGCTTTGATTAGGGGAGGAACTACATGACCGACGTGATCATTGTGGGCGGCGGACCGACCGGCATGATGCTGGCGGCCGAGCTGCGGCTGCATGACGTCGATGTGCTCGTGGCGGAGAAAGAAACCGAACCACTCAAGCAGGTGCGGTCGCTCGGACTGCACGTGCGCAGCATCGAGATCATGGATCAGCGTGGCCTACTGGAACGGTTCCTGGTTCATGGCACGAAGTATCCCAATGCGGGCCATTTCGCGGCGATCGACAAACCGTGGCCCGACACATTGGATACCGCACACGGTTACGTCCTCGGGATACCGCAACCGACCACCGACCGGCTGCTGGCCGAGCGTGCGAACGAACTCGGCGCCGAGATCCGGCGCGGCTGCGAAATCGTCGGATTGACGCAAGACAGCGACGGGGTTGAGGTCGTGCTCGCGGACGGCTTGCGCATGCGGGCGCGTTACGTGGTGGGCTGCGACGGCGGGCGCAGCACGGTCCGCAAGGCGCTCGGCATCGACTTTCCGGGAGAACCGGCCAAGGCCGAGTGTCTGCTGGGCGAGATGGAGGCCTCGGCGCCGTTGGCGGACATCCTCGAGGCGGTCACGCGGGTGCGTGAGACCGAGAAGCGTTTCGGCGTCGGCCCGTCGGGTGAAGGCCTGTTTCGCGCCGTGGTCCCGGCCGAAGGCATCACTTCTGGACGGCTCGCACCACCCACCTTCGACGAATTCAAGCGGCAGTTGCGCGCATACGCGGGTACGGATTTCGGCGTGCATTCGCCCCGATGGCTGTCGCGTTTCGGGGACGCCACACGCCAGGCACAGCATTACCGGCGCGGCCGCGCATTCCTGGCCGGCGACGCGGCGCACGTTCACCCCCCGATGGGTGGTCAGGGCCTCAACCTGGGGGTGCAGGACGCCTTCAACCTCGGCTGGAAGCTCGCGGCGCAGCTTCGGGGTTGGGCTCCTGACGACCTGCTCGACACCTACCACATTGAACGGCATCCGGTCGCCGCTGCCGTGTTGAGCAATACGCGGGCCCAGTCGGAACTCATGTCTACGCAGCCTGGGCCTGCGGCGGTGCGCCGGCTGCTCATCGAGCTGTTGGAGTACGAGGATGTCAGTCGCCATTTGATCGAGATGATCACTGCGATCGATGTCCGGTATGACTTCGGAGACGGACACGAACTGCTCGGCAAACGTCTGCGGGACATTCCGGCCGGGGGAGGACGCCTGTATGAGCACATGAGGCGCGGCCGCGGGCTCCTGCTGGACAGGCATGGCAGGTTCACGCCCGATGGGTGGCTTGATCGGGTTGATCATGTCGTCGGGGTCGGTGAGGAGCTGGATGCCCCGGCTGCCCTGTTGCGGCCCGACGGCCACGTGGCCTGGATCGGGGACGACGACGAGGGGCTCGATGCGGCGTTGACCAGATGGTTCGGTGTCGCGGCGAAGGCATAGCTCGACGTCGGTGTCGGTTCTGGTGAGGTGCGCCCGGTAGGTCGGGCGCGGTTGGTGAGTCGGCGTGGCCGGTGGTTGTTGGGGCCGGTGTAGCCTGAGGCCACATCTTGCTAAGGTAAGCCTTAGTTAAAGGGACTAACTTACTTTGAGGAGCGGCGTGCCCGACACGAAGCCCACCAACGCCGGTGGTCGACCATCCACGATCGCGCCCGACGACATCGTCCGCGTCGGGCGCGAGATCGGCATGCGTAACCTCAGCCTCAAAGGGGTCGCCGCGAAACTCGGTGTTTCCGCGGCGGCCCTGTACCGGCACGTCGACGGCCGTTGGGGCCTCGAACGAGTGGTTGGCGAAAGCGTCCTGTCCGACCTTGTACTGGTGGACGAGCACGCCGACAACCTCGAACAACACCTCGTACGCTACGCCGACCAGCTGCGCCGGCACGTGCTCGCGCATCCCGGTCTCGGCGCCTATATGCAGGCGCTGTTCCCGCGCGGCGCCGGAGGTAGCGCGCTGCTACGCCAAGCCCAAAACGCACTGGTGCGGCGAGGCTACGAGCCTTCGGCCGCGGTGGTGCTGTCCAGCGCGGTCGCGTCGGTGACGATCAACATCGCAGCAGGAGAGGAACACGCCGTGTCCGCCACCTCCGAAGCCGGCTATTCGGAAGAACTCGACTCCGCCTGGTTGATCGTCACAGACGACCCGATACTCGGCCCATCCCATGCGCCGCTGCCCACCATGTCCACGCAGCAGTACTTCCCGCTTCTCACCACAGCCGCCATCGGTGGACTCATCGCGGTGGCCCCTCCCGGACGGCCAGTCACGGAAATCGTAAACGAGCTGGCGTCACGCACCGACCTTCCCTCCGCAAAGGAAATGTGATGGCACGCCGAGGTTTCCAAGGCGCGGTACTCAAAACATTGGGCGCACGCGACCACGAGCTGACCGTGTCCCGGATCGAGGAACTCGCCCCGCACTGCCGGCGCATCTGGATGCACTCCGCGACCCTGTTCGACGAGCTCGATTTCGGCCCAACCTCGTGGGTGCGGGCCTGGTTCCCGGACCCAGAAGGCTCCGACACCCAATTCCAGCGTGGATACACGATCGCCACAGTCGACGATGACACGGGTGAATTCGCGATCGACATCGTGCTGCATGAGCCCCATGGGGCCCGCCTCGACCTGGGCGGCGCACGCACAACCGGGCGACAGCATCGCGGCGATGGTACTGGGCACGAGGAAGTTCACCCTGCCGGAGGATCTGCCCGCCGGGTACCTGCTCATCGGTGACCCGGCATCGATCCCGGCGATAAACAGCATCATCGACATTGTGCCGCCCGAAGTCCCGATCGAGCTGTACCTGGAACAGCACGGCGACAACGATCGCGCCATCCCGCTGGTCGCACATCCGCGACTGGCGCTGCACTGGGTGCCGCGCAAGGACGTCACCTCGCTGGCCGCCGCTATACCGGACCGCGACTGGTCGAACTGGTACACGTGGGTGACCCCGGAGTCGGGTTCGCTGAAGCACCTGCGCGCCCGTCTGCGGGATGATCTCGGTTTCCCGAAATCCGAGATCCACGCCCAGGCGTATTGGATCCAAGGTAGAGCGATGGGGGTGCGACGCGGTAAGGAAGAAACTGCCGCCGACATCCCACAGCAGACTCCGCCCGCGTCGCACCAGGCGGTGACGACGGAACCGTCACCGGACGAACGGACGGAGGAACGTCCCGCCGCGGTTGCTGCGTCTCGCGCCGTCAAGGGTGCGTGGCGCGCCGACGCGTCGCGTCGACTGCTCGCCCCGACGCGGAGGATATTGTGGACCGCGGGTGTGTTGCAGGCGCTGATCACGCTCCTACAGCTCGCGCCGTATGTGCTGCTGGTGGAACTGGCGCGGCAGCTGCTGAACGGCGCGCCAGCACGGACACTCGTCGGACTCGGAGTCGCCGCTTGATCGTGCTCGGCGTCGGCGTGCTCGCCGAATCGGGCCTCATGTGGTGGCTACACCGTGTCGACGCCGAATTCGAGCACGACATCCGGCGGAGGCTGTTGGCGAAATTCGCCCGGCTCCCCTTGGGTTGGTTCACCGCCCGCAGCTCCGGCCGCGTCAAGAAACTAGTGCAGGATGACCCGCTGTCGCTGCACTACCTGCTGACCCACGCGGTGCCGGACGCGGTTGCCGCCGTCGTCGCTCCCGTCGCCGTACTGACTTACCTGTTCGTCGTCGATTGGCGCCTCGCGCTGGCCATGTTCGTGCCCGTGTTGATCTACGTCGTCGCGATGTATCTGATGCTGATGTCGTCCGGAGCGAAGGTCCAACAGAATCAAGAGTGGACCGAAACCATGAACGCCGAAGCGACCGCGTACCTCGAGGCACAGCCCGTGGTGCGCGTGTTCGGCGGTGCCACCGCATCAACCTTCCGGCGCCGACTCAGCGAATACGTGGGCTTCCTCAACGACTGGCAGCGGCCGTTCGTCGGCAAGAAAACGGTCATGGACTTGGCGACCCGCCCCACCACGTTCCTGTGGCTCTTGGCCGGGTTGGGCACCGTGATGATCATCGGCGGCAGCCTCGAACCCATCGATCTGTTGCCGTTCCTCATTCTCGGCACGACCTTCGGCGCACGTCTGCTCGGCATCGGTTTCGGGCTGTCCGGTATCCGCGACGGCGTGATCGCGGCCCGAAACATCCAGGTCGCGTTCGAAGAGGTAGAACTGACGCAGAAACCGGAATCGACGGACGGCGCGCCACACACCGACCCGGCCGCGCGGATCGGCACCGTCGAGTTCGACCGGGTCGGTTTCGCCTATAAACCCGGCGTGCCCGTACTGCAAGACATCCGTGTGCGGCTCGAACCGGGAACGGTCACCGCGCTCGTCGGGCCTTCTGGTTCCGGGAAGTCAACACTGGCCGGACTGCTCGCGCGTTTCCACGACGTGACCGAAGGCCGCATCCGTGTCGGCGGTGACGACATCCGCGACCTGAGCAGCGACGAACTGTACGCCCGGGTCGGCTTCGTCTTCCAGGACACCCAGCTGGTGCACGGCACTGTCGCCGACAACATCGCGCTGGCGGTACCGGACGCCGGACGCGAACAGGTGCAGGATGCGGCGCGCCGGGCCCAGATACACGAACGGATAATGCAGCTCCCGCAGGGATACGACACGGTCTTGGGCGAGGACGCGCGCCTGTCCGGTGGCGAACAGCAGCGGCTCACCATCGCCCGCGCCATGCTGGCCGACACCCCTGTCCTGGTGTTGGACGAGGCGACGGCCTTCGCCGACCCGGAGTCCGAATACCACGTTCAGCAGGCGCTGAGTCGGCTCGCCGTCGACCGGACGGTGCTGGTGATCGCCCACCGGCTGCACACCATCACGCACGCCGATCAGATCGTCGTCCTCGACAAAGGACATATCATGCAGCGCGGTCGGCACGAGGAACTAGTCGGCCTGCCCGGCCGCTACCGCGACCTGTGGACGGCGGGAAGGAAAACGCCATGATCCGTTCCGTTCTGAGCCTCTTGCCGCCGTCGGCGCGGCGAATCCTCGGTGGATACGCCGCCCTCATGGTGGCGTCCGTCCTGTTGCGGGCAGTCGGTACCGTGCTGCTCATTCCGCTGTTGACGGCGCTGTTTTCGGGCAGCCCGTCCCATGCCTGGACGTGGCTCGGCTGGTTGAGCCTGTGCACCCTCGCCGGATGGGTCACCGACTGGCTGTGTAATAAGTTCGGCTATGAGCTGGGCTTCAGCCTGCTCGACAATGCCCAACACGAGCTGGCCGAGCGCCTCACGTCGATCAAACTGGAATGGTTCACACCGAGGAACGTGTCGGCCGCGCGGCGCGCGATCGCCGCGACCGGGCCCGACCTGGTGAGCCTGTTCGCTTACCTGTTCGTGCCGATGCTGCAGGCCGTCATCATGCCGTTGGCTCTTGGAATCGCGCTGCTGCCGATCGCGTGGCCGCTCGGTGTCATCGCATGCCTGTGTGCGCCGCTGCTGCTGGGCACGATGTGGCTGAGCAACCGGATATCACGCCGGGCAGACCGGCAAATGGACGACACGAACGCGGCGTTGAGCGAACGCATCCTCGAATTCGTACGGACTCAACAGGCGCTGCGTGCTTCCCGCAGGGCCGAACCCGCCCGCAGCCACGCCGGTGGTGCGCTGTCCCGCCAGCACACGGCAGCGATGAGGCTGCTCGCCCTGCAGATTCCGGGCCGGGTCCTGTTCGGGGTCGCGACCCAGGTTGCGCTGGTCGCCATGGCGGCGGCAGCGGTGGTGTTGTCGCTGCGCGGGGAGCTCAGCGTCGTCGAGGCTGTGGCTTTGCTGGTCATCATCGGCCGGTACCTCGAACCGTTCGTGGTGCTCGGCGACCTGGCGGGCGCCATCGAGAACGTGTCCGTTCTGATCGGGCACATTTCCTCAGTGCTGGCCGCGCCGAAACTGGTTCCCGACCCAGCCGATTCCGACAGAGTGGACATTTCCGAGGCTCCTCAACTACGGCTCGACGATGTGACCTTCCAGTACGGGCCCGACAATCCTCCCGTGCTCGACGGCTTCAGCTTGACGTTGTCGCCCGGCACGACCGCGATCGTCGGCCCGTCGGGGTCCGGTAAGAGCACGATCCTCGGGCTGCTGGCCGGGCTGTACCGGCCCAGTTCCGGCCGGGTCCTCATCGACGGCGTCGACATTTGGCGGCTGCCCCCGCAGGAACGGCAGGCCGCGGTCAGCGTCGTGTTCCAGCATCCTTACCTGTTCGAGGGCACCATCGTGGACAATGTGACCGCCGCCGATCCTTCCGCCGACGATGCGGCCGTTGCCCGGGCCTTGACACGCGCGCAAGTGGATGAACTGGTCGCGCGGCTGCCGGACGGTGAGCGTGCGACCGTCGGCGAAGCCGGCGTCGCCCTGTCGGGTGGTGAACGCCAGCGCGTCTCGATCGCGCGGGCGTTGCTGAAACCGGCGCCGGTGCTGCTCATCGACGAGGCTACGAGTGCGCTCGACACCGAGAACGAGTCGGCCGTTGTCGCCGCGTTGAGCGGCGACGGTAGCGGCCGCGATGTTCACGCGACACGGATCGTGGTGGCGCATCGCTTGTCGACGATTCGCGGCGCCGACCGTGTCGTCTTCCTCGATCGTGGCGAGGTGGTCGAGGACGGCAGCGTGCCGGACCTGCTGGCCGCCGACGGCCCGTTTGCGCGGTTTTGGGCCCACCAGGAACAGTCCCGGTCGTGGCAGTTGACTTAACGCGGGTGCGCCGCCGCGGTGTCGTTAAAGCGAGACGCCGTGCTGGCGGGCTTGCAGCTCCCGCACCTCGTCGACCAGTTCCGCGACCGGGCCGTAAGCCTGGACGTTCGGCGCGACCTCGGTGATGGGGATCGGCGCCGTCGGTGCTTGAGGGGCGCCCCATTCGCGTAGCCAGCTGGACAGCTGGCGCGCACTCATGATGTACGTGATCGGCCCCAGCCCGACCCAGGCATGCGCGCCGCTGCACATCGGGCAGTGCTCGCCCGTGGTGTAGACACGGCTGTTCGCGCGCTCATCCGGTGTCATGTTCTCGGCCGCCCAACGCGCGATCGCGAACTCCGGGTGGCGGGTGTGGTCCCCGCCTCCGACACGGTTGCGGTCCTCGAATGCGACGTTCCCGTGCGGGTCGACCAGGAGCGAACCGAATGGCCTGTCCCCGGCTTCGAGCGCTTCGCGGGCCAGCTCGATACAGCGACGCAGGTGCGTCAGGTCGGTGGTGGTGACGCGCGTATGCGTAGTGTCGTCCGGCATGTCGGAAGCCTATCCAAGGCTCAGCCGAAGACGTTTCTCACGGTTCAGCGCGTTGTGGGTGATTCAAGGAATCCGTATCGCGGACGATACGGAATCTATTGGCCTCGTCCCAAACGTGGTAGCACGTGCGCCGATTCACGATGCTGTGCGGGTGCAATTTGCGGAGTAAAAGATTGAGCAGCCATGCACGTACCCGACCAGCTCGTTTCCGCAGCCGAGAGTTTCCTCCGTCGATACTGGCCAGAACGCTGCGTTTCCGGTTCGGACGAGTTGCGCAATGCGGTGGCGCTGATGGCTGCCAGGTACAACGGTACCGCCCGACTCGAAACGGCCATGTTCGATGTGTACGCCGCTATTTGGGATTCGCGGCTTGACCGCTGGGAGAGCATATGCGGGAGTCTTCAGCCGGTTACCGTGGATGTGACACAGGGAGTGCGGGATGAGGACTGACAACATTGATTATTTGACCCCAATCCAAAAGACTCTGCTGATCACGCTGAAAGGCAGGGCCCTCGATCACGCGGCGCCCCAATCGATTCTGGAAGACCCAGTGGCACCCACGCTGGCGGACCGGTTGGGTTGCGTCCTCGACACAGTGAAACTCGGCGCGGGCGTTCCAGAAGGCATTGCCATTCGCAGCCGCACCTTGGATCGAGCTGTGGGAGATTTCGTGGCCGCGCATCCCGACGCCGTGGTGGTTGAACTCGGTGCCGGTTTGGAAACACGAATGTTTCGCGTCGCCCACCCCGACACCGTGGATTGGTACGCCATCGACCTTCCGGAAGTTATCGCGGTGCGCGATAAACTGGTTCCCGCGCGCGACAACGCACATTCTGTCGGTGAATCTCTCCTGAGTTCGGACTGGGCGAACGCGATTCCGGCTCATCGACCCACCATTCTCGTAGCTGATGGTCTGATCGGTTTTCTGACAGAAAGGGACGTCGAGAAGCTGCTTCGGGGTATCACAGGCCATTTCCACGCTGGCGAACTGGTGACGAACGTTTATACTGCGCTCACGGCCCGTTTGACCCGCTATTACACGAAGTCCGTGGGTGTCCCTAAAGGGTTTCGTGGTTATGGCTTCAACGATCCGCAACACCTCTGCCGTCTCAATCCGCGGCTCAGATTCTGTGATGAGCAGACCATTGCCACAGTGCCTGAAGCCAAATTTTTGTCCGGGCCGACCCGTTTCAACGCACGCATGTTGAGGTATTGGCCGGCTTTGGCACGATGCAGCATGTGGGTGGTTCGCTACCAATTTGGATGCGGCGCCGGTGGGGAAGATGGTGAGTAGCAGCACGAAGATCGCGGGTCGATGACGTGGGCCTGTCCGACTCGTCGATTCATTGAGTGCCCAGACCTCGATAAGCGTGCTGCGCAGGCCATGCAGAGCCACAGCGCAGATCGACAGAACCGCAGTTGGACAAAAGTAACGCTCATCACTATAGTCTCGCGTGGTGTGCCGGGAAGTCTGGTCGGCGTCGTATTTGTGATCGATACTGACGAGGTGACCGGTTATCTCTATTTTCTCTCTTCCCATGTGTGACGGCCGTGCCCCACCGCGGGGCGATTCGGCTTGGGAAGCGAGGCGGGATCAGCGCGTTGAAAACCTCTCGCGAACGCATTGCCTGCCCTTGTTCATGGGGCTCGGGCACTGGATTATCCGCTATGCGAAGACTCCAGAATTTCAACCGCCACACCCCTTACAGATATAGGCGACATCTGCTGCTGACGCGAGCTCGTTGGATTCGTGTCATGGCTCAGTGGCAATTCCCAACCCATGCCACCGATGAGCCGTTACCTTGGCGCAGGTCTTGCATCACTGTTTCCAGAAGCATGTGCTTAGTTCCCGCACGGCATGGCTGAAGGCATTCCCTGACAACGGCAATCGACTTCATCCAACGTGATCGCCGCCAGCGTCACAAGCTCTGTCCGCCGCCCATCCGCAACATTTGGAGTACGCATCCGTGAGTTCTCAAACAGAACCACCCTTGCAAAAAGTCAAAGATTCAATCAACCCCAGGGTGTTCATCCCCGCTGCCGCGATCATATTGGTGTTCGTCCTCGGCGCTATGTTTCTGGGCGAGTCCGCCGATACATCCATGACGAACCTGCGCAACTGGATCAGCGACAAACTCGGCTGGTATTACATATTCGCCGTCGTGGCATTCATCGCGGTCTCCTTCGGTATCGGCTTGTCCCGATTCGGCAAGATACGCTTGGGACCGCCCGACTCAAAGCCCGAGTTCTCCACTGGGTCTTGGTTCGCGATGCTATTCAGCGCCGGCATGGGCATCGGCTTGGTGTTCTACGGGGCGTATGAACCCCTGGAGCACTTCGTCACCCCGCCGTTCGCTTCCAAGAGCGGTAACCAGGAAGCCGCGAATGACGCGATGCTGGTCACGTTCATGCACTGGGGTATCCACCCTTGGGCCATATATGTGGTCCTGGGGCTGGCCTTGGCATTCGCGGTTCACCGTAAAGGCAAACCACTGTCCCTGCGGTGGGTGTTGGAACCGATATTCGGTGACCGCGTCAAAGGCGCACTCGGCGATCTCATCGACGTGACCGCCGTAGTGGCCACCATGTTCGGTGTCGCGACATCGTTGGGATTGGGGGTCACCCAGATCAACGGTGGACTGCACACTTTGGCTCCCAGCGTGTTCTCCGATGATTCGACACCGGTCCAGGTCGTATGCATCATCCTCATCACGTCCATCGCTTTGTGGTCAGTGGTGTCGGGTGTCAAGCGTGGCATGAAGTGGCTGTCGAACATCAATATGATCGTGGCTGCGGTCGTGCTTCTGGTGGTGTTGATCGCGGGGCCGACGCTGTTCATCTTCCGCGAGTTCTTCACATCCACTGGCTACTATCTGCAAAACCTCTTTTCCGCGACTTTCAACGCCGGATCTTTCCCTTCCGGCGGGTATGACGATGCCGCCGGATTCCAGTCTGCCTGGACCATCTTCTACTGGGGATGGTGGATCAGCTGGGCGCCCTTTGTCAGCGTGTTCATAGCTCGAATCTCCCGAGGTCGCACTATTCGTGAATTCTGCCTCGGTGTGCTGCTGGTGCCCACCGTCTTGTCGTTCTTCTGGTTCACCGTCATGGGCGGTACCTCACTCCTCGAAGAAATGAAACACATGGAGGACGGCCAGTTCACCCTCGGTGGGCTGCTCGAAGCGGATGCCGAGACGGGCGAGCCGGTACCGAGCGAAACCCTGTCGATGTTCAACTTGATCGACAGTCTCGGGCTCAATAGCGGATTCGCGTTGGTCCTGGCGGGCCTGACCGTTCTACTGGTCGTGACATTCTTCGTGACCTCTTCGGACTCCGGTTCGCTGGTGATCGATATGCTTTCGTCCGGTGGAAATACCGAACCACCGAAGACTTCGCGTGTCTTCTGGGCGATCCTGGAAGGGGTCGTTGCTGCGGGCTTGCTTTTGGTGGGTGGTATTGAAGCGCTGAAGAACATGGCCATTATTTTGGCCCTGCCGTTCTCAATGATTCTGCTTCTCACCTGTGTGGCGATATGGAAAGCACTTGCTCGCGAGTACGACGACATCACTCGGACAGGGGCCCCACCAAAAGTCGTGGCCGAACAGTCCTCGGCACCACCCAGCTAGGGCGGCGTATTGCGCGAGTATCGCGCAGTCACATGCGGTTTGCGCATCTTGCCGCAGGACCATATAAGTGAATTATCTGCCCGTATGAACAACAACTGTGAGTGCGGAAAGTTACGTGTGGGGGTCGACGCAGCAGAGGCGTCGCCCCCACACCAATTTCGAACGCAGGGCTTGCCTGGC
>DXIM01000124.1 GCA_019112895.1 Candidatus Stackebrandtia faecavium
CCGATGACTACGACGACCTGGCCCGGTCCGGGTACGACCTTTGTGGAGTCCGTCGCGATAAGGAACGGGTGCTGTTTTTGGACCAGCGCCTCGGCTCCGAGATCCTGCGGCGCGCCGAACGCCCGCAGGATCTCGCCGAGGACGCCGAAGCAGCGACCGAGCCAGCGGCGGAATCCGTGGTGGAATCCGACTCCGCTGCCGCGGAAGGTGCCGAACCCGAGTCGAAACCTCAGCCGGAAGAGCCGGAGGAACTCGATTCCGACTCCAAGCCCGTAGGCACACCGCAAATGCGGACCGCCGCCGACGGTGACGCGGCGGCGGTCGACGCGGATGAACCCCGCACCTAACGGGTTAGACGGTGAGTCAGGTCAGGTGGCGTTGCGCGTAGATGCGCATCGCGTCCCGAATAAACTCGGTCGCCCCGGGGTTGTCTTCGGCCCCGTAGTTTTGCGCGAAGCGCGGGTCTGAGACGTACAGTTCCCCGATTCCGCTGAATTGTTCGGCCCCGATGGGTCCATTGCCCATGCTGGGTGACATCCACTGGTAGTGGCGATGCGTGATCGCTTGGGTGCGTGAGCTGTCGGGGCTTTCGCCGTCAGCGTGGGCCGCGACGAAATCGGCCGCAATATCTTTCTGCTCCTGCTGGAACTGGGCCTTTTCCTCCCGCGTGAGCGAGCGCCACCACTGGTCGCCCGACTCATACGCTTCGGCGCCCCAACGCTGCGTCACCTCCTCTTTGTATTGGGTGTGGTCGAATCCGTCGAAAACTTCGCTTGCCATGAGTGGCTCGCCTTCGTGTAGTTTTTGCATGGTCGAACGAACCGAGCGAATCCGTCTAGTGATTCGTTCGCGCTCGTTTTCGAGCAGCTTCAGGTGCTTACCGAGTGCCGCGGCCGGCTCGTCGTGACCATCGATCACCGTCGCGACTTGTGGGAGTGCGAGTCCCAGGTCGCGAAGCAGCAGGATTCGCTGTAGCCGGACCATTGCGTCGTCGTCGTAGTAGCGGTACCCGTTATGGCCTACTCGGCTGGGCTCGAGAAGGCCGATATCGTGGTAGTGACGCAGGGTCCGGCTGGTAACTCCCGCCGCTTTGGCGATTTCGTTGACCGACCGTTCCATGGTTTCCCCTTTCGGCTGCGCGATGTCTCGACGATAAAAGTTGACGTTGCGTCAAGGTCCAGCCGAATTATTCGTGACATGGCTCACATTTAATCGAGGCTTCTCAAGGCTTTCGAACCGGAAACGTCGGAACCCGCCCATACGCTGACACAATGTCCCTTGCGTATTACGAAACCGATGTCCCGATCGCCGGCACCGAGACCGAGGCTCTGCACGGCGCATTGAACCGCCTGCGGACCACGTTTCGGTGGAAAACCGATGGCCTCACCTCCGAGGGGCTCAACGCCCGGATCGGAGCCTCGACGCTCACGCTCGGCGGGCTGCTGAAACATCTGGCGATCTGCGAAACGCTCACCTTCGACTTCCGCCTCAAAGGCGATGCGCTGAATCCGCGTTGGGACGGTGGAAAACTGCTCGCCGACTTCGACCTGTCCTTCGACACCAGCGATATGGAACCGGGCGAGCTGTACCGCGTCTACGACGAGTCCGTAGCCGAATCGATCTCCCGCTTCGACGCCACCGTCACCAGAGGTGGGCTCGACCAGGAGGTGCACCTGGCCACGCCCGACGGCGTGCACCGCAACCTGCGCGGACTGGTGTGCGACCTCATCGAGGAGTACGGACGTCACACCGGCCACGCCGACCTGCTACGCGAAGCGGTCGACGGCAGGGTCGGGGAGGACGCGCCCGAAGGCTGGCGTCCGGTCGGCGTCCCGAAGGCGTGATTGCACGCGCACGAGCCTCACCGTTTCTGGCAGGTGGGGCACCAAAAAAGGTTGCGGCCGTTGACTTTCAACGTGGTGACGGTCGCCGCGCACACGTGACAGTCCTGGCCTCCGCGCCGGTACACGTAGACTTCGCCGCCGTGGTCGTCGACGCGGGGCTCGCGTCCCATCGCGCTCGGCGTGTGTTCCGGGTAGACGGTGTCGATACGGCCCAGTCGCACCCCGTCGCGCATGAGCGTCACCAGGTCCGCCCACACGATGTCCCACACGGCCCGCGGCAGCCGCCGACCCTCCAGATGCGGATCGATACCGTGCCGGAACAACACCTCGGCCCGGTAGACGTTTCCGACGCCGGACACGATTTTTTGGTCCAACAGCAGGTCTGAAATCGCGCGTTTTGATTTCGAGATGCGCCGCCATGCGTATTCGATGTCGGCGTCCGCCCGCAGCGGGTCGGGACCTAGCCGTGCGTGGAACGCATCTTTTTCTTCAGCCGTGATGAGTTCGCATGCGGTCGGCCCGCGCAGGTCCGCATACGCTCGATCGCTTTCGAGTCGCAGGCGCACGGCCCCGACCGGTTCGGGGGTAGGCGCGGTACCGAACGTGACCTTGCCGTACAGGCCGAGATGGACGCGGACGTAACCTTCGTCGCCGAAGCCGAGAAAAAGCTGCTTACCGTGAGCGTCGGTGCTGGTCAAAGACGAATCATCGAGCCGTTTCGCGGACTCGGCGAACCGGCCCTGAGGGCTGCTAACGCGTAGCTTTCCCTCACCGAGCTGCTGGCGATACTGGTAGGCCAGGCGGTGAACGATGTGCCCTTCGGGCATGTATGACTCCGTGAGGTTGCGTCGTCGAGGTGGTGGATTTGCGTCAGCGCAACACGTGTTGCACCGGGGTGGGATCGTAGTCGACCTGCCGCCGACGACGCGGAAATCAGCCGCGCGGGGAACAGGTTCACGGCCGGTTTCGGCGTACGAGCGCGAAGCGACGTACTTTTCCGATTCCATAATAATCTGTTATGGATGCCGTGACTTAACGGCTTTTGCCTCTGCGCGAAACCATGGGCCACCGGGGATGAGTCGTGGACCGCATGCAGCAGCGGCCCACGACGACGTCGCATGCTCGGTGGGCTTTAAGCCATCCGTTCCAGCTCTTCATCGACGACGGAAGCATCGAGTTTCGTGAAGATCGGAGTCGGTTTGCTCAACGGGTGCCCGACCTTGATCGGGGTCGACTTCCACGGCGGTGCCTGCGAATAGTCGCCGGTCAGGATCGGGTAGCTGCCGGCGCCGATCGCGCCGGTGCCGTCAAGGTCGTCGACTTCGACGATGCGCGGCATCGCCGCGAACACGCCTTCGCCGCCGAGCATCTCGAACACTTTCTGCGCCGAGAACGGCAGGAACGGCGCCAGGATCGTGTTGCAGTCATCGACCGCCTGCAACGCCACATTCAAGACCGTGGCCATGCGGTCCTTATCGTCTTTGAGTTTCCACGGCGCGGTGTCCGCCAAGTATTTATTGGCGGCGGCGACGGTGCGCATCGCCTCGCCGATAGCGGCCTTGACCCGGTTACCGGCCAGCAGTTCGCCGACGGTGTCGAACGCCGCGGTGGTGGTGGCGAGAAGCTGCTCATCGATCTCGGTCAACGTCGACGCTGCCGGGATCTCGCCGAAGTTCTTCGCCGCCAGGTTGACGCTGCGATTGACCAGGTTGCCCCAGCCGGCCACGAGCTCGTCGTTGTTGCGGCGCACAAACTCCGACCACGTGAAATCAGTGTCCTGGTTCTCGGGTCCAGCGACGGAGATGAAGTACCGCAACGCGTCGGGGTCGTAGCGTTCCAGGAAGTCGCGCACGAAAATGACGACACGGCGTGAGGACGAGAACTTCTTGCCCTCCATCGTCAAGAATTCGCTCGACACGACCTCCGTCGGTAGCTGCAGTTCGCCCAGCTCGCCCGGTTTACCGTTGCGGGAGCCGGCTCCTTTGGCGCCCAACAGCATCGCGGGCCAGATCTCGGAGTGGAAGACGATGTTGTCTTTGCCCATGAAGTAGTACGAGATGGCTTCGCTGTCGTGCCACCATTTCTGCCACGCATCAGGGTCCCCGCTGCGGCGCGCCCATTCGATGCTGGCGGAGAGGTAGCCGATGACGGCGTCGAACCAGACGTACAGGCGTTTATCGTTGCGGTCCTTCCAATCCGCCAACGGCACCGGCACGCCCCAGTCGAGGTCGCGGGAGATGGCGCGCGGTTTCAGGTCGTCGAGCAGGTTGCGGGTGAAGCTGACGACGTTGGAGCGCCAGCCGTGCCGCGTGTCGAGCCAGGCGTTCAATGCTTCGGCGAAAGCCGGGAGGTCGAGGAACCAGTGTTCCTCGTCGACGAATTTCGGTGTCTCGCCGTTGATGCGGGATTTCGGGTCGATCAGGTCAACAGGGTCGAGCTGGTTGCCGCAGTTGTCGCATTGGTCGCCGCGCGCACCGTCGGCGGAACAGATCGGGCATGTGCCTTCGATGTAGCGGTCCGGCAGGGTCCGCCCGGTCGATGGGGAGATGGCGCCCATCGTCGTTTTCGGAATGACGTATCCGTTGTCGTGCAGCGTCAGGAACAGTTTCTGCACGATCTCGTAATGGTTTCCGGTGGTGGTGCGCGTGAACAGGTCGTAGGTCATGCCCAGGGCCTGCAGGTCTTCGACGATGATCCGGTTGTATTTATTGGCCGCTTCGAGCGGGCTCAGCCCTTCTTCGTCGGCTTGAACCAGGATTGGCGTGCCGTGTTCGTCGGTGCCGGAAACCATGAGCACGTCGTGGCCGGCCATTCGCATGTACCGGCTGAAGATGTCTGCGGGAACCCCGAAGCCGGACACGTGACCGATGTGGCGCGGGCCGTTGGCGTATGGCCAGGCAACCGCGGTGAGGACGTTACTCATGAGCAGAGATCTTAGTTCTCGCTGTTGACGCTGTGCAATCGAGTGCCGCACGGGTGGCTTCGGTCGCGCACGTGCCACGCCCATGCGGAATGAATCCCGTATTTGGGTCCACGGCCGGTGTGCAATATGGGGATGAACGACCGTGACGATGCCCATCACGTCCCCGCGCAGGCGCCGATCGTGGCGAACCCCGAGCCAATCGGGCCGCAGCCCGACTATGACGCACAGGCGGACGGCGCCGCGCTGGAGCAGCTGCATGCGGTGTGGGACACCCGCAACACCCAGGTCGTCACCGAGCCGGAGGCCACGGATCGGGATCGGGATGTTGAGGGCCACGGCTCGTGGCGTTCGTTGGTGATTGCGATGGTGTCACTCATCGTTTTCGGTCTGATCGCCGCCTTTTTCGCCTGGGTGAGTGCGGCGCCGTTTTGGCTGACGGTCGGCCACGACGTCGTCGGCACAGTCACCGTGGATTCCTGTCACGAGTCGCAGTTCGCGCCCCGCTGCACGGGCACGTTCGAGCCGGGCGATGGAGCCGAACCGGTGCACGGGGTTCGGGTGACGGGCGATGCCGCCGCGAAGCAGGACGGCGCCACGTTGTCGGCGCGGGCTACCTCGGCCACGGCTACGAGCGTGTATGTGGGGGAGCAGGCCGGCTTGTGGCTGCGTTGGGCGATTCCATTCGGCATCATCGTGGGCTGCGGTGTCGCGATCGCGGCGCTGACCGGTGCGTGGCGTTGGCGTGGCCGTGAACGTCTTTTGGCGGTATCGGCCAGCCTCGGTGGCCCCGTGTTGTTGTGGCTCGGTGCCCTGATCATGGCGTGGTGATGGCCTTCGGCGGTCACGCGCTGCACGATCGCCTCTCCCGCAACACGAGTAACTGTGTTCTGCCGTCAGGTGGACGCATCTCACAGGGCGAAGTTTAGGCGTACGTTACGAAACCTATAAACTAGCTGGCGCGTTTAACTCACATAGCTTGGTGAAGTGAGTTCGTTTGGCGCGAAGGGGCTAGCGCGTGCAGATATTGAATTCTGATCAAAAGGACGCCGTGTGGCGGCTGTTCAAATTGAGTCTTATTACGGCTTTTGTTGTGGCCGTGGGACTTTTGCCGATTGTCGGCATGAGCGGTATGGCGGCTAAAGCCGGTGCCGATAGTTTCACGACCCTGCCGGCGGACTTCAAGCTTCCCGATGCACCAGACGCGTCCACATTGTACGCGTCGGATGGTGAGACGATCATCGCGACTTTCGGCGACCAGTACCGAATTCACACCGAACACGACGACATCGCCAAAGTGATGCGTGAAGCTATTGTGGCCACAGAGGACGCGCGCTTCTACGAGCACCAGGGCGTTGACTCCAAGGGTGTGGCCCGCGCTCTTGTCGCCAACTTCAATTCCGGTGGCGTCAGCGAAGGTGCGTCGACGATCACGATGCAATACGTGCGTCAGGTATTGGCTTATTCGGCGGTGACGCAGAAGGAGCGCGACGAAGCGACCGCGACGACCCCGGACCGGAAATTGCGCGAGATGCGTTACGCCGTTTCGCTCGAAAAGCAGATGTCCAAAGAGGAAATTCTTTCGGCGTACCTCAATACCGTCTATTTCGGTCATGGCGCTTACGGCGTTGGCGCGGCCGCGAAAGTCTACTTCGGCAAAAGCGCTTCCGAATTGAACCTCAACGAGTCCGCCACATTGGCGGGCCTGGTCCAGTCGCCCAGCGAATACGACCCGATCAACAACGACCCCAAAGCCGCCGAAAAGCGCCGCAACTACGTGCTCACCAGCATGGTGCACAACGACTATGTCGAGAAGAAAGAGGCGCGCGAAGTCGGCGATAGCGAGATCGAACTCAACCCGGGCAAGCTCCCGGGGGACGCCGCCGGAGCCGACGGCAGCGAATACGGTTTCTTCGCCGACTATTTCGAGGAATGGTGGGCGAAGCAGGACCAATTCGGTGACACCCCACAGGAACGTTTGGGGCTGCTCAGCCGCGGCGGGTACGACATCGTTTCGTCTCTCGACGTCGACATGCAAAAAGCCGCCGAAGAGTCGATCGCGGCGGAACAGCCGAAGGATTCGCCGTTCGCGCTCGGCACGGCAGCGGTCGAGCCCGGTACGGGACAGATCAAGGTAATGGCGGTCAACCGCGAGTTCTCCGCCGACGAATCCAAGACCGAGAACACCACGAACCCGTTGCTGAGCGGCGGAAACGGATTCTCCGGTTACCAGGCGGGCTCGACATTCAAGATGTTCACCATGCTCGCGGCGTTGAAGGAAGGCAAGAAGCTCGACACCGCGTACCACTCGCCGCATAAATACAAGTCGAAGTATCTGGGCGGTGAGGGCAAGTCCGCCTGTGGTGACTATTGGTGCCCGAGTAACGCCGACCCATCGATGACGGGTAACCACACGATGTGGTCGGGCTTTGGCCAGTCGGTGAACACCTATTTCATCCAGCTTGAGGAAGAGGTCGGCGCCGATAAGGCCGTCGAGATGGCCGAGACCTTGGGCATGGAGTGGCACAACGATTCGGACCGCATGCAGGCGCAGAAGGCCGAGAACTGGGGCGCGTTCACCCTCGGGGTATCGGCGACGACGCCGCTGGAACTGGCTACGGCTTATGCAACCGTTGCGGCCGAAGGAAAGTACGCGGACCCGATCCCGGTGTCGAAGCTGTATGACAGCTCAGGCAAGGAGGTCTCGGTCAAGACCCACACCAAGCAGGTCATCGACAAGGAAGTGGCCCGCGCCGCGACGGATGCGGCCCGCTGTCCTACGGGCTACGGCGCGTCGAAGGGGTCGTGCGGTCGCGGCGGAACCGCCACGCAGGTGTCGCAGCAGGTTCCCGCCCCGGTCGCAGGTAAGACCGGTACGACCGACGGTGACTCGACGGCATGGTTCGCTGGCTACACGCCGAACCTGACGGTCGCGTCGTTCATGGCGGACCCGGCGAACCCGTCGAACCTGCTGCCGAACGGCATGTCGCAAAAGCCGATCAACGTGTCGGCGAATGTGTTGGCGAAAGGCTGGGAGATAAACCCGGGCGGCGAGTTCACTCCGCCCGAGAAACTCGTCGGCAATGGCGGTAACTCGAACCAGAACGGCAACGACGACTGGTGGGGCGATAACGGCGGCGGCAATGACGGCGGCGGCAACGGCGGCGACGACGGCGGTGGCGACGGCGGCGGCGACGATGGTGGCGATGACGGCGGTGACGATGGTGGCGAT
>DXIM01000125.1 GCA_019112895.1 Candidatus Stackebrandtia faecavium
CGACCTCGCCCATGTCGGCTGCCAGCTCGCCGTTCGGGGACGACTTGACGTTCCCGCTGCCGATCAGCGCAGTCGAATACGAGCACGCCGACCCGCAGCCGCCGCGCCTCAGCAGCGAATAGTCCCCTGGACCGGCCGGCGTGTTCCAGCGCCGGCCACACCACCCGCACCGGCCGCTCGTGGTCGGCGTGGCCAGCCCCCGTGGCCCGCTCGCGGCCTGTTTTTGCCAGCCCCCTGCGGCCCGTTTGTGATCTGCTCGCGGCCCGCTCGTGGCCGCCCCACAGCATCCTCCTAACTTCCCGTTTTCGCAGATAGGGCGCCTTCTCATGGCGCCCTATTTTCGCGGCTCCCGTATCCGCTGATGGTCGCCGGTTCCGCGGTTAACCCGACGCGTGGCGACGCGATGATCGTCACAGCGGCATCCGGGCCCCGGCGGTTGCCGGGACGTGGCGTACCGAGCGAGCCTGGAAGTGAGACACCCCCCGGCAGGTCCGTCAGTGAGGCACGCCCGGCGACCATCGGCTGCGCACGCGCTTCGTCGGTCAACTGCCTGTTCCGTCCCGCGTTTCACTGGATGCGGCAACCCGCCGAGCGGTCGTCACCAGCAGGAGCTAGACGTCACATCATGGCGCCGAGCGGCCGTCACCAGCGCCATCCGAACGACACACCATGCGGTGTGTCTCATTCGGAAGCCGGACCACGCAGGCAAGTCTTACTGCCTGCACCAGCACGTGGTTCAGCTCACGCCGACCCGCTCACCAACCTAGTGCGCGCACACCGAGACGACAGCGCCCTGATAAGACAAGACCTTCTGTCCGGCAGATCCCGCAACCCGCCGGAAGATCCCGCGGCAACACATCCGCCGCGCCCCACTGCGCTCGCAAAACACCGGGCGCAGCCGCACGCCTCGCGACACCTATCCACCAGACAGGAGAGCCATGTTGACCGCAGAACGCACCGGTGAACAACAACTTGGCCGCGCCACAATCGGGTTGGCGATCTTCGCGCTGTCGATCGGCGGCTTCGCCGTGGGAGTCACCGAGTTCGCCATCATGGGGCTGCAGCGAGAAATCGTGTACGACCTCGGCGTCTCCTACGCGCAAGGTGGACTGCTAGTGACGTTCTACGCCCTCGGCGTCGTCATCGGGTCGCCGGTCCTGGCGCTGCTGGGGGCGAAACGCGAACGCAGAAAGTCGGCCCTGCTGCTGTTGGCCCTGTTCGCCGCGGCGCACGTGCTGAGCTTCCTGGCGCCGAACTTCGAGACTCTCTTGGCGGCACGGTTGATATCGGGGCTGCCGCACGGGGCGTTCTTCGCGTCCGCCGTGCTGATGGCCGCACAAATGGCCGGTCCCGCGAAACGCTCCCGCGCGATCGCGATGGTACTGGGCGGCCTCGCGGTCGCGAACGTTTCAGGAGTGCCGGCCGTGACCTGGGTCGGCCAGCAGTTCGGCTGGCGTTGGATGTTCGCGATCGTCGCCGCGTTGGCGGTGACCACCATGGCCGCAATCCGGATCTTCGCGCCCAGGCAGGAGCCGCCCGCCGGCGCGAGCATGCGCGGCGAACTCAAAGCGCTAGCTAATCGGCGACTGTGGGTCGGTATCGGCATAGCGGTCGTCGGGTGCTCAGGGATGTTCGCCGTCTACACCTACCTGCCGCACACCTCGGTCGAAGTGGCGGGACTGTCCGACTCGAACCTGCCGTGGGTGATCCTCATCTTCGGGACCGGCATGGTCGTCGGTACCTTCGCCGGCGGCTGGGTCAGCGATAAGTCGGTGCTGGGCACCGTCGCGATCGCCGCGGGCCTGGTCGCGACCTTCATGACGCTGTTCGGGCTCATGGCCCACATAGCGTGGCTGATGATCGCCCTGCTGTTCCTGATCGGTGTGGCGACCAGCGCGTTGAACCCGGCGATGCAGACCCATCTGATCGACACCACCCCGAAAGCGCCTCAACTGGCCGCGAGCTTTCACCATTCCGCATTCAACGCGGCCAACGCCTTGGGCGCGTTGATAGGCGGGATCGTGATCGAAGCCGGACTCGGGTTGCGGGCCCCGGCATTCGCCGGGGCACTCGCGGCCGCGTTGGGCCTGCTGCTCACTCTCTACGCCATCAAGCTGACCCGCCGGGCCGGCGAACGCGTTTGACGGTGGGCGAGCAAAGATGTGTGACACCGCAGCGGCACGTGCAGGCCCAATCGGCAACGACGTCGCGCCGAGACGACGGTTTCGGGACGGTCGGCGTTAGCCCGAGACCGGGACGCGACGGTGCCCGGCTCAGGCTTCGTCCGCCAACTCGATCCAACGTTCCTCGAGGCTCGCGGTCTCGATGCCCAGCTGCGTCAGCTTTTCGGTAAGTTCCTCCAGCTTCGCCGCGTCCGTGGCCGCGTCGGCCATGCCGGCGTGCAGCGAGGCTTCCTTATCGGCGAGCTTCTCCAGCTGGCGCTCGATCCGCGACATCTCCTTCTTGACTGCGCGCGTGTCACCGACCCGCTGCCGGCCCGACTTTTCACCCTCGGCCTGTTCACCCTGCTCGAGACGACGCTGCAGATACTCCTCGATGCCGCCCGGCAGCATGCGCAGACGCTGATCGCCCAACAAGGCCTGCACGGTGTCCGTGGTGCGCTCGATGAAGTACCGGTCGTGGCTCACCACGATCATCGAACCCGGCCAACCGTCCAGCAGGTCCTCCAACTGCGTCAACGTCTCGATATCGAGATCGTTGGTCGGCTCGTCCAGGAACAGCACGTTCGGCTCGTCCATGAACAGGCGCAGCAGCTGCAGCCGTCGACGCTCACCACCCGACAGCTCCTTGATGCGTGTCCACTGTTTCGTGCCGGTGAACCCGAACTTCTCGCACAACTGGCCGGCCGTCAACTGTTGCCCCTTGCCGAGGTCGACATAGTCGCGCACCAGCTTCACCGACTCGAGCACCCGCAGGTCGCCGTCGAGCTCGGCGACGTCCTGCGACAGGTAAGCCAGCTTCACAGTCTTGCCGACCTTGACGGTCCCGGACACGGGTTGTTCGTCGTGCAGCGCAGCCGCCGCCAACGTCCGCAACAGTGACGTCTTACCGGCGCCGTTGACACCGACCAGACCGATGCGGTCGCCCGGGCCGACGTTCCACACCAAGTCCGCAAGCAGGGTCTTATCGCCGGCGGTGACGGTCACGTCCTCCAGTTCGAACACGGTCTTACCGAGCCGCGAACTGGCGAACCGGGAAAGCTCCGGGGCGTCGCGGGGAGGCGGTTCGTCTGCGATCAACGCGTTAGCGGCGTCGAGACGGAACTTCGGTTTCGAGGTGCGCGCGGGCGGCCCCCGGCGCAGCCACGCGAGCTCCTTGCGCATCAGGTTCGCGCGTTTATCGGCCTCGACCGCGGCGATGCGTTCACGTTCGGCCCGCGCCAACACGTACGCCGAATACCCGCCGTCGTACTCGTGGACGTCGCCGTCCTGCACGTCCCACACTCGCGTGCAGACCTCGTCGAGGAACCAGCGGTCGTGCGTGACGACCGCCAACGCGTAGCGACTCTGCGACAAGTGGCGAGCCAGCCACGAGATGCCCTCAATGTCGAGATGGTTCGTCGGCTCGTCGAGGAACAACAGGTCGTGGTCCCCGATAAGCAGCCGCGCCAGCGCGACCCGGCGCCGTTCACCGCCCGACAAATTGCCGACGAGCGAATCGAGTCCGTGCTCGAGGCCCGGCAGGCCGAGGCCGCCGAACAGGCCCGTCAACACGTCACGGATGTGCGGCTTGGACGCCCATTCGTGCTCGGCGAGACCACCCAGCATCTGGTCGCGGACGCTGCGGTCGTCGTCCAGGTCGTCGCGCTGACTCAAAACCCCGAGGACGAGATTCGAGGCGTGAGTGACGCGGCCCGTGTCGGCCGGTTCGCGTTTCGCCAGCACCGACAGCAGGGTGGTCTTGCCGTCGCCGTTGCGGCCGACGACGCCGATCCGGTCGCTGCTGCTGATGCCGAGCGACACGTCGGACAGGATGGTGCGGTTCGGGAAAGCCTTGCCCACTGCTTCCGCGTTGACGAGGTTCGCGGCCATCAGGCGGCTCCCGTCTCGGCAGGGGCGCCCCGCCGCGGCATGCGGGCGGGCAAGAGTTCAGTGGTCAACACGCCGATCAACCCTACGGCAAGGCGCAGCGCGCGCCGATGGGTGCCGGGCGTCACTTCGACAGTGCGCGACACGGTCGCGGTCGGTGGCTCGATACCGTGGTGGCAGCTCGAACCGTTGAAGGAGTTCAAGAATGGCGCAGTTCGCTCCGCGCGATAACGACACCGACGCTGTCCTCTATGCCCAGGAGGGCGTTTTGGGGCGCATCAGGTTGAACCGGCCAAGCGTGATCAACGCCCTCGACCTCGACATGGTGACGTCGATGACGCGTCAACTGCAGGAATGGGCAAGCGACGACAGTATCGCCGCGGTCGCGCTCGACGGTGCCGGCGACCGGGGCCTGTGCGCGGGCGGCGACATCCGGTGGCTGCGCCAATTGATCATCGATTCGGGCCCGGAAGCCGCCATCGACTTCTGGAAACACGAATACCGCCTCGACGCGTTGATCGCCGAGTACGCGAAACCGGTCGTGGCCTATATGAACGGCGTGACGATGGGCGGCGGCATCGGAGTGTCCGGCCACGCTTCGCTGCGTTTGACGACCGAAGACGCGAAGATCGCGATGCCGGAAACCGGTATCGGGCTCTTCCCGGACGTCGGCGCGAGCTACCTGTTGGCGCGGGCGCCCGGCGAGACCGGCACCCACATGGCGATGTCGGGCCTGCCGGTTGATGGTCGTAGCGCCGTGGCATGCGGGCTGGCTGACGGCGTCGTCGACAACGAACAATTCGAGAAGGTTTGCGCCGGGCTGGCCGACGGCGACAGCGTGCAGTCGCACCGTTTCGAATCCACCGACGATGCCCCGATTGATGCGGCGCGCGAATGGATCGACGAATGCTACCGGGGCGACGACGCCGTCGCGATCCTGACTGCTTTGCAGGAACATTCTAGTAAGGACGCGCGGTCCGCAGCCAAGACCGTGGCGTCGCGGTCGCCGTTGTCGGTGGCGGTTTCGCTCGAGGCGGTCCGGCGTGCATCGAAGTTGAGCCTGCGGGGCGTTTTCGCGCAGGACGCGCGCCTGGGTCACACGTTCGCGACCGACTCCGACCTCCTGGAGGGGGTGCGCGCGGTCATCGTCGATAAAGACCACAATCCGTCGTGGCGGGACAAGAGCCTCAGCGATGTCGACATGGATCGTGTGCGCGCCATGTTTGCGAAATGACGCCGAGAGTCGTCACGCCGACAAGGTCTCGATCACCGCATTAAGGACGCATACTGCGCCGTCTTTATCCAGTGGATCGTTGCCGTTTCCGCATTTCGGCGACTGGACGCACGAAGGGCAACCGTGTTGGCATCCGCACGATTCGATGGCGTCGCGCGTTGCCTCCAGCCACGCTTTCCAGGCCGTGTACCCGCGTTCGGCGAAACCCGCGCCGCCCGCGTGGCCGTCATAGACGAACACGGTCGGTGTGCCGGTGTCGGGGTGGTCGGCGGTCGACAGTCCGCCGATGTCCCAGCGGTCGCAGGTGGCCACGAGCGGAAGAAGTCCGATCGCGGCATGCTCGGCCGCGTGGAGGGCGCCGGGGATTTGTGCCCGCGGGACCCCTGCCTTCGCGAGCGCGTTGTCGCTGATCGTCCACCACACGGCCGTCGTGCGCAGCGTGCGCGCGGGCAGGTCCAGGATCGTGTCGTCGAGGAATTCGCCGCCCGGTAGTTTGCGACGCTGATAGCCCACGACCTGGTTGGTGACTTCGACATCGCCGAAGAAAACCGCCACCGGACCGGAACCGATGTAGTCCGTTACAGACAGTACTTTCAGGTCGGTCGTGTCGCGCGGGTATGTCGTCCAGTCCACGGATGCGGGTGTCACGAACGCCGCCGCGTCCGGCTCGTCGAGCTCTTGAACTACATAGGACGCCCCTTGGTGGAGGTAGACCGCGCCCGGGTGCACGAGCGTGTGAGCCGAACCCGCATCGACCGAACCGAGCAGCTCGCCCGAATCGGAATCGATCACATCGATCGGTGTACCGCCGGAACCGCGCAGCGACACCTGGACCGGATCACGGCCCGTGTAATACCAGCCGGTGGAACGCCGACGCAGCAGCTTCTCGGTACTGAACCGGTCCAACAACTCGCCGGCGACCTCGCCGCCGAACAAGTCGACGTCCTCCGCGCGCAGCGGCTGCTCGTATGCCGCGCACAGCAAGTGCGGCCCCAACACGTACCGGTTCGACGGATCCAAGACCGTGGCCTCGACCGGGCGGTCGAAAATCGCCTCCGGGTGGTGCACCAGGTACGTGTCCAGCGGGTCATCCCGGGCGATCAGAATCGCCAACGCCGGTACATCACCGCGACCCGCCCTCCCTGCCTGCTGCCACAGGGACGCCAACGTTCCCGGATACCCGCACAGCAAAACCGCGTCGAGACCATCGATGTCGATACCGAGCTCGAGCGCGGTCGTCGCGGCCACCCCGAGAAGTTCGCCGCCCCGCAGCGCCGATTCGAGGCCGCGCCGGTCGTCGCGCAGATAGCCGGACCGATAGGCGGCGACCCGGCTCGCCCGCCCCGTCCCGGCCAGGCCCTCCTTCGTCAACGAGCTGACCAGTTCGACGCCGCGACGCGAACGGACGAAAGCGACCGTCCGCACGTCCCGATTGACGAGCCCCGCCAGCACGTTTGCGGTTTCCGTCAACGCCGATTTACGCACCGGCGCGCCATGCTCGCCCTCCAGATCGGGCAGCAGCGGCGGCTCCCACAGGCCGAACGTGACTCCCGGGTGCGGCGAATCGTCGACCGTGACGGGCGAGACGTCGACCCCGAGCAGCCGGGACGCGCCATGCGCGGGGTCGCCGGTCGTCGCCGACGCCGCGATGAAAGTCGGGTCTGCGCCATAGAAACGCGCGATCCGCTGCAGCCGACGTAGAACCAGGGCCACGTGCGAACCGAAAACACCGCGGTACGAGTGGCATTCGTCGACGATCACGAACCGGAGACGACGCAGGAACCGGGCCCAGCGCGAATGCCGAGGCAGGATCGCGTGATGCAGCATGTCCGGGTTCGACAAGATCAGGTTCGCGTGCCGACGGATCCATTGGCGCTGTTCATACGGGGTATCGCCGTCGAGCGAGGCGGGGACACAACCGGGCGTCGACAAGTCGTACAGGGAACGCAGCTGGTCGGCGGCCAAAGCTTTCGTCGGCGAGAAATACAGCGCACAGGAGTCCGGGTCGTCCGCCAACACCGACAAGACCGGGAGTTGATAAGCGAGGCTTTTACCGGAAGCGGTGCCGGTCGCGATGACGGTGTGCGTGCCGCCGAAAACCTGTTCCGCGGCCGTGACCTGGTGGCGCCACGGTTGCGTGATCCCGTGTCCGGTCAAAACCTCCCGCACCTCGTCGGGTACCCACGGCGGCCACGACGCGTAGACCGGTTCGCGTGCCGGGGTCTCGTGCACGTGCCGCAACGGATCCACGTCGTACGGCAGAGCCAGGCGACGAAGCAGGCGATGGTCGGGCGAAGTCACGCCTATAAGGGTGCATGCACGGCGCCCGCGGGGCTTAACCCGGTGGGCACGCGGTGGGCATTTCAGTAACTTGTGCGGAAAACCGACGGTGCATCACATTTGCGAAACCCGCAGTTCGAGGTATTGCCGCAGCAGGATCTTCGTCTCCGCCAACAGTTTTGCGTCGCCGTGTGGATCGTCCCGGAACGCCATCTTTATGAGCGCATCGCCGGCCTCCACCGCGACCGTCAACAACAGATCCAGGTCGGTCGACTCGGACACGTCGAAACACTGCTGCGCGAGTTCACTCAACCGCTCGACCAACACACTGCTGTTGGTGCGGGAATGATCCAAGAGGTTCTCATCGATCATGTTGCCGAAATGCAGAGTGCGAAACCCGGGAACGGTGCGCCGCATCTGCACATAAGTGTCGACGAGGTTGTCGGCCAGCTGCCACCAATCGGTCGGGCGTTCCTCCTCGATCTGTTGCACGACGCACGTCAAATACGAGTCCAAGTGCCGCAGCGTCAATGCGCGCACAACCGCGCGTTTATCACCGAAAAATTGGTACACGGAGCCGATCGCGACTTGCGCGCGCTGCGCGATCAAGGTCGTGGACAACCGTTCGTAACCGATCTCGTCGAGCAGCTTCGCGCTGGCGTCGAGCATGCGTTCGACACGTTGTGCGCTGCGCTGCTGCGTAGGTACGCGACGCAGCGCCGACCCCGCCGCATACGGGCCCCCGGCCGTATCATCGGCGTTCGAATGGTCTGTCCTGGCCAATTCGGCTCCTTGTCGCAACGTGGTGCCTTCACTTTAAGCGCACGCTTCCTGCGGGATTTCATGGCGACGGGAAACCGGCAGGGGCGGTGTAATCCTGCGCACGCCGCCCGGGATGGCAGGATCGTGAATATGACTGCGACATTGATACTTCTGCGACACGGCCAAAGCGAATGGAACGCGAAGAACCTGTTCACGGGATGGGTCGACGTCGAACTCACCGAGAAGGGTGAGCAGGAGGCGCGGCGCGGCGGCGAACTACTCGCGCAGCACGACTGCCTGCCTGACGTGGTGCACACGTCGCTGCAGCGTCGCGCGATCCGTACCGCGGAGTTGTCGCTTCACGAATGCGGCCGGCAATGGATCGACGTGAAACGGTCGTGGCGGCTGAACGAGCGTCACTACGGGGCGCTGCAAGGTAAGAACAAGGCCGAGACGCTGGAGAAATACGGCGAGGAACAGTTCATGACGTGGCGCCGCTCCTACGACGTCCCGCCGCCGAGGATCGACCGCGACGACGAATATTCGCAAGCCGACGACCCGCAATACGCGGACATGCCGCCGGAACTGTTGCCGCTGACCGAATGCCTCGCCGACGTCTTGGACCGGACGCTTCCGTACTGGTACGACTCGATCGTGCCGGACCTGCAGGCGGGCAAGCGCGTCCTCGTTGCCGCTCACGGCAATTCGTTGCGCGCGTTGGTGAAACACCTGGACGGGATCTCCGACGAAGACATCTCCAAATTGAACATACCCACGGGCATGCCGCTGCGTTACGACCTCGACGCGGCGACGATGCGGCCTGTGAACGTCGGCGGCGAATACCTCGACCCGGAGGCTGCCGCGGAGGCAGCGAAAGCGGTCGCGTCGCAAGGCCGCGGATAGGCGCGGGGCCAGTGTTTACCTGGATGTCATATTGACGTCGCTTTGAATCAGGATGTCTGGATACGATAGCCATGTGACCTCTGCAGATGCAGCTTCGAACACCCCTCGGTGGCCGCGTTCGAATACCGGAACTGCGGCGTTGTTCGCTCTCGGTGCTGTCGCTGGGGCGGCCGCGGGATGCGCTTGGCCGACCGACCGTCCCTCGCAACGCGAACCGGAGCCAGCCACGGGCGACACCGAGCGGCTCCAATCGGATGTCTTGGACGCGATCGGGACGGCCGTGTGCGTCGTCGACGCCGGTGACCGGATCACGTACGCCAACGGCGCGGCCGCCGTGTACGGCATCCGGTCCGGTGAAACCGTGCCGTCGCACACCTTGCGCGCACTCACGAAACAGGTGCGCGACACCGGGACCCGCCGATACATCGACACGTCCTTGTCGCATGTCGTGGAAGTCCGGGTCGGGGTGTTCCCGCTGCCGGGCGGGGAGGTCGCGCTCGAACTGACCGACATTTCGGAGCAGCACCGCGTCGAAAAAGTGCGGCACGACTTCGTCGCCAACGTCGGGCACGAGCTGAAGACCCCGGTCGGGGCGTTGCAGCTGCTGGCGGAGGCGCTGGTCGAGGCGGCGGATGATCCGCAAACCGCGACGCGTTTCGCGGCCCGCATTCAACACGAGTCGTCGCGGATGGCCAGGCTCGTCTCGGAGCTGCTTGAACTGTCTCGGCTTCAAGGTGCCGAACCGATGCCTCAGCCGGAGCCGGTGTGGATAGACCGGGTCATCACTGAGGCGTTGGATCGCAGCTGGACCGCGGCGTCGGCGAAAGACATCAAGTTGGAACGCGAAAGCGATGTCGGAGTGATCGTGTCCGGCAGCGAATCGCAGTTGACGACGGCGTTGAGCAACCTCATCGGTAACGCCATCGCATATTCGCCAGCGGATACGACGGTCAGGATCGTGCTCGAACATGATGATGCGTGGATGCAGTTGAAAGTCATCGACGAGGGGATCGGTATCCAGACTTCCGATCTGGACCGGATCTTCGAGCGTTTCTACCGTGCCGACCCGGCCCGGTCGCGTCAGACTGGAGGCACCGGCTTGGGCCTGGCAATCGTGAAACATGTGGTGGTGAACCACGGGGGCAGGATCGACGTGGCCAGCACTCCAGGCGAGGGCGCCACATTCACTTTGGTGCTTCCCACTGTCGCGTCGCCGCCGCCGGCGACACAGGAAGAGAATCAGGAAGGTACACATTGACCCGGGTGCTCGTTGTTGAAGATGAGGAGTCTTTCTCCGATGCCTTGTCGTACATGCTCGGCAAGGAAGGTTTCGAGGTGGATGTCGCCGCGACAGGTACGGCGGCGATCGAGCAGTACGAACGCAACGGTGCCGACATCATCCTGCTCGATGTGATGCTTCCGGAGAAGTCCGGAGCAGAGGTGTGCCGTGAGATCCGTGCATCCTCCAATGTGCCGATCATCATGGTCACCGCGCGCGATACCGAGGTGGATAAGGTCGTCGGTCTCGAGCTGGGGGCCGACGATTACGTCACGAAGCCGTACTCGCCGCGGGAGCTCGTGGCGCGCATCCGCGCAGTGCTGAGGCGTAACGCCGGCCCGGCCGACCCGATGGTGACGGTCCTGGAAGGCGGGGGCGTGCGGATGGACATCGACCGTCACGTCGTTTCGGTCGACGGGATCGAGGTCGCGATGCCGCTCAAGGAGTTCGAGCTGCTGGAAATGTTCCTGCGTAACGCGGGCCGCGTGTTGACGCGGGGCCAGCTGATCGACCGTATCTGGGGCGGCGACTATGTGGGCGACACGAAGACGCTCGACGTGCACGTGAAACGGTTGCGGTCCAAAATCGAGAAAGAACCGGGCCGTCCTCGGTACATTGTGACCGTTCGTGGGCTGGGGTATAAGTTCGACGGTTAATACAGCGCCCCTTAGCTACTGACCTGCGGATTGTTCTGATCTGTGCGGCTGCGCCGTGGAGCGTCTGATGACTGCGCCGCGGAACGCTTGCGTATGAACGGTTCCGCTGGAGCCACCTGCCTGATGCGGCATGTCTATATGTGCCTATAGTGTGCACGTACGGCCACGGGAATCGCCGGACACGTGCGAACGGTACACGGAGGGAACATGGACGGTTCCGGAGATAATTCCGGTGTGGACAATAATACGGTGACTGAACCCGAAGGCGACGCGGAGCCACGTCCGTCTCGGCGTCGCACGGTGCTGAAGTCGTTGTGGTACAGCCTCGGCGCCGCCAGTGCTGTGGCTCTTGTCGCCGTCGTCGGCACCCAAATCGTCCAGGGTGGTGGCTACGACGAGAAGCAGCGCGAGCTGGAGAAAAGCCACAAGTCGGCTGCAGAGGCGGAGCAGGAAGAGCAGTCGACAGATGCTGGGGAAACGTCGAAGTACCGTCTTGTTTCGAACTTGTGTGAGCTGGTCGGTGATGAACCGTATGCCAGCACCCTTGGTCATGAACCCGATAGCCGCGAGGATGTCTATAACCCGGAAGCCGATCCGGGGATGTCCTTGAGTTTGTGCACTATAGAGACTGCTGCTACGGAGAAGTCAGGTGCTTTCTA
>DXIM01000019.1 GCA_019112895.1 Candidatus Stackebrandtia faecavium
CCGACCCACTCCTCGACATAGGCGCGCTGCAGGCGCCGGATCTGCCGCCGCGGCTCCGCGGGCAGACGGTCGAGTTCATGCAGGTGAACGGCGATAACAGCCGGTGACGTCAACGCGAACTCGACATGGAACACGACGAGCGCACGCACGGCCGCGCGGGGGTCGTCAACATGCTCGGAGGCGTGTTCACGTCCACCGGCAAGCAGACGCTCGCTCACCGGCATCAACGCCTCGACCAGCATCGACTCCTTACCACCTTTGAAGTGGTGGTAGAGGGCAGGTCCCGTGATATTTGCGCGGGCACCGATGTCGTCCATCGAGACACCGTGATAACCGCGGGCGGCGAACAATTCGACCGCGATATCGAGGATTTCTTGACGGCGGCTGCGCTTAACCAGGTTGGGGCTCACCCTCCACAGCGTAACGAAGCGCCGCGGTCCGCGAGTGCCTAGGCCATCCGATGCGCACCGGGTTCTACGACTCCTGGTCCGCCGTGGCGTGACAACTGTTCAGCACATCGTTAGCGATGTTCCAGGCAAAGCAGGGCCATTTGACCTGGCAAATGACGCATTCGACACCGAGCAGGTCGTCCGGCAGATGGTCGCGCCACTGCCCGGCGGCCAGGTGCCAAGCCGTCACCTCCTGGATACCTTCCGGCGCCTCAATCGGCGGCAACTCTTGCCTGCTATAGACGCTGCGCATACTGCGTTGCTGGGTTATGCCTGTTCGCTGCATAGAAGATTCGCCCCCTCCGCCCCAAGTAACGCGCGAGAGCCCCAGAAGAAACGGTCACTAACAGTAACTGTACGAATCTCACAAAATTCTTAATGCACGTTCCGTGCGCCTCGAACGTGTGGTTTTGGCCTCCTGGCTTACGGGCGCCGATGTTATGTCCGGCGGAGTAAACGCAGCGATCGCATCAACGATGACCCCGGGACGGTCCAGGTGCAGCATGTGCTTCGACCGAGTCACCACATGGTGCCGGCCCCGCGGAAACGAACGCGCCAGCTGCCGGTGCACCAAAATCAGATCCGTTTCCACCTGATTCGGTCTCGCCCGGAAACTGGTGCTCAGTACGCATACCGGCGCCTCCGGCGGACTGGTGCGCCGACGCAGTCGCCCCAGATCTGCGGCGAATTCGCTTTGCGCCAACCGTTCGGCTATGACGGCCACGACCGCATGCCCGCCGCGGTAGGCGGTGCTCGCGGCGGCCGATACGGCCGTGCTCGGCCGGCGTCGCGCCGAGCGCCACACGTCCCCGCGCCACAAAGCCGGCCCGATCACGAAACCTGCCCTCGAACTGTCCAGAAACGATCCGATCCCTCGCACCGCAGCGAATACTCGACGGTTCGCGCCGGACGCCAGCAGCGGCCGCAGCTTGACCTGAAACTCGCATTCCGGATTGACCAGGATGAGTGCAGACACAGGACACAACCGTGCGTAGGCTTCGGCCGCGAAAGCGGCGACCGAATGCGCGACGATGATCGGGGCATCGAAATCGTGACGGCGCACGTGTCGGGATATCACGGCGACCTCGCGCGCCAGCGACGGAAAGCTGCTGTGCGTCATCCGGTCGGCCACGCACACCCGGTGCTGAGGTAGGGCCGAAACGATCGGGCGCCACATCCATCGGGGATCCCCGCGTCCGGTGAGAATCAGTACATCCGCCATGCGTCGACACCCCCATGGTCCCGCGTGGTCACGTTTGCGATGCGCGAGCGGTGCCACCGCCTTCGCACCGTCCACCCTGGCTGTCAGCGGATGTTCACCCTGCTCACGTTCCTGCGATCATCATCGCCCGTTTGGCATGGTCGGCGCCGAGTATCGTGCGGATTCTTTACATTCGTTGTCGTCGGCGACCGGCTTCTGTCCGCAGTTCACTGTGAAAACCCCCGAGGGCGACGAAGCGTGTGCATCTGCCCGTCCCTTTTCTCGTCCGATGTGATGCTCCGCATCGGACGACGTGATCCATTGGCGACGTCGAAACGCTGATCACGGGCCCTATGGCCGGCCGTGGCGACCCGGGTCGCCACGGTTGCGGTTGAGCCACGACAACTCGTGGTGTGGAAAGTTACGCACGCACGACCCGTAGGCTGGTCCCCGACCTAGTCGGCAAGTAGGCTACTGGTCAGTAACACTTGTTGTGAGGAGCACACATTGGGCGTCATCCAAATCGTGGCCACTGTCTTGGCGGTGGCAGTAACAGCGATCGCCATCACCTTGTTCGTGCGCACGGGTCTGAGCATGATCTCCATCCTGCGTTTGGGTGCGCCAGATAAATCGCGCGGCGGCAACCGCGGGCAGCGATTGCTAACCATGCTGAAAGAGACCGTCGGCCACACCCGAATGCTGCGCTGGACCCTCGTCGGCGCCGCACACTGGTTCGTCTTCGTGGCGTTCATCGGGCTCTTCCCGATCCTTGTCGAGGCATACCTCGAGGTCATCAACCCGCACTGGGCACTTCCGCTCGTCGGTGCCTGGGAGCCGTGGGTCCTGCTTTCAGAGGCGATCGCGACCTTCGGCGGCCTCGGCATCATCACCCTCACGACGCTGCGCCTGCTGAACCAGCCCAAAAACAAGCCCGCACCGCAGGCCCCGGAAGGTGCCGAAACATCCGATGCGCCGGCGCGCAAAAGCACGTCGCGTTTCGAACGCTCATACCAATGGCAAGCCTTCTACATCGAAGCCACGATCGCCGGAATCATCGCCTGCTTCTTCACGATCCGCGCGCTGAAGGTCGCGGCCAACGACCTCGACGCGGCCGCCTGGGCTTCGCCCGTGTCGCACCTTTTCGCGAACGCTTTCAGCGGCGCCGACCACAACACGCTGTTCACCGCGATCACGATCGTCGCCGTCGTGAAAATCGGGATCTCCTGGGCTTTCTTCTGGGTTCTGGCGAAGAACATCACCATGGGCATCGGTTGGCACCGCATCACCGCGTTCTTCAACATCTACTTCAAACGCGACCCCAAGGGCGGCCCAGCTCTCGGCGCAGTCAAGCCGGCGACCGTGCGCGGCGAACCCATCGACTTCGAAGAAGCCGACCCGGAGACGGACCCGTTCGGCGTCGGCCAAGTCGAGCACTTCAGCTGGAAAGGCCTCCTCGACTTCAGCACCTGCACCGAATGCGGCCGCTGCCAATCGCAGTGCCCCGCGTGGAACACCGAGAAGCCTCTGTCTCCGAAGCTGCTCATCATGAACCTGCGGGACCACGCCTACGCGAAGTCGCCGTACCTACTCGCCGGCGGCGGCAAGGACGCCATGGGCGAAGAAACCGCGACCGAAGAGCAGCTGGCGAATGTGCCCGCGGACGCGCTCGCGGAAGCCGAGAAATCGCTGGTCGGCGACGTCATTGACCCCGACATCCTCTGGTCCTGCACGACGTGCGGAGCCTGCGTCGAGCAATGCCCCGTCGACATCGAACACGTCGACCACATCGTCGACATGCGCCGGCACCAAGTCATGATCGAGTCGGCGTTCCCGTCGGAAGCGCAAACGCTCATGCGTAACCTCGAAAACAAAGGCAACCCGTGGGGAGCCGCGCCGAACACCCGCACCGACTGGACGAAAGGCCTCGACTTCGAGGTTCAGCAGGTCGACAGCGCAAGCGGAGACTGGGACTACCTGTTTTGGGTCGGTTGCGCCGGCGCGTTCGACGATAAGGCCCAAAAGACGACACGTGCGGTCGCGACGCTGCTGCACGAAGCGGGCGTCAAATTCGCGATCTTGGGGAACGGCGAAACCTGTACCGGCGATCCCGCTCGGCGCTCCGGTAACGAGTTCCTGTTCTCCATGCTCGCCGAGCAAAACGTCGAAACCCTCAATGAAGCGGGCGCCACTAAGATCGTCGCCACCTGCCCGCACTGCCTAAACACTCTCGGCAACGAATACGGCGAGTTGGGCGGACACTACGAGGTCGTCCACCACACGCAGCTGCTGGCGGACCTCGTCGACACGGGCAAACTGACGCCGGTGTCGAAGATGGAAGGCGGCCTCACCTACCACGACCCCTGCTACTTGGGACGGCACAACCGTGTCTTCTCGCCACCTCGGGAAGTACTCGGTTCGGTTGCGGCCGAGGGTCTCACCGAGATGCCCCGCAACTCGGAGCGCTCGTTCTGCTGCGGCGCCGGCGGCGCGCGCATGTGGATGGAAGAAAAGATCGGTAAGCGCATCAACGTGGACCGCAGCGAGGAAGCAGTCGCGACGGGCGCAAAAACGGTCGCGGTGGGTTGCCCGTTCTGCTCGACCATGATCACCGACGGCGTGAACGCGACCGGGAGCGGAGACGACGTCGAAGTCGTGGATGTCGCTCAGGTTCTGCTTCGCAGCATGAAGGAATAACGTGAAGGGGTCGTCGACGAGTGGACTCGTCGACGAC
>DXIM01000126.1 GCA_019112895.1 Candidatus Stackebrandtia faecavium
CACCGCCCATAGCTTTTCGCTGTCTAGCAGCGTTCCATCCATATCGAACAGCACAGCGGACAACCGCCCGGGCATGGTTCATCCCCTCCTCGGGATAAGAACTCGAATACGCGCACCAAAAGCGCAGTCACTTGGCGTTGAAGTAACTCGCGTCGGGGTGATGCACCACCAAAGCATCTGTGGCTTGTTCCGGCACCAGCTGGAATTCTTCGCTGAGTTCGACACCTATACGGTCCGCGCCCACCAGCGCGGTCGTCTTCGCGCGGTCCTCCAACTGCGGACAAGCGGCGTAGCCGAACGAGTAACGGCATCCCCGGTACGCGACATCGAGCACACCCGACAGGTCATCGGGGTCGTCGTCGGCAACGCTGCGCTGCGCAGACGGAAGCTGCATTTCCTGCCGCATCCGCTTGTGCCAGTACTCGGCCAAGGCTTCGGTCAACTGCACGCTGAGGCCGTGAACCTCCAGGTAGTCCCGGTAGGCATGCTGGGCGAACAGCTTCGCGGTGTATTCGCTAGCAGTGTGACCAATTGTCACCAACTGAATTCCGATCACGTCCAGGACGCCGGATTGCTTGCTACGGAAGAAATCCGCGATGCATAGCCTTCGACCGCTACGTTGCCGCGGGAACGTGAACCGGGTGCGTTCACGTTCGCCGTTTTCGTCAAGCACCACGACAGTGTTGCCCTCGGAATAGCACGGGTAATAGCCGTAGGCGACGGAGGCTTCGAGGACTCTGTCCGTCGCGAGACGGTCCAGCCAATATCGCAGCCGGGGCCGGCCATCGGTCGCGACGAGGTCCTCGTACGACGGTCCTTCTTTGCCGCGGGACGCGCGCAGCCCCCACTGCCCCAAAAATGTGGCCCGCTCGTCCAACATCGACACGTAATCCGCAGTGGCGATGCCTTTGACGACGCGGGAACCGAAAAACGGTGGAGCCGGTACTTCCGCCTCGGGATCGACATCCGAGCGCACGGACTCATCGTCGAGCGACGGAGCTGTATCGGCGACCTTCGAGCTGTGTCGTGCGCGCCGTTGGCGCCGTTGCTCGATCTTCGCCTGCTGCGCCTCATCGACCACGGCCGTACCGTCCCGACGCGCCGACATCAACTTGTCCATCAAAGACAAGCCCTCGAAGGCATCCTTCGCGTAGTGGACTTCGCCATCGGAATACATTTGACGCAGGTCGTCCTCGACATATGCCCGAGTCAACGCCGCACCACCCAAAAGGACCGGATAGCGCGAGGACAAACCGCGGGCCATCATCTCCGCGAGGTTGTCCTTCATGACGACCGTGCTTTTGACCAGCAACCCCGACATCCCGATGGCATCGGCGTCATTCTCCTGCGCCGCATCCACAATCGCATTCAGCGGCTGTTTGATGCCGATGTTGACGACGCTGTAGCCGTTGTTCGACAAGATGATGTCGACCAGGTTTTTACCGATGTCATGCACGTCGCCCTTGACCGTCGCCAGTACGATCGTCCCCTTACCTTGGCCGTCGAGCTTGTCCATGTGAGGTTCGAGGTAAGCAACCGCGGTCTTCATGACCTCGGCCGACTGCAACACGAACGGCAACTGCATCTGCCCGGACCCGAATAGGTCCCCGACCGTCTTCATGCCCTCGAGCAACGTGTCGTTGACGATGTCGAGAGCGGGTCGTTCACGCAACGCGGCTTCCAGGTCGTCGTCGAGCCCATTGCGGTCGCCGTCGACAATGCGCTGAGCCAAGCGTTCGTTCAACGGCAACGCGGCCAGTTCCTGGGCCCGCGTTTCTCTGGCCGAAGCCACATCGACGCCTTCGAACAGCGAGATCAATTCTTGCAGCGGGTCGTAGCCTTCGCGACGGCGGTCATAGACCATGTCGAGAGCGACCTCGCGCTGTTCGTCCGGTATGCGCGCCATCGGCAGAATCTTCGACGCGTGCACAATCGCACTGCTCAGTCCGGCTTCCACGCACTCGTGCAGGAAGACGGAGTTCAGGACCTGCCGTGCGGCCGCGTTCAGGCCGAACGACACGTTCGACACGCCCAACGTCGTGTTCACGCCCGGGTAGGCGGAGGTGATTTCGCGGATCGCCTCGATCGTTTCCCACGCGTCCTTGCGGGTCTCATCTTGACCGGTCGAAATCGGGAAGGTCAAACAGTCCACGAAGATGTCTGACAGTTTCATCCCCCAGCGTTGGACCAGATCGTCGATCGTGCGCGACGCGACGGCGACCTTGCGCTCCTTCGTGCGCGCCTGGCCCTCCTCGTCAATACACATCACGACGACGCCGGCACCGTGCTCGGCGATGATCGGCATCGCACGCGCATACCGCGACTCCGGGCCGTCCCCGTCTTCGAAGTTGACCGAGTTGACGATGCAGCGACCGCCCAACGATTCCAGGCCCGCCTGGATCACGGGAGGTTCGGTCGAGTCCAGCATGATCGGCATCGTGGATGCAGTGGCGAAACGGCTCGCCAACTGGCGCATATCGCGGCTGCCGTCCCGGCCGACATAGTCGACGCACAAGTCCAGTAGGTGGGAACCGCCGCGCGCTTGTCCGCGCGCGACCTCGACGCAGCTTTCCCAGTCCTCGGCGAGCATGGCTTCGCGGAAGAGCTTGGAGCCATTGGCGTTCGTACGTTCCGCGACCATGAGGATGCTCGCGTCCTGTTTGAATGGCACGTGGTGGTATGAGGAAGAGATGCCGGGTTCTTCCGTCACCTGGCGTTCGCGCGGTGCGCGACCGTTCATGCGCTGCGTCAACTGCCGGATGTGCTCAGGCGTCGTACCGCAACATCCGCCCACGAGCCCGACCCCGAATTCGTCGACGAACTGCTCCATCGCGTCACTGAGTTCCGGCGCGGTCAGCGGGTACACGGCACCGTCCGGCCCCAGCTCGGGCAGGCCGGCGTTCGGCATAACCGAGATCGGGATCGGCGAATACTTCGACAGGTACCGCAGGTGTTCGCTCATTTCGGCTGGGCCCGTGGCGCAGTTGAGACCGATCATGTCGATGCCGAGAGCGCTCAGCGATGTCAAGGCGGCGCCTATTTCGCTACCAACCAGCATCGTTCCGGTGGTTTCCACCGTCACCGACGCGATGATCGGCAATTGGACCTCGGCGGCACGCATTGCGCGCTGGGCCCCAACGATGCCTGCTTTTGTCTGCAGCAGGTCCTGCGATGTCTCCACCAAGAACGCGTCGGCACCGCCATCGATCAACCCGGCGGCGCATTCTTGATAAGCGTCGCGTAGCGCGGCGTACGGCGCATGCCCCAAACTGGGCAGTTTCGTGCCCGGCCCCATCGAACCCAATACGAACCGGGGCCTGTCCGCGGTGGCGAACCGGTCGGCGACTTCCCGAGCCAATTCGGCGCTGCGCTGCGCCAATTCGCGGGTGCGTGCAACGATGCCGTATTCGGCAAGGTTGCCGAGATTGGCCCCGAAACTGTTGGTCTCGACCGCGTCCGCACCGGCCTCGAAATATGCCTCGTGTATGCCACGCACGACATCGGGGCGGGTCACGTTGAGGATCTCGTTACAGCCTTCAAGGCCATTGAAATCGTCAATGCCTAGATCCGCGTCTTGAAGCATGGTGCCCATCGCCCCATCCGCGACGAGGACTCTGCGGCGCAGGACATGAGCGAAGGAAGGATGCGACATAGACCAAGCGTAACGAACTCTTCGTCGTATTCTCACCGGCCGCGGAGGTGTCGATCAGCATAGTTACGCATCAACGTAGGCTGAATACGTGACCGATTCCGACGGACTACCGCAACTACGCTCCCCCGTTTTGATCGCGGCCTTCACCGGCTGGAACGATGCCGCAGACGCCGCCAGTCAGGCGGTCGTGCACCTCACTCAGCAGTGGCAGGCCGAATCGATCGCATCCATCGACCCCGACCCATATTACGACTTCCAAATGGCTCGTCCGATGGTTCACGTGACCTCAAACGGGGTCGAGAGTTTTGAATGGCCCTATACCGGCTTCTCCGCCGCCACCCTCAAAGACGCCGACCGCGACATTGTTCTATTGGTGGGTGCGGAGCCGAGCATGCATTGGCGTGGTTTCTGCGACGAGATCGCCGAAATCTCACACGCGCTGCGTATCGAGAAAGTAGTTCTGTTGGGCGCCTTGCTCAACGACGTCGGTTACACTCGGCCGCTTCCCGTCTCCGGCACCTCAAACGACCCCGAACTGATCGAACGGCTCAAGCTCGATCCGGTCGAATACAACGGTCCGGCCGGAATAATTAGCTTGCTGCAGTGGAAGTTCCAGAATCTCGACATCCCCGTGACCTGCTGCTGGGTCAGCGTGCCGCACTACGCCGGCACCTCCCCATGCCCTAAAGCCACGCTCGGTCTGCTGCATCGGGTCGAAGAACTGCTCGACCTTCCCGTCCCGGCCGGCGGCCTCGTCGAGCGCACGGCCCAATGGGAGGACGAAGTCACCCAGTTGGTCGAGGCCGACGAAGACATCGCCGAGTACATCAACTCGCTCAACGACAACGTGGAAACCGACGAGCCTTCCGGCGACGACATCGCCAAAGACTTCGAACGGTATCTGCGGCGCCGCGGCCCGCACACGGACAACGACGACCCGCAGTCATAACGCCAGGCTAAGACAGGCCGCTCAACCGCCACCGGTGCTGCGCAATCTGTGGCGGAGTCTGACGAGCCGGACGTTTATAGACGAAATCCGCGCGACTGGCGTCGAACCCGCTGCGATTATCGAAAATGTCTTTCGCCATTTCGGACAACTCGTGGGCCTCGTAATACGACGCCGGGCGCGTGTTGTCCATCACCTGGAGCTTCGTCGCCATCGTTTCGTCGTATCGCTGCGGGCTCACGTAGGCGTTCGCCATGCGGGACAACCATTCGCGGAACTCGTTCCATTCACGTGGCCCCACGGCATCCACGAGACCGATCGTGGCCGCCTGATCGGTATTCACCGGCAGTTTCTCAGTGAGCAGTTTCGTCGCTGTCGGCGGTGACACCCGGCGAGGAAGCGTGAAGGTGTGCAACTCGGAGCCGTACAGCCCGATGTCGTAATACGGGTTCAAGACCACGCCGTCGCGGGCAAGCACGACGTCGGCGGACAGGCCGAACATCACACCGCCGGCACCGGCGTTGGCGCTGAACGCACTGATCGTGAGCTGGTCCGTACACGACACCAACGCCGAACACAGCTCGTTGATCGCGTGGATGTTGTCCCAGGCCTCGGCACTGGGATCCTCCGCAGCCTCGATGACGTTGAGGTGAACACCATTGGAGAAGAACGCGGGCGTACCCGTGACCACAAGGGCCTTCGTGTCCTGGTTGAGCGCTTCCTTCAGGGAACTGGCTATCCGCGCGCATTGCGCGGTAGACATGGCGCCGTTATAGGTACGGATCGTCAAGAAACCGACGTCGCCTTCCCGCACGTAGCTGGTTTGGCGCAATCCCTCCGGCACCGGCAGCTCCGGAATCGACGGGTCGTTGAAGATCATCGTCGCCGGCAGTTTGATGCCGTCGCCACCACAGTCAGTGGGTCGGCGCACCGCACCTATCCAGACCAGGTTGTCGCCGGTGGCGACCGCGATCGCGTCATCGCCGCGGCCCACGATCGTGCCCGGCGGCACTCGGCGGCCGCGCCGTTCTCCCACCGCCGCGTCATAGACATGGACGGTTTGGCCGTCGATGCTGGTGCGCACACCCGGCGACGAGTCGGCCGCCCTGATGCGCCGCACGATCTCGACCGCAGAATTTTCCCAGTCGAAGACGCGCTCGGCCCGGCGAATCAACGGCCGTGTGCCCACGTGAGGCACCGGTTGCGGCATCTCTTCCTGCGGAATCGGCGCAAACTGCGGATCCGCCGCCTTTTCAATGACTTCCTCGATACAGGACATCGCCGCGTCGGCCACTGCGGAGTTGTACAACGTTGCCTTGGCGATCGGTTCCGACGGCATCGGGAAGATCCTCGACGCCCAAACCGGCCCCGCGTCCATTTCGTCGACCGCGGACAACGCGGTCACTCCCCATTGCCTGTTGCCTTCCATGATGGCGTAGTCCAGCGACGATGGGCCACGGTCGCCGATCGGTCCCGGATGGATGATGATGGTCGGCCATTTCCGCCAGACGTCCTCTGGCACTTTGTGCTTCAAAAACGGGCACAAAATGATCTCGGGGGCGCTGGCATACACCTTGGCCGTGAGTTCCTCGGGGGTTTCATAGACCGGTGCAAGCTCCACCGTCACATCGTGACCAGCCTGCCGCAATGCGCACCATGCTCGCTGTGTCAAACCGTTAAAGGCAGAAACCAGCAAAAGGATCTTCACACATTACTCCTTTTTGGGGGGTGGTGGCGAGGGCGCCAGAAACAGCCGCGTAGACATTACCGCGGTAGACGTGAACAGCCGCACGACACCCCGAACCGTTCCGACATCAGCGACGGAGTCGAGGTCACAGGGATATCCCGAGCAGGCCGTCGACAACGTCGCCGACCAGCTTTCCGGATTCGGGGTCGGCATGATCGCCGTCGAGGGCGGCCTCGGCCCACGCGTCGACAACGCGCAAAGCCCCCGCCGTATCGAGGTCGTCCGACAGTCGTGCGCGCAGCGCAGAGACGACCCCATCGCCGTCGGGTCCGGTTTTTTCGGCCGCGGCGTCGCGCCAACGCTTCACCCGCGCCGTCGCCGCGGCTACCAACTCGCTATTCCAGTCCCGGTCGTCACGGTAGTGCCCGTCGAGGACAGCGGCCCGGATCACCGCAGGGTCGACGCCGTCGGCGCGCAACCGCGACACGAAGACAAGATTGCCCTTGCTTTTGGACATCTTCGCCCCGTCCAAGCCGATCATGCCTGCGTGTACACAATGCTGCGCAAACGGCGACACCTTCGTCGCGGCTTCCGCGTGCGCGATCGACATTTCGTGATGGGGAAAGATCAAGTCATTACCGCCGCCCTGCACATCGATCTGCTCCCCCAGGTAACGCATCGCGATCGCCGTGCATTCGATGTGCCAGCCCGGTCGCCCTCGCCCGAACGGCGACGGCCACGACGGCTCATCGGGACGCTCACCGCGCCACAACAGGGCATCGAGCTGGTCTTTCTTTCCGGGGCGCTGCGGGTCGCCGCCGCGTTCGGCGAAATACGTCAGCATGGTCTCGCGGTCATAATGCGACTGTGCACCGAACCGATCGAACTGCGCAACGGGGAAATAGATATCGCCGGTGCCGTCATCGACGGTGTACGTCATCCCAGCCTGCTGCAGGCGTTCCACCAACGCCACAATGTCGTTCATCGACTCCACCGCACCGATGTACGAGCTCGGCGGAATGATCGACAACGCTTCCATGTCTTCGCGGAACAGGGCCGTCTCGCGAAGACCGAGCACGATCCAGTCCTCGCCGTCGCGTTGCGCGCGCTCGAACAACGGTTCGTCAACATCGGTGACGTTCTGGACATAGTTGACGGGGTATCCGTTGTCCCGCCACACCCGGTTGATGATGTCGAAAGTCACCATCGTGGCAGCGTGGCCGAGATGCGTAGCGTCGTACGGCGTAATCCCGCACACGTACATCGACATCTCCCGGGTCCGGGGAGTGCTGTCGAAAATTCCGCCTCGAGCGGTGTCGTACAAGCGCAGCGGTGTGGCCTCGCCACGAAGCCGGCGAAGTTGCGGGCTTTGCCAAGATTCCATACTCGCCAGGGTAACGGGAGATTCGCCGCCGCCCGACAGCTTGAAGACGCATTGGGCGACACGCCACACCGGTCTACAACGGTTCCACGACCCCCATCAGCAACAACGCGATGACAACCACACCGAAACCGATGCGGTACCACACGAACAACATGAAACTGTGGTTCGAGATGAACCGCAACAGCCACGACACAGTGGCGTAGGCCACTACGCCACTGACGATCGTGCCGACCGCCAAAGCCGGCACCCCGACGCTGGGCCCGGAAATCGCTTCTTCGAGCTCTAGCACCCCCGCACCAGTCAGCGCCGGGATACCCAAGTAGAACGACAACTTCGTCGCGGTGACCCTGTCCATGTCGCGTAGCAGACCGGCCGACGTCGTGGCTCCCGATCGCGACACTCCCGGTATCAGCGAGACACACTGGACCACACCGACGAAGATGGCGTCACCGATCGTCAGTTGGCGGAGGTTGCGCTGGTGAGTCGCCGCATATTCGGCAAACCACAGCACGAAGCTCCACCCGATCATGCCGGCCGCCACGAACCACAGGCTCCGCAACGGCCCGGACACATAGTCTTTGCCGAGAAAGCCAACGATAACGATCGGTATGGAACCGATGATCACGTACCAGCCGAGCTTGTAATTGGGGTCGCCGCGGTTCTCCCGCGAGAACAACCCCTTGAAGAACGCCACGACGATCTCGTAGATGTCGCGAGCGAAATACACCAGTACGGCGGCGATGGCGCCGATCTGGATAAACGCCGTGAACGCGGTGATGCCGGGGTCGTCGATCTGGAGCCCCAGGAGCCCTTCCGCCAAAGTCAGGTGCCCGGTCGAGGAGACCGGCAACAGTTCGGTGAGCCCCTCAACAATGCCGAGAACGACGGCCTGCCACAGATCCACTACTCGCCAACCCCCGCGTCGGCAATGGCATCGGCCACCGTGCGAATGATCGTCTGCCTCCCAGAAAGATCCGAAGCCATCGGAGACACCGACAGGGTTGTCACGCCTGCACGGGAGTAAGCCGAGATGCGGTCGGCGATGCGGGCACGACTACCCAACAGCGCAGTCCGGTCGATGAAATCGACAGGCACCGCAGCCGCGGCCTCACGATGCTTACCGGCCAGGAACAGGTCCTGCACCTGGGCGGCGGCTTCGCCGTACCCCATGCGCTGAGCCAGCTTGTTGTAGAAGTTGTCCTTCCTGCTGCCCATGCCGCCTAGGTACAGCGCGCAGTAGCCGCGCACGGCATCGGCACACGCGGCGACATCGTCACCAACAACGACGGGGACTGTCGGCACCACATCGAATTCGTCCAGAGTGCGCCCGGCCGCATGCGCTCCCGCGCGCACCCGATCCAGCTGTTCGTCCGCGAATTCGGGCGCGAAGAAGACCCCGAGCCAACCATCAGCGACCTCACCGGCAAGCTCCAGGTTCTTGGGGCCGATCACGGCCAGGTATATAGGTATGTCGCTGCGCTCGTGTTGCATTGCCAGGCGCAGCTCCTTTCCTGGTCCGTCCGGCAACGGCAGCACGATGTGTTTACCGCGGTAGGAGACCTTGTCGCGGCGCAACGCCGCACGCACCACGTCGACGTATTCACGGGTACGGCCAAGCGGTTTCGCGAACGGGACCCCGTACCAGCCTTCCGACACCTGCGGACCTGACACTCCCAGACCGAGCCGGAAACGGCCCCCGGACAAGGTGTCCAGGCTGGCTGCTGTCATCGCCGTCATCGTCGCCGCGCGCGCCGGGATCTGCATGACGGCGGCCCCAACATCGATGCGTTCGGTCTTTGCCGCTAGCCAGGTCAGCATCGTGACGGAATCGGAGCCGTAGGCTTCGGCCGCCCACACGGCGGAATACCCCAGTCGTTCCGCTTCACGGGTAAGTTCCACGTGTTCGCCAGGATCTGTGCGGCTACCCCAATAGCCGAGACTTAGTCCCAAACGCATCGCAATGCCTTTCATTCGGTATCGCCGTAGGCGAGTCAGACTAACGGGCAACATTGGGCACCACGCATTGGCTAACGGCCTTGGTGCCGGTACCTTCACTTCTTGTGGAACAACGACCCTTGGGACGAAGCGGCCTCGAAGTATCCAGGCTGGCGTTGGGGACGATGGCGTGGGGAACCGGAAATGAGTTCGATTCCCAAGACGCTGCCGACCAGCTCCTGACCTTCACCGAGGCCGGCGGCACGCTCATCGACACGGCCGATGTGTACGGACAGGGAGCCTCGGAGGCCACGATAGGCGAACTCCTCGGCACCGTCGTGCACCGCGACGACGTGCAGATCGCCACCAAGGCAGGGGTACAACCCAACGGCCCCCGCAACAGGAACACCTCGCGGGCCCACTTGTTGCAGGCGTTGGAGCGTTCGCTGCGACGCCTCGGCACCGACTATGTGGACCTATGGCAGCTTCATGTCCATGATCCACAGACCCCCATGGAGGAAACTCTCGGCGCTTTGGACCACGCCGTGAACACCGGCAAAGCGCGCTACGTGGGAGTGTCCAATCACACCGGATGGCAAACGGCGCGTCTAGTCGCCTGGCAGGAAGCCTGGCCTGGCCGTCACCCGATCATTGCGTCTCAGGTCGAATACTCGCTGCTTCAGCGGGGCATCGAACGCGAAGTCCTACCCGCCTGCCTGGCGATGGATGTGGGCGTCCTGGCGTGGTCGCCGTTGGGCCGCGGCGTCCTCACCGGTAAGTATCGATTCGGTCGCCCCTCCGACGCGCGGGCGTCGTCCCCGCAGTGGAGCCGATTCGTCTCGGCCTACCTCGACGACCGCAGCGCCGGCATCGTCGAAGCCCTCGCCACCGCAGCCGACGGGCTCGGCGTGTCCCCGACGGAGGTGGCGCTGGCGTGGGTACGCGACCAACCAGGCGTGACGTCGGCGATAGTCGGTGCACGCAACAGCGCCCAGCTCCGTTCCAATTTGAGCGCTGAATCTCTGTATCTGCCTCCCGAGATACGCCTAGCGCTGGCCGACGTGTCCGCCCCAGTACTCGGCTACCCCGAAAGCCACTGATGTAGATCACGCAAAATTGGCTTGCCGACGCCAACCACTGGTCGTAACGTCGCCAGGATGCGCCTCCATCCCGCTCTACCCAGGACTGACCCTGGGGAACCCAACGTGCGTTCGCCCGGGCGATTCCTATTTTGGATCCTCGCCAAGCAGTGGCACACGATCGTGCTGGCAGCGTTGTTCGGCACTTTGTGGATGGGCAGTATCGGCGCGCTCCCCGGCGTCATCGGTTATGCGATCGACTACGGCGCTGCCAGTCAGGAGCCACAACGGCTACTCCTGTGGGCGGGCGTCATCGTAGCGCTGGCGGTGCTGATGGCGGTGTCATCGCTGATACGGCACCGGTTCGCGGTGTTCAACTTCCTGCAGGCCTCGTACCGCACAGTCCAACTGACGGCACGGCACGCGACCCGGGTCGGGGCGGCCCTGCCACGTAAGGTCGCCACCGGCGAAGCCGTTTCCGCGGGCAGCACGGACCCAGAATCGATCGGCAACATGGCCGACGTCATCGGACGCTCCGTGGGATCCGCGGTCACGTTCACCGCAATCGGCATCGCCGTGTTGAACATCTCGGTGCCGTTGGGCGCGGTCGTCCTCATCGGGCTTCCACTGCAAGTGATCGTGATGGGTCCGCTGCTCAAGCCGTTGCAAAACCGCGAACACGACTACCGAGTCCAGCAAGGCAAACTGACTTCGCGCGCCAACGACATCGTTGCGGGACTGCGGGTTTTGCGCGGCATCGGGGGCGAACAACTTTTCATCCAACGCTACCGGCAGCAGTCGACTCAGCTACAGGAGTTCGGCTTCCGTGTCGCCAAGACGCAAGGCTTCTTGAAGGGCCTGCAAACGCTGATACCGGGCTTCCTACTGATCGCGGTCACCTGGCTGGGAGCGACATTGTCGGTCGCAGGCGAGATCACGGTCGGCGAGTTCATCGCCGTATTCGGTTACACCTCGTTTCTGATGATGCCGATGAACACATTCTTGGAGACGGCGCGCAAATACACGCGGGCGCACGCGGCCGCGCAACGCGTCCTGTCTTTGCTTCACGTCAAAGCGGCGGTCGACGACACCGGCAGCGCCAAGCCCGCACACATCGACAGCCTTTACGATCCCGATTCCGGCCTGCAGCTAGACGCCAAGGGCATTACCGCGCTCGTGTGCACTAGCGAAACCGATGCCACCGATATCGCCGAGCGTCTCGGGCGCTACCGCGACAGCGACGTGACCGCCAACGGCGTCGCCCTACGCGACATCGACCTGATGCACCTGCGTCGGCACGTGCTCGTCACCGATAACGACAGTCATGTTTTCGCCGGAACCTTGCGCCAGTTCCTCGACCCGCACGGGCACCACGAGGACGAAGATCTAGCCGAGGCACTGCATGTGACGGTCGCCAGCGACGCCAGGGACAGCCTCGGTGGGCTGGACGGGCTCATCGAAGCCGGCGGCAGGAACATCTCAGGCGGCCAACGCCAGCGTCTTCGGCTTGCGCGGGCGCTACTGCGCGATCCCGACATCCTGATCGCGCTCGAGCCGACGTCAGCGGTTGATGCCCACACTGAGGCCCTCATCGCGCAACGGCTGCACCAGTACCGTAGTTCACAGTCGACACTGGTGACGACCAGTTCACCGCTCATGCTCGAAAGCGCCGCCCGCGTCGTGTTCGTCATCGACGGCAAGGTCGTGGACGAAGGCACCCACGATTCGCTTATGGACGTCAACCCCCTATACCGCGCGATGGTGACGCGAGACCTCGCCGACATGGACCAGGAGGTGCAGGCGTGAAGCACGGCCTTCCCGTCGCCGACTCGCGGCAGACACGAGAAGAAATAGTGGCGATCGGCGCGAACCACCGTCGCTACCTGGCGGTCACGGTCGTGCTGTTCGCGATCGCCTCCATAGCGGGCCTCGGCGCGCCATGGCTGCTGGGTGAACTCATCGACTCGATCGACGCGAAGGCACCGACCCCGATCGTGCCGATCTCGCTGGCCGTGGCCGGGTTTATCGTGACCCACGCCCTGTTTTCGGGCATCTCCCAGTATGTGGCGGGTCGCTTCGGCGAAATCGTGATGGCGAAGCTGCGTGAACAGTTCGTGTCCCGTTCGCTCGCCCTACCGTTGACGACGGTCGAAAAAGCCGGGACGGGCGACCTGATGACGCGCAGTTCGCGTGACGTCAACTCACTCGGCAACATCGTGCGCCAGGTGGCTCCGATGGTCGCGATCCATTTCGTCACGCTGGTATTGACTCTTGTGGCGCTGTTCCTCGTCGATTACCGTTTGGCGTTGGCCGCGATCGCAGTGACCATCCCGGTGCTTTGGTGGCCGACACGCTGGTACCTTGCGCGCGCACGGAAGGCGTACCTGCGGGAGGCGGAAACGTACAGCGTCATCAGCGAGGAGCTGGCGGCGACTGTCGAGGGCGCCAAAACGGTGGAGGCGTTCGAGCTGCAGAACAACCGCCTGCGCGTCACCGACCATGCGATCTCTGAGTCGTATGCGGCCGAACGCCGCACCCTGTTCTTGCGCAACGTCTTGATGCCGACACTCGATTTCGGGGTCACGATTCCGGTCGCGGCCGTTTTGTTGTTGGGCGGCTGGATGTACGGCATGGACTTGATCAGTCTCGGGGCCGTCGCGGCGGCCGTCTTGTACGTCGACCGGCTCGGAGAACCTGTCTTCATGCTCCTGGCCATGCTGGATGAGCTTCAGACCGCCGACGCCGCTCTCGGCCGCATCGTCGGTGTCGGTCCGACCAGCGTTTCGGAAACGCAGCGGCGTCTTCCGCGTTCGGGTCGCGGCCGCGATCACGCGGTCGACATCCGCAACGTCAGCTACGCCTACACGCCGGGCCGCAACGTGCTTCACGACATCGACCTGCGAGTCGAGCACGGTGAACGCATCGCGATCGTCGGGCCGTCGGGCGCAGGAAAGTCCACGCTCGGACGTCTCATCGCGGGCATCGACAGCCCGAGCCGCGGGGCAGTCACGATCTACGGTGACGACGCCACCTCGATGCCGCTGACGCAGCTACGCGAAGACGTGCTGCTCGTGACGCAGGAACACCACGTGTTCACCGGCTCGCTGCGGGACAACTTGGCGTTGGCGAAACCGGGCGCTTCCGACGATGAAATCACCTCGGCGCTCGACAGCGTCGACGCCCGCGCCTGGATGGACGGCCTCCCCGACGGGCTCGACACGGTCGTGGGCACGTCCCAGTTCCCGATCTCACCGGCCGTGGCACAGCAGTTGGCCTTGGGGCGGTTGATCCTGGCGGACCCGAAAGTGCTGGTGCTCGATGAGGCGACCTCGCTGCTGGATCCGCGTGCGGCTCGCGACCTCGAGCGGCAGCTCAACACAGTGTTGTCCGGCCGCACCGTCGTCGCGATCGCACATCGACTCCACACTGCTCACGACGCCGATCGGATCGCGGTCGTGGAGGATGGCCGGATCATCGAGCTCGGTTCCCACGACGAACTGCTGGCCGCTGATGGCGAATACGCTGACCTGTGGCAGGCCTGGCACGGCCATCACGCCAGTACCTAACCGCCTCTGGGACCCCAGCAGAGTTTGTGAGCTTGCTATCAGGCTCGGGGATAAAAATGCGCTCGTCTGACAGCTCCGGCCGCGACCGCTAGCGTTGAGTCAGAGCATAGAAAGGTGGTCATTTCAAAAATGTCTCGCATTAATACACCACTCAGCGAAGCGGCACAAAAATCGGTTGGGGCCGCGCTTCAGGGGGCTTTGGTCGACATCATCGATCTTTCGCTGAGCGCCAAGCAGGCTCACTGGAACGTCTACGGGCCACATTTCCGTTCGCTTCACCTTCAACTCGACGAAACAGTCGCCACTGCACGAGCGGCCGGCGACCTCATCGCGGAACGCGCCGCCGCGATCGGTGTTGCACCCGACGGACGGCCGTCCGCGGTCGCCGCCGAGTCGGGACTGCCGAAGATCCCAGACGGCCCACTCAAGGACGACAAGGTCGTCAGCCTGTTCATTGAGATGTACGACAAGATCATCTCGCGTATGCGCGAACGCATCGACTCGACCGGGGAGACCGACCCCGTGACCCAGGACCAGCTCATCGGGATCAGTCATGATCTTGAGAAGGAACGCTGGATGTTCCAAACCCAGGCAATCTGACAGCGTTCCACCGCACTGACTGCGCCGCGTCCCTCACCGGGGCGCGGCGCTCATTTTATCGTCGCGCGGTTTCGATCCCCGATTGTCATTGCGTCACAATGACTACAGGACCTGAAAGCGTACAGTTTGGAGCATTGCTAATGCGGACCGGACAACTGCTACATGATCGTTATCGCGTCGACGCGATGATCGCCAGCGGCGGCATGGGCGAAGTGTGGCGGGGTTTCGATACGCGGCTCGGACGCATCGTCGCGATCAAGATCCTTCACGATCGGCTCGCCAACGACCCCATCCTCAAACGCCGGTTCAAGGTCGAGGCACGTTCGGTTGCCATGCTGCGCAGTCCCGGCGTCGTCAGCATGTACGACTATGGCGAAGACGTCCAGGACGGTCGAGTCACCATCTACCTCGTCATGGAGTACGTCAACGGCATTCCTTTGTCCCAGTTGATCGAAAGGGAGGGGCCGCTGCGAGTGGAGCGGATGCTTCGCATCATCGCCGAAGCGGCCGAGGCGCTGCACGCCGCGCACCACGCAGGCATCATTCATCGCGACGTCAAACCTGCCAATATTTTGCTGACAAAGCTGCATCACCAAGCGAAAGTGGTGGACTTCGGTATTGCGCGAGCCGGAGGCGAAAGCGGACTCACCAGTGCCGGGATGGTCATGGGCACGGCCGCATACGCCGCACCGGAACAGCTGCGCGGTAAGGAATTGTCTGGCGCCAGCGATGTCTATGCACTTGGGATCGTCGCACATGAATGCCTAACGGGACAACCACCCCACAGTGGATACACCGTGGCGTCGATGCTCGCGGAGTCCACACCATTGACGCCCCCGCAGCTGCCCAGGGCCGTCCCCAACGAGGTCCGGCAAGTTTTGGGACGCGCTCTCGAACCCGACCCGGATTCCCGCTGGTCCACCGCCGCCGAGTTCGCGACCGCGTGCCGGGAACTGCTCGAGCCGGCTCGCCCCGCTTTCGTGGTCCCGGGTGATGCCGCGGACCGCCCCACCCCCGGCGCGATCGCCCGGCGGGGCGCATTGATCACCGTGGTGGCCGCGTTGATCGCTTTGGGCATCGTGACGGCGCTGCTGTGGCTGCCGAGCGCGAATGCTTCGGGTGAAACGGAACCCACCGCCATCGACGGTATGTGAATCAGGATGTCAAGGCTTTCATCGTCGCTTTGATCCGCTTTTCACTGATCGGGTAGCGGGTACCGAGGTCTTGGGCGAAATAGCTCACTCGAAGCTCTTCGCACATCCATCGAAGCTCCTGGCCCTGCGGTGACGCCGCCGCCGCAGGGTAGGCCTGCACGAACGAATGAAACTCGGCCTCGACCGCGTGGACTTTCGCCATCCGTTGCGAATCTGCGGCCCCGGCCTGCTCGAGTTTCGACAGTCGACGTTCGATGCCCTCCAGATATCGGGGTAGCTCCCCCAGCCGCCACCAGCCCGTTGCGGCGACGAAGCCATCGAATATGAGGGCGTCGCGTTGCCGTTTCATATCGGAGATCGCCCCGACCTGGGCCACGGAGAACGACCCGGTCAGTCGCTTACCGACTCGACGCCATGCCGTCAACGTCGTCGCCACGGTCGAGACCGCACCTTCGACGGTGTCGGCGAGCTTCGTGCGCACCTCATCACGCAGCAACTCGAAACCTGCGCGGTCCCAGGCGGGTCCTCCGGCATCGATCATCAGCTTGTCCACGCACGCGATAATGCAGTCGTCCAGCAGGGCCGGCACGGAACTGTATGGATTAGACCCCAACGACAGTTTCGTCGCCGACGGCAACGCCGACACCACCGTCTTGGTGACCGAAGGGACCGACAACAGCAACAGACGTCGCGTTCCCTGCCACATCGCCAACTGCTGCTGCGCTGGACTGTCCATGATGCGTATCGCTACGCGATCGCCCTGGTCGACGAGCGCCGGGTACGCGCTGACGTGGTACCCACCGCGTTGTTCCTGACGTTCTTGCGGCAGTTCGTCGAAATCCCACGATGTGATGTCGTCGCGTTCAATGCCCGGCAGGGATTCGGCTATCACTTCTTGGGCCGCCGGTTTCAACTCTTCCTGCAAGACGGCGAGGTTTTTACCGCTGGCCACGGTTGTGCCGCCATCGACGACGCGGAAACTCATATGGAGATGAGCGGGGACCCGGGACAGGTCCCACTGATCCGGGGTGATGCGGACGTGACGCATCGCCTCCAGCTGCGCCGCCAACGCCTGCGTGAACGAACCGCCGCTTGCGGGTGTCATCACGTGCAATGCGGCTTTCGCATGGTCTACCGCGGGAGCGAACTGGCGCCGCACCGGTTTCGGCAACGACTTGATGAGGGCGGTCGCCAGTTCGGTGCGCAGTCCGGGAACCTGCCAGGTGAATTCGTCGGCGTCGAGCTGCGGGACCAGCTCCAGCGGCACGTCGATCGTGACCCCGTCATCGCTGGCACCGGGTTCGAACTGATAGGACAGCGGTAGATGCGCGCCCTTGACCTGCCAATAGTCTGGATAATCGGTCTCGGTGACGGTTTCGGCCGAGTCGTTGACGAGCATCGACTGTTCGAAGTCAAGCAGGTGAGGCTCGGCGCGTTGTGCTTTCTTCCACCAGCTGTCGAAGTGCCGCCCCGATACCACGTGTTCCGGTATGCGCTGGTCGTAGAAATCGAAGAGCGTGTCTTCATCGACCATGATGTCTCGTCGCCGCGCGCGATGCTCGAGGTCTTCCACCTCGTCCAGCAGTCGGCGGTTTTGCGCGAAGAACTCGTGCCGAGTGTCCCATTCGCCTTCCACGAGTCCGCCGCGGATGAATATCTCGCGCGCGACGGGCGGATCGATACGGCCATAGTTGACTCGCCGCGCCGCGACGATCGGGATGCCGTACAGGCTGACCTTTTCGGTCGCGATGACGGCCTGAGCCTTCTTTTCCCAGTGCGGCTCCGAATATGACCGTTTGACGAGGTGTTGCGCCAACGGTTCGACCCATTCGGGTTCGATCGCGGCATTGACGCGTCCCCATAGGCGAGTCGTTTCCACCAGTTCGGCGGACACGACCCATTTCGGCTGTTTCTTGAACAACGCCGAACCGGGAAAGATCCCGAACTTGACCCCACGCGCCCCCAGGTAGTCGCGATTTTGCTGATCGCGCATGCCTATGTGCGACAACAGCCCCGCAAGCAGCGCGGTATGGATGCGTTGCGAATCCGGGGTTTCGTTGGCGCGCTTGTTGAGCATGCCCATGCTTTTGAGGACGCTGCGTACCTGAGCGTAGATGTCTTGCCATTCGCGGATGCGCATGAAATGCAGGTATTCGGTTTTACACATGCGCCGAAACGCACTGCCCGAACGCGCCTTCTGCTCGTCCTTGATGTAGTTCCACAGCTGAAGATACGACATGAAATCCGAGGCCGGGTCGGCGAACCGCGCGTGCTTGGCGTCGGCCTGCTGTTGTTTGTCTGCAGGGCGCTCGCGTGGATCCTGAATCGACAGCGCGGAGGTGATGACCATGACCTCGTGCAGACAGCCGTCGCTGTGGGCCTGCAACACCATGCGTCCCAAACGCGGGTCGATCGGCAGCGCCGCCAACTGGCGCCCGACCTTCGTCAACCGTTTACGCGGGTCGGTGGCGCGCGGGTCGATAGCGCCGAGCTCCGACAGCAGCGCCACACCATCCTTGATATGACGCGCATCGGGTGGGTCGATGAACGGGAACCGGGCCACGTCCCCGAGGTTCGCGGCCGTCATCTGCAAAATCACCGACGCGAGGTTGGTGCGTAGGATCTCGGCGTCGGTGTATTGCGGCCGCGCTTCGAAGTCTTCCTGCGAATACAACCGAATGCAGATGCCGTCGCTGGTGCGGCCGCAGCGACCTTTGCGCTGGTTGGCGGAGGCCTGCGATATCGCTTCGATCGGCAGCCGTTGCACCTTCGTACGGTTGCTGTACCGCGAGATGCGGGCCGTGCCGGGATCGATGACGTACTTGATTCCCGGCACCGTCAACGATGTCTCGGCCACGTTCGTGGCGAGCACGATCCGGCGTAGGCGGTGAGGTTGAAAGACTTTATGCTGCTCGGCCGACGACAAGCGGGCGTATAGCGGCAGAACTTCAGTGTGCGCGAATCGTTCCTTGTTCAAGGCTTCGGCGGTGTCACGGATCTCGCGCTCGCCCGACAGGAAGACCAGGATGTCGCCGGGACCGTGCGACATCAACTCCCGAGCGGCCTCGACAATCCCCTGGATTTGATCGCGGACCTCGTCACGGTCTTCGTCGCTATCGTCGACGAGCGGCCGGTACCGCACTTCGACGGGGTAAGTCCTGCCGGACACCTCGATGATCGGTGCATCGTCGAAATGGGCGGCGAAACGCTGCGGGTCGATCGTGGCCGACGTGATGATGACTTTCAGGTCCGGGCGTTTGGGTAGTAGTTGCTTCAAGTAGCCCAGCAGGAAATCGATGTTGAGGCTGCGTTCGTGAGCCTCGTCGATGATGATCGTGTCGTAGCGCCGAAGCATGCGGTCGGTGTGAATCTCGGCCAGCAGTATGCCGTCCGTCATCACCTTGCAGTAGGTACGGTCGCTGACTTTGTCGGTGAAACGGATCTTCCAACCGATTTCGTTGCCCAACTGCGTGTCGAGCTCCGCGGCAAGACGTTCGGCGACGGTGCGGGCCGCGAGCCGGCGTGGCTGAGTGTGCCCGATCATGCCTTGCACGCCACGGCCCAGTTCCATGCATATCTTCGGCAGCTGCGTGGTCTTACCCGATCCGGTTTCGCCGGCGACGATCACGACCTGGTTGTCGGCGATCGCTGCGGCGAGGTCCTCGCGCTTTTGGCTAACCGGCAACTCGCTCGGGTAGCTCAGTTTCGGCATCGCGTCGCGGCGCGAGGTTATGCGCTGTTCCGCGTCATCGAGTGCGGCGGATATGCGATCGAGCTCGGCAGCGCTATCGGGCGATTTGCGGGCCTTATCGATACGGCGCAGGAAGCGTCCTTGTTCCATGAGAGCTACGCCCTGCACGCGCGTGCGCAGGGCCGAAGGTGTCACGCTTGGGGAAGTCATACCGAGACCAAAGGATACGCATGCGAAGTTCTCCGGCGCCAACGGTTAATGCGCTGCGCCGAGGCTTCACACAACGCCGGTGCATCATGAGGTCAGCATCACAGATGCGGATACGCGACTCATCTGTCCGGTGAGACTCCGCCGCTTGCCGCAGCCGCATCTTGACCGTTGGTCACGAAAGATCGCTGATCAATAAGAATAAGCGGAAGCCCCTCATCATCCATTGAGGTCTCCAATGTGCTTCCAGACACAAACTGCACAGCGAAAAGCTACGGTGCAGGTCGCGATCGCCAACGTGGGTGCGCAAACGCTTCCGAACCGCACGCTATGCGATGCACCGGCCGGCGCTCTTTCCGAAATGGGGTTTGGGGTGAATTGCCGGAAAATCACCGCCACTTCCCGTTGACGCACATATCGAAAGACATCTATTGTCCTGATTGACTGCCACCCCCCAG
>DXIM01000020.1 GCA_019112895.1 Candidatus Stackebrandtia faecavium
GCGCTGGCTTACGGGCTCGACAAGGGCGAAAAGGAACAGACCATCCTGGTCTTCGACCTCGGTGGCGGTACCTTCGACGTTTCGCTGCTGGACATCGCCGACGGCGTTATCCAGGTCAAGGCGACCCACGGTGAAAACGACCTCGGCGGCGACGACTGGGACGACCGTCTCATCGACCACATGGTCAAGACCTTCAACGGTCAGTACGGCGTCGACCTGTCGAAAGACAAGATGGCGCTGCAGCGTCTGAAGGAAGCCGCTGAGAAGGCCAAGATCGAACTGTCCGCGGCCACACAGACCTCCATCAACCTGCCGTACATCACCGCGGGTGCCGATGGACCGCTGCACCTCGACATCAGCCTGACGCGTGCCGAATTCGAAAAGATGACGGCCGACCTGCGTGAACGCTGCAAGAAGCCGTTCGAGCAGGCCATCAAGGACGCCGGCGTCAAGGTGTCCGACATCGACCACGTGATCATGGTCGGCGGTTCGACCCGCATGCCCGCCATCCACACGATGGTGACGGACCTGCTCGGTCGCGAACCGAACAAGGGCGTCAACGCCGACGAGGTCGTCGCGGTCGGTGCCGCGCTGCAGGCAGGCGTGCTGAAGGGTGAAGTCAAGGACGTACTGCTTTTGGACGTCACCCCGCTCAGCCTCGGCATCGAGACCAAGGGCGGCATCTTCACCAAACTCATCGAGCGGAACACGACGATCCCGACGAAGCGCTCCGAGATCTTCACCACCGCCGACGACAACCAGCCTTCGGTACTCATCCAGGTCTTCCAGGGCGAGCGCGAAATCGCCGCCTACAACAAGAAACTGGGCACATTCGAGCTGACCGGTCTGCCGCCGGCCCAGCGCGGTGTCCCGAAGGTCGAGGTCAGCTTCGACATCGACGCCAACGGCATCGTGAACGTTTCCGCGAAGGACATGGCCACGAACAAGGCCCAGTCGATGACGATCACCGGCGGTTCCTCGCTGCCCAAGGACGACATCGAGCGCATGATGCGCGACGCGCAGGACCACGCCGATGACGACCGTCAGCGCAAGGACGAAGCCGAGACACGCAACCTCGGCGAAACCTGGCTCTATCAGACCGAGAAGCTGCTCGCCGAGTCCGGCGACAAGCTCCCGGAAGAGGGCAAGGCCGACATCGAGGCGAAACTGACCGAGCTCAAGACCGCGCTCGGCGGCTCCGACATGGACAAGATCAAGGCCAGCACCGAAGAGCTCATCAAGGTGTCGCAGGAGGCCGGTTCGGCGATGTACGCCGCTCAGCAGGCCGAAGAAGGCGGCGCGGAAGGCGGCCAGACGGACGCGGGAGCGGGCGAAGCCAAGGGCTCCGGCAACACCAAAGCCGATGACGACGTAGTCGACGCCGAGATCATCGATGAGGACGATAAGAAGTGACAGGGGACAAAGAACCAGTTAACAGTGAGGAATCCGCGGACACCGAAAAGGACGAGTCCACGGAAGCCACCGCTGAGACCGGTTCGGACCTGGCGAAAAACCTTGCCGAACGGACCGCCGATCTTCAGCGTGTCACGGCTGAGTACCACAACTACCGCAAGCGCGTTGACCGCGATAAGGCACTGGCGGCCGATCAGGTCACCGCTTCGGTCCTGAGTGGCCTCTTGCCGATCCTCGACGACATTGACCGCGCCGACGAGCACGGCGACCTGACGGGCCCGTTCCGCAGTGTCGCCGACTCACTCAAGGCGGCGCTGAGCAAGCACGGCCTCGAGGTCTTCGGAGACAAAGGTGACCCTTTCGATCCGTCGTTCCACGAGGCGGTCGCGCACATGCATTCGTCCGATGTGACGGAACCGTCCTGTATTGACGTCATGCGTCGCGGTTACCGGATGGGCGAGCGCCTGTTGCGTCCCGCAATGGTCGCGGTGGCCGAGCCGGAGGACTCGAGCGTCGACGACGCCGACGTGTCGTCGACCCCCGTGGAGGAGGTCGTCGATGAGGCGGCCGCTTCGAACGAGAACCTCGACGCGGATGTGCCGTCGGACGAGGAGGCGTTGAAAGCCGAGGCCGTGGAGGACGCGGTCGCGGATGCCTCCACCACCGACGCCGAGGCGGGCTCGCAGACCGAAGAGTTCGTCGAGGAACAGCCGGTCTCGGACGCCGAGGCGAAAAAACAGGACAAGAACCCGTAGAACGAGAGAAAAGGACAGCGCACAGTGGTGTCACGCGAATGGATGGATAAAGACTTCTATGCCGTACTCGGTGTCGCCTCTGACGCGTCGTCCTCCGACATTAAATCGGCGTATCGCAAGCTTGCGCGCGAACTTCACCCCGACCACAACCCGGACAATCCGAAAGCCGAGGACCGGTTCAAGGAGGTCTCCGAGGCGTTCGCGGTGTTGTCGGATGACGCGCAACGCAAGGAATACGACGAGATGCGTTCCCTGATGGGCGCCGGGGCTTTCCGCCGCGGCGCCCGGATGGGCAACTCCGGAATGGGATCGGGTTCGCCGGTCGACTTGGATGACCTGCTGTCGCAAGCGCGCGGCGGTTTCGGCGGTTCCGGGTCGGGCAGCGGGCTCGGCGATATTTTCGGTTCGTTCTTCGGAAACACCCGGCGTCGCGGCCCCACGAAGGGCCGAGATGTCGAGACCCGGATCGATCTCGACTTCACGGACGCCGTCAACGGAATCACGCTGCCGTTGAAACTGCGTTCGCCGGGCGTGTGCGACACGTGCCACGGTGACGGCGCCAAACCGGGGACCAGCCCGCAGGTCTGTCCTACCTGTCACGGCGCGGGCGTGTTGTCGGCCAACCAGGGCTCGTTCAGCTTCGCCGAACCGTGCCGCGACTGCGAGGGTGTCGGCACCATCGTCGTCGAGAAATGCCCCGAATGCCAGGGCAGCGGCGGCGTGACGAAGACGCGCACGATCACGATCCGGGTACCAGAGGGGGTCCGCGATGGGCAGCGCATCCGCCTGAGCGGCCGGGGCGAACCTGGCGAACGCGGCGGCCCGACCGGCGACCTTTACGTCACGGTCAATGTGCGACCACACGAGCTGTTCACCCGCGACGGCGACAACCTGCGCATCCGTGTACCGATCTCGTTGTCGGAAGCGGGCCTGGGCACGACGCTTCGGGTGCCGACCCTGACCGATCCGGTTCGGCTGCGCATTCCCGCGGGCACGCCGAGTGGTCGCGTGTTGCGGGTCAAGGACCGAGGCGTCGCCGCCAAGAAAGGCCACGGCGATCTTCTCGTCACGGTCGACATCGATGTTCCGAAGGAACTGTCCGCTGAAGCTAAAGAAGCGCTCGCCGAGTACGCGAAGCATGCGCCCCCGGCTCCGCGCCAGAAACTTCAAGTGGATTCGGCGTCGGCTAAGGAAAGTTGACATGCCCGACGCGAGTCGGCAAGAGTAGTTAATACGTAACTGAACTAATTGGCCTGGCCGCTGCTAGAGGTGAGCTGACTGTGGGACATGGTGAACGAAGTGCGTACCAACCGCCGATGACGGATGCAGCGCTCGACGCGAAAGTCCTCATCATCTCGGCGGCGGCACAGATGGCCGGAATGCATCCGCAGACACTGCGTCAATACGATCGCCTCGGCCTGGTGCAGCCCGCGCGCACCGCGGGCGGCGGACGTCGTTACAGCGTCCGGGATGTCGCGCGGTTGCGGGAGATCCAGCGGCTGAGCCAGGAAGACGGCGTCAACTTGGCCGGCATCAAGCGGATCATTCAACTCGAGAACGAAGTGTCATCGCTTCAAACGCACGTCAAAGAGCTGATGGCGCATCTCGAGCGCATCACGAACGAACGCGCCGACTTGGACGCGGTCGCCGGGCCGTTTTCGGGGCGACGCCGCTCTCACGTATCGCGGGAGACCGCGGTGGTGGTGTGGCGGCCACCGCTGCCACGATCATGATCTTGACCAATAAGTGCAGTCATACCCTTTCCTGGTTCGCATGGACCTTAACGACTTCACGACCTTGGGCGCTCGGATGGCGACCTTTGGGGCCTAACTCTTTGGGCGCTCGTAACAGCCCCACAACCCGATCACCATCACCATTAGAAAAAGGACGGCGAAGTCCTCGGTCAGGCCCCACCACAAAACGGTGAGCAACGACAGCCCCATGCCGGTGAACATGCAGACCAGTACGGTCTTGCGAGTGCACCTTTTCGCGACACTGTTGAAGCCGAGGAATAGGAGCAACGCGATCAGCACCATGCTGGCCAGCAGCGGAGCCCCAATGAAGACAGTCATGACGCACACGACCACGACCGAAGCGAAGGACCACACCGGAGTGGAGTACCGCAGCGCCAACGCAACGAAAGCGGCGACGGCCACGGCGATCGGAACCCAGATGGAGTGGACGACCGCATACATATAGCTGAAGGTCGCGGTGAAGTAGGCGATGACACCGACCGCAGCGGCGAAGCCGAGCTCAACGACTTTCGAGACAGTCAGGGGCTTCGCGGAGCCCTTTGCTTTTCCGGGCGCGGAGCCCGCGCCGGTTTCGGGTCCTGCCCCAGCGCGGGTCTGGCCGTCGTCGCCCATACCGGATTCGGCGTTGACTTCGTTCATTCGCAAAACAGTAACGAATAGACGAAAATATCGAGCCATGCCCATGCCCACACCTGCTACGGGACCGGCGAGTCGTTAGGCTTTGGCTCAATATCACCCGATTCACGCGAAAGCGAAAGCACCGTGCCAGCACCTGACGACGACTCGATCGCCGCTTTGGAACGCCAGCTTCTTTCTACGTTGCGACGGTCCCGAGCCTCGATGAGTAAGCTCGCGGCTTC
>DXIM01000127.1 GCA_019112895.1 Candidatus Stackebrandtia faecavium
CCCGACGCCGAAGTACCAGGTCGGGGAGGTCGATGTAGTCGTGCTCTTCGACGTCGCGCAACGAATCCACGCCCAGCAACTGCGCCGCCCGTGCACAGTCGTTTTGACGGTCTATGTATTCGCCCTCGACATGGTTGTGGGATACCCCGGTATCGATGACCATCATCGTCAAGTCGTGCTCGCGGAGCCGAAAAGGTATTTGCTCGACTTCCTCGGTGCTGCAATCGATCAACAAGGCGTGGTCCGTTTGGGACAACAGGCTGGCGGTTTGATCCAGGATGCCGCTGGGAACGCCGACATAGTCCCGTTCGGCGGATTGGGCCGCACGGATCTGCTGCTCGACGGGAAGATCGAGCTGGTACAGGTCGTGTAGCGCCGTGAGGACCGCCATCTCCAAAGCGGCCGATGACGAAAGTCCGGCGCCTATGGGCACGTCCGAGGCGATCGCGATGCGCGCGCCCTTGACCCGATCGCCGGCGAGATGTTTCAAGGTCCACACGACTCCGGCGACGTACGCCGCCCAACCGTCGATGGCGTCGGCGTCCTCGACGGTCGTAGTGACCCCGGCCGGCCCGATCGTGACGGTCGTGTCGGTCATCTCCGACCACACCCGCCACGTGGGGCTGGACGACGGCGCGACCGCGGCGACCGTGTAATAACCGATGGCGCACGGCAGGGCGAAACCATTGTTGTAGTCGGTATGTTCGCCGAGAATGTTGATGCGGCCGGGCGCCGCCCAACAGCCCGCGGGCTTACCTCCGAATGCGCGAACGAAACCATTGCGGGCGCGTGTGGCGACGTCGTTCATTGTCGGTAGAACTCCCAAGCATCTTTGACCATATCGGATAGTTGAGGGCGTTGCGGTCGCCATCCGAGCGCGGCGTGGGCGGCGGCGCTGTGCGCCACCAGCACGGCCGGGTCGCCGGGGCGGCGCTCGGCGGGCACGACCGGGACCGGCCTTCCCGTCACCGCCGCGACGGTGTCGAGTACTTGCCGGTTGGAGAAGCCGCGACCGTTGCCGAGGTTGTAAACCAGGTGAGCGCCGGGACGTTGCGCGTTCAATGCCAGCAGGTGCGCCCGGGCCAAGTCGGCGACATGAATGTAGTCCCGGACGCAAGTGCCGTCCTCGGTGTCGTAGTCCTCCCCGTACAGGTGTAGCGCTTCGCGTTCGCCGGCCGCGGCGCTCAAAGCCAGCGGGACCAGGTGAGTCTCCGGGGCATGCCGTTCCCCGTGCCATGTGCCATCGGCCCCGCGGTACGCGCCCACGACGTTGAAGTAGCGCAGACTCGTCGCGCCGAGCCCGTATGCCGAGCAGTAAGAGGCGATCGCGTGATCGGACGCGAGTTTCGTGGCGCCGTAGGTACTGGTCGGTGCGGTCCTTGCCGATTCCTGAAGCGGAAGCGTCTCGGGGTTGCCGTATACGGCCGCGGTCGAGGAGAACACGAGGTTGCCGACGCTGGCGTCACGCATCGCGGCCAGCAAAGCGAACGTCGCCGACGTGTTGGCGTGCCAGTACTGCTGCGGATATTGCATCGACTCGCCGGCCGCGATCAAACCGGCGAAGTGCAGCACGGCATCGAAATCGGGCGTCAACACTTGGCCGACGTCGTGCACGTCCGCCGCGACATGTGTGGCGCCCGCCGGGACATTATCGGGATCGGAGGTGCGGCAATCGTCGATCACGACGACGTCGTGGCCGTCTTCGAGCAGCATCGCGGCGACAACCGCGCCTATGTAACCGGCGCCACCGGTAACGAGATATTTCATGATCCCCTGTCGTGATCGGTCCCGGACGATCCGTGTGGCCGCGTTGGGCGAGGCCGGGCGTGACCGTGACGACGAGAAGCCATACGCGCCCAGCGGTCCGCGTGCCTCGGCGGAATCATACCTACGCGTATCACGCGCACCGGAGAATGTGTCCGGTCGCACACGATGGGGCGGGACACCTGTCCCGCCCCATATGCAAGTTCCGGCCTATACGGCCCGGAAGACTTCGCCGTCCTTGACCTCAACCTTGATCTCGGTGAGGCCTTCTTTCGCGGGTCCGCTTTTGAGTGAACCGTCGGCGGCGCCGAAGACGGAGCCGTGCGCGGGGCACGTGATGGTGTCGCCCTCGGGCGCCGGAAGCTGGGCGCCCTTATGGGGGCACGCGGCGTCGAAACCGGTGATCGTGCCCTCTTCGGGCTGCACGAGGATGACGCCGTTTGCGGCGACTCCGCCGCCGACGGGTACGTCGGAGACTTTGGCCAGTGACTGGCTGACGTCGTCCTTATTTCCTTCGGCCATGCCTTTATCGCTGCCGTCTTTGTCGCCCGAATCGCTGCCGCCTCCGCCGCAGGCGGCAAGGACGGATACCGCGGAGACGCCCATCGCCCCGCACAGCATTTTGCGTCGCGACGACGTCGCGATATCGGTGGCGATGGCACGCGCTGAGTCGTCGGTGGCGGTGCGGGGGGCCGGGCTTGTCGGTTTCTTGCTCACTAGTTGTCCCATCGTTGTCAGCCCTGTCGGTGTGAGGTGACGGACGAGTCCGTCTTTGGTGATGCGCACTTCGCATCGTGCAGGGATCTTGTTGTGAAGGGTGAGGAAAGTGTTGCGTTGATCCTATTTTGTCGCTGCCCTTCGTGCTTATGCTGCCGACCAGTTGATTCCGGTTCGCAACACCGCCGAATCGGCGAGCACCTTACTTAAAGCTTGAACCGTGAGTATAAACTATTCCTGCTTCGGCCGCATAGTGCTGAACGCAAACTCAACCCGACGAACCTGACACCAGCCCTTCATTCGAAAGCGACTGATACATGCCAACCGAAATACTTGGCTTGCCGCTACACCCTCTCGCTGTCCACATTCCAGTAGTCTTGGTGCCTTTGTTCGCCCTACTGGCCATTGTGTTCAGCTGTGTTCCTCGGGTCCGTAAACACTGCGCCTGGCTACTGTGCATCCTCGCCGTCATGACTCCGCTGGCCGCCGCGACGGCGGCGCTCAGCGGAGACCCGCTCGCGCTGCAGCTGCTCGGTGAGCTGGCCGAAGGAACGGAGATAGCCGACGAGACCAAATCCGCGATCAGCACCCACGCAACCTACGGTGGCCTGCTGATGTGGACCACGATCCTGCTGGGGATCCTGTGCTTGGTTCTGCTGTTCCTCGTACGTCGGGAACGTGTGGCACTCACCGCCACCAAGGACGACAACGACAACAACGACGAGAACCCCACCGGGAAACCGCGCAGGATCGGGCAGATCGTTGTGACCGTTTTCATCGTTCCGCTATCCGCCCTGGCCATGTTCCTGGTGTACAACGCCGGTCACAGTGGCGCAGAAATGGTGTGGGGCGCTTAACGCGACGTCGAAACGGCGGGAGGCAAAGCGTCGCGTAGCCGCGCGGCGCTTTCCTCCGGGGACATGTCATTGACGAATGCCCCCATGGCCGATTCAGAACCCGCCGGGTACTTCAACTTCGTGGCTGCCCGGCGGGTACTCAACAACTGAAGATGCAGATGAGCGAGGTCGCGGTCCACGCGAGTCGGGGCCTGATGCCAGCCTGAGATGTACGGCATCGACACATCGAACACGGAATCCAACGCCCGCAAAACCGGCAGATAGACCTCGCCGAAACTGAGGCGATGCTGGCGCGGAAGCTCCGCCAGGTCTGGCACGTGGACCGTGGGGTAGATCGACACTTCGAACGGCCACCGGGCCGAATACGGCACGAACGCGACCCAGTCCGAATTTTGGGCGACGATGCGTGCTTCCGCCTCGCATTCACGGGCGACCAGGTCGGCGAACAGGTTCCCGCCGTGCCTGTCGCGATACTTTCGCGCAGAATCGAGCATGCGCGTCGAAGTAGGAGTCACGTACGGGTAGCCGTAGATCTGCCCATGTGGATGATGCAAGGTGACGCCGATGTCCTCGCCGCGGTTTTCGAAACAGAACACCTGCGCGACCTCATCCAGATGGGACAGTTGTGCAGTGCGGTCCGCCAGCGCATCCATCACGAGCGTGACGCGAGACTCATCGAGGTCGCGAAACGAAGCATCGTGTTCACTCGCGAAACACACGACCTCACACCTTCCCCCGGCTGCGCGCTTCGCCATCGCCCCGTCCTCGAGGACGTTCACGGGACCGTGGAATGACGGAAAGCGGTTCTCGAAAACAGCCACTTCATAATCGGGGGAGGGAATCTCCGTCATCGCTCCCGACGCCGAAGGGCACAGTGGGCAACCGGAGTCCGCGAGCGTCGGGCGCGACATGCGGGCCGAGGCCACCGATACCCACTCGTCGCGCAGGGCGTCGTATCGAAGCTCCGGCGCAGCCGGCCGCGCCTCGAGCTCGCGCGCGTCGATGTACCGTTCGCGGCCGCGGTCCGGTTTGGAGTCGTAATAGAACAACTCGCGCCCGTCCGCGAGCACGCCGCGGCTGCGATGGGAACAGTGAAGCTTCGTCATTCGATTCCTCTCATGTGTCCGCGATGACGAGCCGGCCGACGTGATCGCGGAGGGCTCGCTTCGCCGGTTCGGGCAAGTCGGTGTCGGTGACGAGTACGTCGGCGCGCGTCACGGGAGCGATCGCGCGGGTGCCCACGGTCTGCCATTTCGTCGAATCGGCCACCACGATCACCCGCCGCGCGGCGCGGATCAGGGCCTTATTCGTCTCCGATTCCTCGATGTTCGGGGTGGTGAAGCCGCGTTTCGTGCTGATCCCGTGGACGCCGAGGAAAAGAGTGTCGACATTGAGGCTGTCCAGGCAGTTGTCGGCGATCGGGCCCACCAAGGCTTCCGAAGGCGTGCGCGTGCCACCGGTCAGGATGATCTTCTGGTCGTCGCGGTCGTGCTGGTGGAACACCTCTGCCACTCGGATCGAGTTCGTGACGACCGTGACATCGGCGACACCGGTCAGGTGCCGTGCCAATACCCACGTCGTCGTGCCCGCCGATAGGGCAATCGATTCCCCGGGCTGCACAAAGCCCGCCGCGGCGCGCGCGATGGCGTGCTTCGCCTCTTTCCTGCGAACAGATTTGATGGTGAACCCGGGTTCCTCATCGACCCCGGACCGCGCCTGGGTGGCGCCGCCGTGCACTTTCGCCACAAGCTTGCGTTCGGCGAGTATCTCGAGGTCGCGGCGGATCGTCATGTCCGAGACATTGAACTCCGCGACGAGGTCGCTGACTCTGACCGCGCCGTCGACGCGCACCTTCTCGACGATTGCCGCTTGACGTTGCGGAGCCAACATCGCCGACCTCCAAGTTCCCGGACGCGACCCGTACCGGACCAATACAAGGAAGCGCAATCCAACACGAACAAACATAGCTCGATTCGGCGCGGCCCCAGAAATGCTGCTATTGCGTCTAACGCCCACCTCGGGATCAATCGGAAACTCACACGACCGCGACTGGATGCGCGTATCGGCGCGGTCGCTGCCGTCGTGCCGATACGGCTGCGGCAGAATTGCGAACATGACGACGACAGATCCGGCCGTGCCCGGCAGATCCCGGGTGTTTTCCGGCATCCAACCGACCTCGGACTCGTTCCACCTCGGCAACTACCTGGGAGCCCTGCGCAGCTGGGTGGATATGCAGCACACCCACGACGCTGTGTACTGCATCGTCGACCTGCACGCGATCACGATCAGCCACGATCCGAAGGAGCTGCATCAACGGTGTCGGGCGGCCGCCGCGCAACTGTTCGCGATCGGTCTCGACCCCGAGGAATGCACCCTGTTCGTGCAGTCCCAGGTTCCGGAACACCCGATGTTGTCGTGGATGCTGGAATGCCACACCGGTTTCGGCGAAGCCGGGCGCATGACGCAGTTCAAGGACAAGTCGTCGAAGAACGAACGCGTCACGGTCGGACTGTTCACCTACCCGGTGTTGCAGGCTGCAGACGTGCTTCTCTACCAGGCGAACGAGGTGCCGGTCGGCGAGGACCAGCGGCAGCACATCGAGCTGATGCGCAATCTTGCCCAGCGGTTCAACGCCACCTACGGCGACACGTTCACGGTTCCCAACGCGCACATCGTGAAGGCGACCGGGACCGTGCAGGACCTCGCCGAGCCGGAACGCAAAATGTCGAAGTCGGCGTCGAGCACGGCCGGGATCATCGACCTGTTGGACCAGCCGAACCGGATCCGCAAGAAGATCAAGTCCGCCGTGACCGACGCCGGCCGCGAGATCGTCTACGACGTCGACAATAAGCCCGGCGTTTCGAACCTGTTGACGATCTACTCGACGCTGGCGGGCGAATCGGTCGCCGACCTGGAGTCCCGGTACGAAGGCAAGGGCTACGGCGACTTCAAGAAGGACCTGGCCGAAGTCGTGGCCGATTTCTGCGCCCCGATCGCCGAACGCACAAATGAGTACCTCGACGACGTGACGGAGCTGGACAAGATGCTGGCGCAGGGCGCACAGAAAGCTCACGCTATAGCCGCAGAGACGCTCGCGAACGCGTATTCGCGGGTGGGTTTCCGACAACCGGTTTACGGATAGGTATCGATATGGCAATCACCGTTGGCGTGGCGATCCCCGTCCCACAACCGTGGGGCAAGCAGCTCGACGATGCGCGCGCGAGCACGGGCGACCCGCTCGCGCCGTACGTGCCGAGTCACGTCACATTGCTCGGACCGAC
>DXIM01000128.1 GCA_019112895.1 Candidatus Stackebrandtia faecavium
GTGTCTCTATTGCGCCATGTCAAGGGGTACTCAAACGATTACCAATTCGTTAGTGTCAATGCCTCTATCTATTAGGGAGGAGGAAGGCATGATCAAACTGCTTGGACGTGCACTGCGTCGCCGCGGTCAGCGCATGGCCGGCCGCAACATGTGGCCGCCGGAACACCACGGCTTCTAACCAAGTAACGAGGGAGCCGCGATGGCGGCTCCCTCCATCATGAGGAGACCCACTGTGACAGGCGTCGTCGATCATCTCCCCGCCGGGCCGCCCGGGCACATATTCGTCGGCAACGGCCGCGACTACGACCGCGACCGGATCGGCTTCCTACTGCGCAACCAGCGCCGCTACGGGGACGTATACAGCTTCAGCGACACTGCCATCGTGGTATTGGATCCCCAGCTCATCCACCAACTCCATACCCGCACCAACGCCGAATTCGTCACCGAAGCCTCACTGTTCTCCGACCGTAAACGCACCGAATGGCTGATGGGAACCATCACCGACACCATGTCGAACCGACGTGCCGGATGGCGCGGGGTCAGCAAAACCGCCTCTGCGTCGCGCGCCCCGATGCTGGTGTCGGCTTTCGATACGGTCATGCGCGACGTGCCCGGCCACGACGTCGACGTCAACAACCTCATGCGCACCGTCGCGGGCTACGAATTCGCGTCGTTTTGCTTCGGTGGTGACGGCAGTGACCTCACCGACGTCGTCGCCGCCGTCGACGATGGCGTCCGCGCCACATTGACGCTCATGAACCGATCACTGCGGCTTCCGTCATGGATGCCGACCCCCGCGATACGGCGCATGCGCCACAGCGGCGCCGCCCTGCGGCGGCTCGTGCACCAACGCGTCACCGACCGCCTCGCCCACGACACCCCGCCCCAGCCCCGAGACCTCCTCGACACCGTGCTGCAACCCGGCACCACCGACACCCACCACATCGAAGTCAGCCTCAACCTGATGCTGCGCGCCTCCTACAGCATCCCCGGTGCGGCGCTGACGTGGGCGGTGCGGCAGCTGGCGCTGCAACCGCAGCTGACGCAACGGCTGCGCGACGAAGCCAACGCCCTCCACGACCCGGCCGCAATCGACCGTCCGTACGCCGAAGCCGTCGTCAAAGAAGTACTGCGCATGTACCCGCCGAGCTGGTTCGGTGGCCGCGAAGTCCGACACCACACGCAACTGGGTGAATGGAAACTGCAGCCCGGCCAGCAGGTCATGTTCAGCCCCTATGTGGTGCATCGCGACCCACGCTGGTGGGACGCGCCCACACAGTTTCGCCCGCAGCGGTGGATGACGGGCCAACCACCACACGCCCGGCATGCGTACTTCCCGTTCGGCGCCGGACCACGAATATGCATCGGCAACCAACTAGGGATGCTGGAACAGATCCTCACCCTGTCGCGGTTGGCGCAGTGCTACGACATCGACGTCACCAACATCGACCGCGCCCCTATGACCGCACGGTCCATATTGACTCCCGACGGGCTGCGCGCGCGTTTCCGCCGTATCGCCTTAAAAACGAGCAGCGAAAAAGCAATAGCCGCAGATCGCGATTATGGATTCCACGGCGTCGCAAGTATTCGGTGAATCCACACGCATCAAACCGCTGCACCGTTACCACTGCACCCGCTGACGCAGCAGCATTCGACACAAAAACAAGTCGCGGCCCAAACCCGAAGCACTGTAGTGTCCGGGATTCGCAATACACACAACGGAGGGAACCCATGTCGTCGAGCACGATAGAAGACTGGTCGGGTACAAGCGTTCTGCTGATACCACACGACGGCCCCACACTGAGCACCATCGCCGACGCCACCGACATGATCGGCGATGCCATGTACGCCCAAGTCGACTGGGTGGTGTTGCCGGCAGACCGCCTCAGCGACGACTTCTTCCACCTGCGTACGCGCATGGCCGGCGAGGTCACGCAAAAATACGTCAACTACCGGCTCCGCCTCGCCATCGTCGGCGACATCGACGCGCACCTGGAAGCCAGCAACGCGCTCCGCGACTTCGCTCGGGAATGCAATCGGGGACGACAGATCTGGTTCATGCCCGACCTTGCCACGATGCGCACCAAACTCGCCGAAACCGCCGCCTGAAAAACCACATGCGACGCCGGCGGGCCGCCACATAAGGTGGCGGCCATGGCATGCCGCATCAGTGAACTCGTCCTCGACGCCACCGACCCACCGCGACTCGCACAGTTTTGGTGCGCGGTATTGGGCTACGTCAAAATCGACGAAGAACCGGACGGAAGCATCGAGATCGGACCACCGGACATCGGCTTCGGTGGTCCACAACCCACACTCGTGCTCAGCCCCAGCACCGATCCTCGCCGCGGCAAACTCCCGCTCCACATCGACGTCAACGCCACCGATCGCAACCAAGACGCCGAACTCGAACGGCTACTGGCGCTGGGCGCCACCCCAGTTGACGTGGGACAAACCGGGGATGAAGGGTGGCACTGCCTGGCCGACCCCGAAGGCAACGAGTTTTGCCTCCTCCGCAAGCGTCTTCCACCAGTCAGCACCGGTTAAACGGCGCCCGGTCCGAAAACCCGGGCACCGTTCATCCACCGCGTCACGGCTTCCCAAGACCGGTGCAGGCCACATCATGCCTGGCAGGATGGCATGGCCAGTGACGCCGCGGCAGCACCACTGGTTGTCCGTCCCGTGCAGGGCCGGCACTGGCCTTAAAAGGCGTCGATGTACAGCCACTGCTTGCCGTCACGCACAAAACGGCTGTGTTCAGCCTGAGCGCCCGGTTTACCGTTATCGCGGTAATGCGC
>DXIM01000129.1 GCA_019112895.1 Candidatus Stackebrandtia faecavium
GCTCGTGACGAATTCAGCCAAATCGACCGCGACGCGCACCGGGTCGCTCAGCGTGTCGAAATCCAGCGGGGCGCCCTCCAGCCAGCGGTACACGCCCCACTGGAACGGGTAGCCCTCGCCGGGCTCACCGACCGCGACAGGTTGCGGCACGGCTACCGGCAGGTGTGGGCCCAACCGCGGCAGCCACACACGGTCGACATCGATTTGACCGGATGTTGCGTGGGTGCGCGGAAGACGCACTGACAGGTCCATGCCCAACCGGAACGTGACGTTGTCGGTGCCCGATTCGGCGACGACGGCGACGGGGAGTCCCGACCACCGCGGAAACTGTGTGGACACGAGCCGACTCACCAATGCGGCGTCGATGTCGACCTCGTCGTCATGCAGCTTCCGAATTCGCGTCATGACGACGCATGTTTCCAGATGCCGCCGCGGCGGCATAACTGGTTTTCGGTCCGAGGTACTCGTTCTTAGACGGCGTCGATGTACAGCCACTGCTTGCCGTCACGCACAAAACGGCTGTGTTCAGCCTGAGCGCCCGGTTTACCGTTATCGCGGTAATGCGCCACGAAACGCACAGAACCAGCCTTGTGGAACAACCCGCCATCCGTGGTGTCGACAATGTCCAGATAGCGCCACGTGCGATCGTCGAATTCGACGCTGGGAGGGCGAGTCGACGGGTGCCACGTACGTAGCAGGTAGTCGCTGTCGTGCGTCACAAACGCGCTGTAACGCGACCGCATGAGCGCTTCGGCCGTGGCCGCCGGCGTGCCGGCATGCAGCGGTTGGCAGCACTGGCCATAAGTTTCACCCGTACCGCACGGGCAGCGTTGCGTGGAAGAAAGCGCGCTCATGGCTTAAGTATCGCCTACGGTCACGCGCCGCCACACACCCCCAAGACCGCGGACCTACCGAATTCGGAGGCGTTAAATCCTTGACCCTCACGCGACGTGAGGCGGCACGATCGACCACATGACGAAATACTCAAGCCCCGTACCGATGCCAGCCCTCGACGCGCAACCGGCCGAAATATACCGACAGTTTTACGGCATGCCGATGTTCACGCTAAGCCTCGCCGACGATTTGGATGCGTCCCGCGACTTCTGGGTCGACGGTCTCGGCTTCATCGACCTGTTCACAATTCCCGGACAGGTCACCCACCTACGCCGGTGGGCATTCCAAGACGTGCTGCTGGTGCCCGGCGAGCAAGACGCACAACCTGCAGCGGTCAGCGTCAACTTCGCCTGCGTCCTTAACCAAATCGACGACATCAAGAAACGATGCGAAAATCTTGCACCCGGTTGCACCGACGGTCCACGCGAGATGCCGTGGAATTCGGTCGAACTGACCGTCATCACCCCCGAGCACACCCGTGTGGTCATGACGGCGGCACGCCCGATCGCCCCAGACAGTGCCCTGGCCGACGATCTACGCGCCAGCGGCTTCGATATTCCGCAACCGTGACATCCCCACCTTCGCCGTGGCCGGCGCCGGTGCGCGACACTGGCGCCATGACCCACGATGCCGACGCAGACAGCGCCACACTCACCGTCGGCCGGACCGCGCGCCTCGTCGGGGTGAGTGTGCGCACCCTGCACCACTGGGACGAGACCGGGCTCGTGCACCCCAGCGGTCGAACGCCCGCCGGGTACCGGGTCTACTCGGGCACCGACGTCTCCCGTATCCACCGCGTACTGGTGTATCGCGAACTGGGCTTCAGCCTGGCCGATATCGGCCAGATACTGGACGACCCACACACCGACATGACCGACCATTTGCGTCGCCAACACGCCGCCCTCACCGAACGGATCACGCGCCTACAACGCATGGTCGACGCCGTCGACCACATGCTGGAAGCAGCGCAGACCGGCATCCAGTTGACGCCGCAGCAGCAAGTCGACATTTTCGGCGACGACTGGCGGCCCGAATGGGTCGAGGAGGCACGCCAACGCTGGCAAGGCACGACGCAATGGGAACAGTATTCGCAGCGCGCAGCCGCACTAGCGGCGTCGGATTGGCATCAAGTCGCCGCTGACACGCACGAGTTCGAGACCGACCTGACCGCAGCGAAACGTCGCGGTGTCGCGCCGGGTTCAGCCGAAGCCAACGCGTTGGCGGAACGGCATCGTGACCTCATGTCGACGTATTTCGACTGCACTCACGAGATGCAGGTCTGTATGGGTCGCATGTTCGTCGAGGACGACGGGTTCGCGGCGCACTACGACAAGGACGAGCCGGGCGTGGCGGTCTGGTTTCAGGAGGTCTTGTGCGCTAACGCTGCCGCCAACGGTGTCGATCCGCATACCGCACGGTGGCAGTGAAGTTACGGCCATGGCGCGCGGTCAGCGTTTCGGCAGGCTGAGGCGGTCGATGGCTTCGCGGCGGCGGTGCGCGGGGCGACGATCGTAGCGTGCCGTGGTGGCGGGGGAGGCGTGGCCGACGATTTCTTGCGTCGTGGATAGGTCGACTCCGGCGTCGAGGAGTTGGCCGATGAAGGTGCGGCGGAAATCGTGGGGTGTGACGGTGGCGTTTGAGGGTAGACGGCGCGCGAGTAGGTCGGCGATGGCTTGACCGGACATGGGGGCCAGGGTGCCGTTGCGGCGTCGCAGGTTCCCGGATTTGTTGATCGGGTTGAACATGGCACCGGCGCCCGAACCGCGCACACCGATCCAGGTTTCGAGGCGGTGTTGCGCGTCATGGTTGAGATGCACGAGCCGCTGCTTATTGCCTTTTCCGAGCACGGCCAGCGACCGCTCCCTCGGGTCATAATCGGTAAAGTTGAGCGCGACAATCTCGCTACGACGGCACCCCGTAGAACACAGGACCGCCAGTATTGCGGCGTCGCGTCGACCTGCCGGGGTGTCGTCGGAGTCGCAAGCGTCGAACAGGTCGCACAGAACCGAATCGGGGATATGGCGTCCGCGGGGGAGCCGGGTGCTTTTGACCGATTCGACTTCGGCGGCTTTGCGGTAGTCGTCGGCGGACATGAGATCGAGCATCCACGCGGCACGTAGGACGCGCCGCAGCGCGACCAAATGCTTATTGATGTAGGCCGCCGACCAGCCTTTTTCCGTCATCGCGGCTTGGATGGCGGTGGTGTGTTGATATCGCAGCAGGTGCCACGGCTGGCCTGCGCCGGTCGTGGCGGGGTCGTTGCTCATGAGTTGCGCCATCCGGTCGAGGCACCCGCGCATGGTGCGGCGCGATTCGGCGCTGCTCAACGTGTCGAGGTAGGCGCGGTACGGGTCGGCCGCGGATTGGGCGGTGTGCGGGGCGCGCGGTGTCGGCAACTCAAGTTCCACACCCGAAGCTTAGATACCAGTGGGCGCGCGTGCCGTCACGCCACGGTGTTCACTCACGAGAGTGGGGCTTCAACTCCGCGCTGTGCGGTGCTGAAGCCCCGGTCGCGACGTGCGTGACGATCAGCGGATCAGTAGTTTCAACGCGTTTTCTTCGGACGCGTTGCCGAACACGTCGTAAGCCCGCATCATCTCGTCGAAAGAGAATTCGTGCGTGACGAACTTGTCGGCGGGCAGTTTCTTCTGAGCGACCAGTTTCAGCAGCATCGGCAGTGTGCTGGCGCTGACGAGACCGGTCGTAATAGCGATGTCGGAGATCCACAGTTCGTTGATCGCCAGGTCCACGGAGGTGCCGTGCACACCCATATTGGCGACTGTTCCGCCTGGACGCACGATCTCGGTGGCGGCCGTGAACGTGTCGGGGATACCGACTGCTTCCATCGCCACGTCGACGCCGAGACCGTCGGTCAGGCCCATGATTTTTTCTTTCCATTTGTCGTCGCCGGAGTTGAGCACGTCGGTGGCGCCGAATTCTTTCGCCCGGGCGAGCCGGTTGTCGTCGAGGTCGACGGCGATGACTTTGGCCGGGCCGTAGAGTCCCGCGGTCATGACAGCGGCCAGCCCGACCGGTCCGGCACCGATGACGGCCACGATGTCGCCGGGTTTGGTGCGGCCCTTGCGGGTACCGATTTCGAAGCCGGTCGGCAGGATGTCGGACAGCAGGATGCCTTCGGCGTCGGAGACGCCTTCTGGGACCTTGTAGACCGAGTTTTCGGCGAACGGCACCCGCACGTATTCGGCTTGTGTGCCGTCGATGAGGTGGCCGAATATCCAGCCGATGCCTGAGGCGCCCTCGTCGGCGAGGCAGTGGCTGTTGAGGTTTTGTTTGCAGTAGCTACAACGTCCGCATGCGCTGACGCAGGCGAGGATGACGCGGTCGCCGACGTGGAGACCGGTGACGCTGTCGCCGATTTCGGTGATGACGCCGATACCTTCGTGCCCGAGGATGCGGCCCGGTGTCACCGCGGGGACGTCTCCTTTCAGGATGTGCAGATCGGTACCGCAGATGGTGGTGGCTTTCATCTCCACGATCACGTCGGTGGGCTGTTGAATCTTCGGGTCTGGAACGTCTTTCCATTCCTTCTGCCCCGGCCCGCCATATACCAGTGCCTTCATAGGTGCCTCCTCCGTGGTATCAGCAGTCACCGGCGTCTCGTTGTGGCCGAGTCATTGCCCCGAGCCGGTGTGCCGGTTCATTCCCGCAATCTACTAGTCGTTGGGTCGTGACCAGGCGAAATGGCGACTAGTGGCACGACTGCGGCCATGGGCGTCCGCATGTGCCGGCGAGGGGCATCGTCTCGGGACAGATAATAGTGATCTGCGGGAAGTGTGCTTCCCGCAAGTTATATTTCCGTGTGTGAAATTTTATTTTTAATATTTTTATTTTGTATTTCCAGAAATTCGATAATTAGTTTAGACTGCACACGTGAAACAAGCCACGACATGCAAGCGCTGCGGCGCCGCCATCGCTCAACAGCCCGGCCGGGGACGACCACGGCAATACTGCGAATCCGGCGACTGCCAACAGGCCGCTAAACGACAACGGCAACTGCGCCGCTCCACGCCCGGTCTCGAGGGGGCGCTCGCGCGCGCCGAAGACCTGTACGACCGCATCGACACCGACCTCGCCGCCGCGATCCAGCCGCTGGCCGAAGCGTTGCGGGCCGAGTTCGACCCGGCCGGTGTGGAAGAAAAGATTGCCGCCGCGCAACGCGACGCCGAAGCACGCGTCAGCGCGGCCCGAGCCGAACGTGACGACGCCGTGGCGCACACCCGCGCCGCCCAAAACGAAGCCCAAGAAGCGCGTAGCGCGCGCGACGAAGCGGCCGCGCAACGCGAGCAAGCCGAAGACAAAGCGCGTCGGGCGGTAGGAGAACGCGACGAGGCCGCCGCTGAAGCACAGCAATCCGCGGCTGAACGCGACACCGCCACCGCTGAGGCTGCGCAGGCACGCCAGGATGCGCAGGCGGCGCGTGCGCAAGCAGACACCGCGATCTCGCAACGCGATGAGGCCATCGCCTCGCGAAACGAGGCGCGGGAGCAGGCCGTCCGTGCCCACGAGGAGACTGAGTCGGCGCGGCGAGAGCTAGCCACCATCACCGTCGAGCGCGACGTGGCCGCGAAATCCGCTGAACGTGCCGAACAGCAACGCCTGGCCGCCGCCACGCAAGAAGCCATCGCTATCACCCAACGCGACCATGCCATCGAAGAGCGCGACGAGGCCATCGCAGAAAAAGACACTGTCGTAGAGGGGCTACGGGAACGCCTGGCCACCATGGAGTTGCGCGCCGGTGAGGCCATCGCCAACCGTGACCGTTTCGCCCAGGACAACGCGAGCCTGACACAGCGTCTCGACGACTGTCGACAGCAGCTGACGCAAGCCCGGCAGGATGCTAATGCGTTGCGGGAACGTGCGGTCACCGCCGAGCACAACGCGGAGGCGGCGCGCGTCGAACTCCGCGAGGCGGTCCAGCAGCTGGGGGCCGACGCTGAGCATGATCGGCCCCACAACACCTAGATTCCGCCGTCCGCGTGGGGGTGACCACCGTGCGCTGACCCGGCTTCCACCAGCATGCGGCGGAAGCCGGGTCAGCGGCATACGCTTGGCTTCAGTGCCGTGGTTTTCGGTTCCACAGTTGATGAGTACGGCCACTGCACGAGGTGACGGACTCAATGTCGAACGACGGCGCGAGCGTGATCCCGTCCAAGAGTCGGGTTCCGGCACCGGTCGTCACAGGGACGATGACGAGGTGCATCGTGTCGATGAGGTCTTCAACGAGAAACTGGCGAACCGTGGTGGGTCCACCACCGATGCGAATGTCCTTTCCCGGTGCCAGTTCTTGCGCGCGCGACAGCGCATCGCGTGGTGAGGCGTCGACGAAATGGAATGTGGTGCCGTTGTCGAATTCGATCGGATCGCGTTCGTAGTGCGTGAGCACGATGACCGGTGTGCCGAAGGGCGGTTCTTCACCCCACCAGCCGCGCCAGCCGTCATCCGTCCACGGCCCGGTCTGCGGTCCGAACTTGCCGCGGCCCATGATCTCCACCCCGATGCCCTGGCCCCATAGGCTCGCCATCGCATTGTCGAACGTGAGGTCCTCGACCTTGTCGATCCCGTGGATGGCGCGCCCGTCGAACCCTTCCGTGATCGCTATGGCCTCGCCGAACGGCTCGTCGTGCGACACGAAAGTGCCCGCCGCGTACCCGTCGAGCGACACAAACATGCCGGTGACGCGGACGGTCGCGCGTGCTGGCGTATCAGCCTTATTGGTTGCCATTCGCCCATTATCCGGTGTCGATCACCGATGTCGGCGCAGCATCGGCCCGGCAAACGGTCACTCGATCGTGGAAAGGTGGTCGGGTGCGTCGCGCCGGATCAGGCCACACATCCCCATAATTCCATTATGGAGTTTATGGTCGTGTCATGCGCTCGGGCTGCGGCCGCCGGATATGCTCGAAAGCATGACGGCCAGGCTCTACCTTGTGCGGCACGCTATGCCTCGTGTCGAACCTGCCCTGGCATCGCATGAATGGTGTCTTGACGAGACAGGCCGGGCCGCGGCCGCTGAACTAGCCCGCGTGATGCCGTCAGGGTCCTGCCTGTGGAGTTCCAGCGCCGAACCGAAGGCCCACCAAACCATCGAATCCATGGCCGCCTGCCGCGGCCAATCCCAGATCCATATCGACGCCGGTTTCGGCGAAGTTGCGCGCCCCAACGTTTTCGTACGCAATCACCGGCAGCTGGCCAGCCAGTACGTCTCCGGTACACGTCACCGCGGTTGGGAAGACCATGATGCGGTGGTGTCGCGATTCGATTCCGCGGTACGCGCAAGCGTTCGCGCCGCCCACGGACGCGACATCGTCGTAGCCACCCACGGCATGGCAATGACATTGTGGCTGTCGCGGTACGTCGACATCGGCGACCCCGCGTTGTTCTGGCGTGGTCTGGCCCTACCGGATGTGTTCGCGGTCTGCCCGCCAGCGGTTACGGTGGCGCAAACCTGAGCCGATTACCCGCCACCTCCCATGGACGCGGCGCCTCCGGCGGCGGTAGCTGCCGTGATTGCCGCCTGCGCCCCTTGGATCGCTTTACGGGTGGCTTCGCTCACCCACGACTGATCCGCCACCGCGGCGAGGGCTTTGCGGGTGTGGCTGTTCTTCCGGCCCGGCAGCGCATGGCGTTCCATTCTCAGGGCATGCACCAGCGCCGCCAACGACGCGGTCTCGTCGTCAGGTGCAGTCATGGTGTCGACCGCCTGCCCGAGCCGGTCGCGGACATCGGCTGTGATTGTGCGATCGACCGGCAGATACCGGTTCATGGGAAACATGCCCATGACGGTGTCTTTACGGTGATGCAAGACCGACTTTTGCACCAGGTCCTGCAATATGCGGTCACGCAACCCACGCCGTAGTTTTTCGATCCACCCTTTAGGTTTACGCGGCCGCGGCGACTGTTGAATCTGCTGCACGATCGCGTCCTGAAACGGGTCGCCGGTCGGTGTGGCATCCAAGACCGAGACGTATCGTCCCGACAGGTCGATACGATTAGCCACTGTCAGCTCCAGCAAGACCGCACCAGCGAGGCCGTAGTCGAGGTAGCTGACGCGGTTTCGGCCGGTGTCTTCATCAAACGCCAGTAGCAGCAGCTTCTCAGTCAAAGTCGTCATGCCAAGAGTCTAGAACGTGCCGCCACGGAGTCATTCATTGTCGTCGATGACCTGTGTGGGGTATGAGCTGCTAGCTTCCGCCACCGCCACCGTTGCTGGACGCCGTGGCGGCGATTACGGCTGTCGTAGCGGCCTGGGCGGCCTCGATGGCTTTCTTGGTGGCTTCGCTGGCCCACGACTTTTGCGCCACCTCGTCCAACGCCTTACGCGTCGCGCGCGCCTTACGCTGTGGGAACACGTGGCGCTCCATCTTGAGTGCCCGCACCATGGCGGCCAACGATGCCACGTATTCGTCCGGCGCGGTGCCGGTGTCGATGGCGCAGGTGAGTCGATCGCGGGTATCGGCCTCCACCGACGGGTCGTGAGGCAGATACCGGTTCAACGGGAACAAACCCAAGACGGTGTCTTTGCGGTGGTAGAGCACATGTTGCTCGGTCAGGCTCTGCGCGACCTTGGTGCGCATACCCGAATACAGCTTCGTGACCCAGCTTTTGGGGCGCCGCGGCCGCGACTGGTCGATTCGCTGCAGCACTTCGTCCGGGACCGATTCACCGGTGGGGCGGCTGTCGATCACTTCGATGTTGCGGCCGGACAGGTCGATTCGTTTAGCCAACGTCAGGTCCAACAGTGTCGCGCCCGCCAGCCCGTACTCCAGGTTGCTGACCTTATTGCGGCCGGTTTCGTTGTGGAATGCCAAAAGCAGTAGTTGCTGCGCCAATGTCGCCATTGCCCGACATTAACGGCTGTCCACGACGAACTATTCGTTCCCGCGGATGAATATTGGGTGCTTCTGCGGAATGACCCTTCCTCCTTTGCGAAGTCGACACGCTGCCCACGAGTGGTTCTGGTTGCCGGGACAGGGCACACTCGTAGACAGTGACGCGCAAACAAGGTGGTGCAATGAGTCGACCCATCCAGGACCCCACGTCAACCCGATCACGAGCCCGGTCGTCACCGCTGCTGCAGTCCGGCGCCATCATGGTTGGTTTCGTAGCCCTGCTGTGGTGCGTCGAAGTTGTTGACGTGATCCTTCCCGCCGACCTCGACCAGTACGGTGTCGTGTCCCGCGACGTCGACGGGCTGGGCGGCATCGTTGCCGCGCCGCTGCTGCACTCCGGGTTTTCACATCTGGCCGGGAACTCGATCCCGTTGCTGGTATTGGGGGTCATCTGCGCGATTCGGGGCCTGCGTCGCTTCATCGCCGCGTCGCTACTGATCGTCGCGATCTCCGGCCTGGGCGTATGGCTGGTGGGGCCCAGCAACACCGTCACCGTCGGCGCAAGCGGGCTGATCTTCGGCTACTTCGCGTTGGCGATCGGCCGCGGCATATTCGACCGCCGGGCGTTGGACATTGTCTTGGCGGTCATCGTCGTGGTGGTGTACGGCTCAATCATGTGGGGCGTGCTGCCGAGCGATCCGTCGGTGTCGTGGCAGGGGCACCTGTTCGGTTTCATCGGCGGCCTCGTTTCCGCCTGGTTTTTCCGCCGCAAGTCCTTAACGTATCGTGCGTCTAATGGCTACTGATACCCCCGCACGCCTAGCCGCAAGTCACCCCCGTGGATGCACGATCGTGGTGCGTCGGCGTCACGCAGACAGTTACCAGTATCTGCTGCTGCATCGCACCATCGGCGGCCCTGGCTCCACCGGGCTGTGGGCCTGGTGCGCGCCCAGCGGCGTGCGGCGCGAAACCGAACCGGTTTTCGCGGCCGTGTCACGCATCCTGTCCGAATCGTGCGGCATCACCGGCGCGAACATTCTCCCGGTCGATCTCGGCCGCCAACAGTCGCTGTGGCTGGCGACCGTGGACGCCGACACCGTTGTCACCCCTGATGGCGTGGACTTCGACGAATACGACTGGGTCGATCAAGCCGAAGCCGAACAACGTTGTCTGCCAGCTGTAAACGCCGAATGCTTCGGCTTCACCGCCCGCATCCCCAATGTCGACATCGACTTTCGTGCTACCACGACCGACGACGCGGACACGTTCGCGCAATGGTCGCACAACGAACACATCGCGCCCTGGTTCGGCAAGGAGCTGTCCGCAGACGACGCCGCCCACGCCACCAACCAGGACACCTTCGCCGCGCTCGGCGGCGCGCAGTACATCATCACCATCGACGGTCGCGACAGCGGTGTCGCGCAGTTCAGTCAGGTGATCGAATCCGCGCCATTGTTCGGTGCGCTGGGGCGCCCCGACGGGTTGACATGCCACCTGCTCAACGCCGACGTGGCACTGCGCGGCAACGGCCTGGGCCCGCACCTGCTGTGGACCTTCCTGCACCGCACAGCGTTGAGGCAGCATCCGCGCACCAACTGGATCTTCGCCCCGGTGCGTCCCAACGACACGGCGGGCCTGCGTCACCTACAAAAAAGTGGTTTCGACCGCGGCGCCATCACCGATATCGTGGTGCAACGCGACGAAACCGTGTGCTCGGTGTACCTCCCGCATTGGATCACCGCTTCCAAGGAGTCCACATGACCCGCAAAGTGATCGTTTTCGGTATTGACGGTGTCCGGCTCGACACGCTGCGCGCCACCGAAACCCCACATTTGGACGCCATCGCCGATGCGGGTTTCTTGACGAAGCTGCGCATCCCGGACGAGAACCCGACCATCTCCGGACCCTGCTGGGCCACGATCGCCAGCGGAGTCTTGTCGCCGGTCCACAAAATCAAAGGCAATCAGCTTGCTGGCAACACGCTTGCCGATAACCCCTGTTTCTTGGTACGCGCCGCCGAAAACGGCCACACCACCTATGGCGCCGCCGGTTGGCTTCCACTGTTGACGTCACAGCAAGACGGGCCGATCTTTCGTCCGCACACCCAGTACACGCCGCCTCGGCCGCCGGGCGCTAAGACCGGCGGAGATTCCGTCAGCGATGGCCTTGTCGCTGACGAGGCCGCTAAAGCTTTGCAGCACAACGACATTGATGTCGCTTTTGTGTATTTCGGGCAGGCGGACGAAGTCGGGCACGAGCACGGCACCGGCGACGCCTACGCCCAAGCCGTCCGCAACGCCGATGAATGCGTCGGTCAAGTCATGGCCGCGATCGCGCAACGCCCACAGTTCGACACCGAAACGTGGACTTATATCGCCGTCACCGATCACGGCCACCGTGACGGCGGGGGACACGGCGGCGACTCCGACCTGGAACGCACCGCCTGGATCATCGCCAGCGGCCCCGCGGTCACGCCCGGCGACGGCGCCGGGCTCAACCACGCCGACGTCCCGGCTCTCGTGCGGGCGGGCCTGTCCACATAACGCCTACGGCGCCGTGACCGTGGAATGACAAACACAAGAGGTGGAAACGTGAACTCACCGTCTGCGCCGCTGCCTGACCTTGTCAAACGCTGGCAGCACGGTTGGGGCATGTGCCGCAACATTCGGCGCGCTAAACAGACCCCGGAAGCGCTGCATGCCACGCTGAAACTGCCGGGTCGTTACCACGAAATCATCGCCCTGCATGCGGATGACCGGCCGTCGAGCGTCGCGGAGTTGATCGCGCAGACTCGCGCCGCGGCACAACCGACGTGGCTGACGATCCCGAGCAACAACGTGGAGGCTGTCACCGACGCATGCGTCACGGCCGGCCTGGAACTGATCGGCGATCCCGAAAGCCTCATGACTATCGATCTGCGGCAGCACCCGCACCGAGAAGCACCCCAACACTACAATGTAGGCACCGCGGTGCTCGGGCGGAACACGATCCAGGCGTTGGCTGCCACCCCCGATAGTCTCGTCGCCGCCAGCGGTGTCATCGCCGTGTCAAGCGGAGACGCGGTCGCGCATGGGGTTCGCACCAACGAAGACCATCGCCGTCGAGGTTTGGGCGACGCCATCATGACCGCGTTGGCTCAAGAAGCGGTCGAAGCGGGAGCCAAAACGGGACTGTTGGTGGCCAGCGCGCAGGGTAGGAAGCTGTATGAATCGCTTGGCTGGAAGGTCAAGGCCAGCGTCGTGTCCGCACGGGTACCGCTGACGATGCAGGTCGTAGAACCCGGAGGGTATGTTGGCTGCTTGTGAGTACCGCGACTACCACGTTGCCGACGAAGAATCCTGGTTGCGATGCCGCGTATTGGCATTCCTGGACACGGCCTACTTCGATGATGTGGTCACTGTCAAACCGCGGCACCCGGTGGAACTGGTCGCCGTCGGCGACGACACAGTGGTGGGAGTGTGCGATGTGTCAACCTCGCACCCCAACGCCACGATTGAGACGATCGCGGTGCATCCCGACTGGCGCCGACAGGGCATAGGGCACACGCTTTTGACGCATGCCCTTTCCCGGCTACGAGCGAGTGGCATCACCACTGTGGATGCGTGGACTCGAGACGATGCGGGCACCCTTGCCTGGTACACAGCCGAAGGGTTTGCGCATCGTTATCGATATCTGCATGTGTATGCCAAGACGCCGCAGGAAATGGCCGCGGCAACACGCACGGTCAACCCCGAGGTGAGGCCGAGGGCTGGATTTTTTCACGCCGAAGCCGCCGACAGCGACACGATACGGGCGAAGTACGCCAGAGTGCACGACTGCAATCAGTTCATCATGGATATACAGGACTACGCGGATTGATGGCGGTCACGCACATCGGATCGACACCGACGCGATCACGCCTGATACGGACCCGCGCATCGGCGCATGCGTCATCCACGAATCAAATTCAGTTCTTTCATCTCGTCGTCGGTCAGCAGGCGCGAACGGGTCAGAAACCGGACGCCTTCGGGAGCTTCGACGCTGAATCCGCCGCCGCGACCAGGCACAACGTCGATCGTCAAATGGGTGTGTTTCCAGTATTCGTACTGCGATTGCGACATCCACACCTCGATCGGGTCTTGTAGCCCCTCAATGTGAAGATCACCAAGATGGTGGTCCGAGCCACCCAGCCGAAAGTCGCCGACCGGGTAACACATGGGGGAGCTCCCGTCACAACAGCCGCCCGACTGGTGAAACATCAACGGCCCATGCTGGTCCGTCAACGAACGAAGCAATTTCGCGGCCTCATCGGTGACATCTACTTGCTGCACTGACATGGCTGCCTCCTGAATGACGAATGTCGGTGACACGAACTGGCTGTCCGTGTCACCGACACAATGGTTAGAACAGACCCATCGGTTCTTCGGAGTAGCTGACCAACAGGTTCTTGGTCTGCTGGTAGTGGTCCAGCATCATCTTGTGGTTCTCGCGTCCGATACCGGACTGCTTATAGCCACCGAACGCGGCATGCGCAGGGTAGGTGTGATAGTTGTTCGTCCATACGCGACCAGCCTGGATGTCGCGTCCTGCACGGTAAGCGGTGTTGATGTTGCGCGACCACACGCCCGCGCCGAGCCCGTACAGCGTGTCGTTGGCGATCTCCATCGCCTC
>DXIM01000130.1 GCA_019112895.1 Candidatus Stackebrandtia faecavium
CTGCCGTGGCTGATTCCGACGATCTATGCCGCAATCGCCGTCGCCGGAATCCTGTGGGGACTGTACCTTTCGGTCGCGCGCCCGCAGGTGTACGCGAAGATCGGTGCCGGCGCGAAAGCGGTCCTGGACCAAGACTCCGGCGACACCGACGAACCGATTGGAGCAGGAAACCGCCGATGAATACCCAATACACAGTCCGCTCCGTCGGCCACGACGAGGTCAACCTGGTGGCATCGCTGATTGCCGAATCGTTCCAGCGTCTGGATGTGGCCGAATGGCTCATCGCGGACCCTGCACAACGTTTCGTCCCCATGCGGGACCAATTTGCGATCATGGTGGAACACGCCGTCGATCACGGCACGGTCCTTCTGAATGGCGACAGCACCGGCGCGATCGTCTGCTTCGACAACACGAAGGAGGCGCCGGAACCGGCCGACTACGACGCTCGGCTCCGCGACGCATGTGGCCCGCACCTGGCGCGTTTCCAAGCCCTCGATGAGGCGTTCGCAAAACACCACCCGACTAAGCCGCATATTCATGCGGCATTCCTGGGTGTGCACCGCGATCACCGCGACAAGGGCATCGGCAGCGCACTGATGCGTCATCAGCTGAGTCACGCGGACGCGGCGCAAAGCGCTATCTACCTGGAGGCATCGGATGCGACGAACCGGGAGCGGTACCGACGGTACGGCTTCAGCGATCTCGACCCGATGGAGCTTCCCGATGGGCCCACAATGTACCCAATGTGGCGTGATCCAGCCGCCGCGTAGCGCGGTCTGACAAGAAGAATGGGTGCGAGTCGGTCGACTCGCACCCATTCTTCGTCATCGTGCGATCACAGATCGATCCAATATGAGTCGATCATCCGCCCTTCGGCGTCTGAAGCGCTGCGCAGTAGGCGGCCGCCGTTATTTTCGATCACCCGGATCGACGGCAGATTGTCCCTGTCGTCGACCGTCAACAGGATCGCATCCAGGCCGAAGCCGCGCGATAGCTCGAGCCCCAGCGCGAGCCCATGGCTGCCGTATCCCTTACCACGCGAGGACGGTTTGACGTTGCATGCGATGTGACCGTTGTAGCGTTCGTACGGCTCGGAGATGTACGGACGAAGCCGGAACTCCCCGACAACCTCGTCACCGAGGATGAGCACATACGTCAGCTGTTGAACGGCGCCATGCGGGAGCGCGCCTCCGGCGGCTTCTTCCGCGAGTTCCTCAACGAAACGCGCGAAATCGACCCGAGCGGTCTTTGCGTCGTTCCATGGATACGATTCGCCATACCGTTCGTGGTCATCCAGCATTGCAATGTAACTGTCTCGATGCTGCATACCGACCGGCTGCAGCTGTGGCATCGCTTCTTCCATCCACGCATCCATCTACTTTTTAGTTTGATTCTTTGGGTCATGCCCGCTTAGCGGGGCGCAACTCTACGCCTCTAATCTGCGTAAAAGTTGAGAGGACGTCCTTCGAAGTAGCAGCGGCGGGCCGCGCGTGGCCCGCCGCTGCAGTTCCCTCACCATTGAAGTCTTGGATCACCGCGAACGGCTCCGCCGTGCCCTATCGGTTTTCGGCGGAATGTCTAGCGGTGTTCACTATGAGCACGTTTCTGCTGCGTAACGGGTTGCCTCAGCTATAAGAAAGTGATCCACGTCACTACTACGAAGCGATCGGCAGGTTGGCGATACTCCCGTTCGGATCGTCGATGCCGAGCTTATCGAGCAGAAGCAACGCCATCATCAAATGACCGACCTCGTTGGGGTGGATCGCATCGCTGAGCCAACCTTCCAATGCGGTCGTGCCCTGGGATTCCCAATAATCGTAATTATCGACCAACAGGATCTTATGGTCCGCCGCGACCTCCCGCATGAGGTCCACATAGGCCGGGAGGTCGGCTCGGGTGGCCGCCTGGTCCAAACGGATCGGGTTGAAAGTCAGGAAGATCGGCACCGCACCCGTGTCGCGGATCCGCACCGCCAACTCGTTCAGGTTCTTGCGGTACTCCTTGCGCCCCCTCGGGCCCAAAGTGGCGTCGTTCGTGCCGATCATGAGCGTAACGACATCCGGAGAAAACCGGGTCACCCTGTTGTCGAAATCCTGCAGAATGTGCCCGGTGCGTTCACTCGAAACGCCGGTGTTCACCACGAAGTCCCACTTGCGCCCCATATCCCAACGCACATGCTCCTCGAAGTGCTGAACATAGTGCCGCCAGCCGTGCGAATGCGCGGCGCCCTGAGTAATGCTGTCGCCTGTGCACACCCACGTAGCGGACTTATTACCGGACAGAATGCTCTTGATCGCCTTCAAGTCATCCTCGGATTCCGTCATTTTCGCCGATGCTTTCACCTGATAGGGCAAGGAGGAGGAGGAATTGGTGAATCCTGCGCATGCGGTCAAGGGCGCGACCATAGCTCCCACTGCGGTCGCCATTGCGGCTTTCAACACCGTCTTACGATTCATGGTTGTTATTTAATTCTGCTCGAGGGCTACTGGGTTATCAGTCATGGGCAAGGCACGTCGAATCCGCGCACACATCTTGCGGTTGGATCCCGTAATCCCAGTGTGCCGGATGTGTCGCGATACAACCACTGTACGAATGGACAAATCACAGTGCCCAGCCGACGAAGCGCGATACGACGCACGGACTCCTCGCCGTCAACGGTGCAAATCGCCACGGCTCGGGACGGTTATTCGGAGACGGCCTCGTTGACGCGAACCCCGGTCTCTTCGTCGTGATGCAGGGCCGACTCATCGGCCGGAAGCGACACGACCAGGCACGGTCCGTTCTGGTAGATCCCACCGTCGACACACAACACCATGTCCTCGCAGTAACGCCTTGCTCCGTTGACCTGCTCGCCCGGGATGCCGAGCCGGTCCGGGATCGTACTGTGACCGTGCACGAGCTGGCTACCACCGAAGAAATCGAGCATGGCGGCTGCCTGAGCGGGTCCGTCCTCCAGTTCGAACCGGTGCCGGAAAGTCAAGCGGCGAAACAGGGTCCACCATTTCTCGTGGTCGCTGGAACGCAATATCCTTTTCACGGCACGGTTCACGGCCTGGATGCTGCGGCCATAGTTGGCGTATTCGGTGGTATCGGTATGTACCAGCAGATGGTCGGCGACGTAGGCCATAACCGGCCGGTTACGCAGCCAGCTCAACTGCCGTTCGGTGAGCCGTTCCACGTCTTCGTCGCGCCCGCCGTTGAGGTGCCACCACATCGTGAAGTTACGCGAGTTGCCGTCTTCGTCCAGAACATCGGTGTCCCCGAACTTCCTGGCGCCCAGCATCAAGATCTCGTGGTTCCCCAGCAAGGCGTCGACGGTTCCGTTGTCGGAGACGGCCTCGTCGGCGAGCCGCATGATGAGTTCCACGATCCCGGCGCCGTTGGTACCGCGGTCGAAAAGGTCACCCAAAAACCACAATCGCGCATTACCGCCACACCAGTGGTGGTCTTCGTCTATCAGGCCCGCTTCTTCCAGGGCTGTAGTGAGAACGTCGAGGTGTCCGTGCACGTCACTGACGACATACAAAGCGGGATCGAAGGCCATTTCCCGATGGTAATCCCGTCGATGTGTCGAACGCTACGCCCACTCGGTCGAGCCGCTATCGGTTATCAGTACCTGACAATACGTGCATATTTGTGCCCATCGACTCCCGCTTGCGGGGCGCCGCATGCATTCCCGGCCGGATGCCCACCCACCGGCTCGTCCCCAGGGGCGCGGCCAAGAACATCAACATGACCGCGTGCGCCAGCAGCAATATCCGCTGTGGAATCCCGGACCACGATTGGGCATGCAGCATAACCGGCGCAAAAGTGTTGAACACGATGACGACGAATGTGACCGCGCTGATCACCGCCGTCACCCCGATGGCCCGTACCGGTCCGCGATGCCGAACCCCATGCGCCGCATGAGCCAGTCCCGCGACAGTCAACAGGAGGAACGCGCCGCCTGCCGCGTAGCGATGGATCTCGCCACTCCACGACGCGACCCGGTATCCGGCATCAGTCGGAAAAAGCGCTACGAGGACGAGCAACGCACCCGACGCGCCCAGACTGGCCCGCGTCAGAATGCACCTCAATTGAGCGCCGCGCACCGGCCTCGGCAGCGACAGGGCCATAGCTGCGACGGCCACCCCCAACACCCCGAGCGGGAACAACACCGAGCCTGGAGCCTCGAGCGCGTACAGACTCACCGGGCGTCGCAACGGGTCAACGAAATCGCCCATCCACATGTGCAGCAGTACGAAGCACGCAATCGCAGTCGACGCCCCCACCATCGCGACCCGGCCGGGCCACACCTTCTCCCCCGGCGACGTCATCGCGTCAAGGCGGTAGCCGCCAGCGCCGCGTAAATGGATTCGAACCGTTCCAGCGACCGGACCTGGTCGTGTTTGACAGCCATCGCACGACTCGTGGCGCCCATGGCGCGCTGCAGGCTCTCGCTTTCGAGCACGGTGCGCAGTCGGTCGCCCAACGCCGCGGCATCGCCCGGCTCCACGAGGTAGCCATTGCAGTCTTCGCGGATCAAGTGTGGCAGCGCGACCGCATCGGCTCCGACGATCGGCAGTCCCGACGCCATCGCTTCGAGCGTGACGATCGACTGGAGTTCCGCGACGCTGGGAATCGCAAACACAGTGCCCAGGTGGTAGACGTGCGGCAGTTCCTCTTCGGTGACGTAACCCAGGAGATGCACATCGTCGGCCACGCCCAGTTCCGTCGCCATCCGTTCCAGCTCGTCGCGTTGCGGCCCGACCCCGGCGACGACCAGTTGCGCGTCGACATGGTGACGCAGCCGGCTCAGTGCCTCGATCGTGTGGTGGATACCTTTCTCCTCATCCAAGCGGCCCACGAAAACGATTGTGGGCTTGTCCGGCACACCGAAACACGCCCGCGTCTGTTGCGGCGTCGATGCCGACTCGCGGAACCGGGACAGGTCGATACCGCACGACACGGCCTCCACATCGCCCCGGAAACCGCGCTTCGCGAACACTTCGGCGGCCAGCGGGGTTGGAGTGGTCACGTGGTCGGCCTGTGCGAACACCCGCGCGGCATCTGCCCACGCCCACTTCGCCGCCAAGTCGCGCCAGGCCTGCGGTACCGCGAAGTGGCGCGTGAGTGGTTCCGCCATGAAATGGTTCGTCGCCACGACCGGCAGCCGTGCGGCCCGCGCGGCCTTGAGGCATGCGCGCCCCACGCCGAAGTGCGACTGGACGTGCATCACGTCGGGTTCGACGGCGGCGATGATCCGCTCAATCGGTCCGGCCACGGTCCCGGGCATTACGAAACGCAAGGACGGGTATACGACCGCGGGGACAGAACGCAGACGGTGCACGGTGACGCCGTCCATCATGTGTTGACTCGCAGGCCCGGAATCGGAGGCGCACACCACGTGCACCTCGTTTCCGCGGCGCGCCAAGGCGCTGGCGAGCCGGTGGGTGAACATTGCCGCCCCGTTGACGTCGGGCGGATACGTATCGGTTCCTATCAGGATTGTCTTGCGGCTGTGCGCCCCCTCATCAGGCAACGGCTGCGCCGACATGCCCTCGATCCACGGCGCGGTGAGGTTCGACATTGTCAAGCTCCTTCGTATTCGTGTTGTCCGCTCCTGCACCCCCATGCGGTGCAGGAGCGGCGGGACCTGTGTTCTTGCTGTGCGATAGGGCGACGACGCCGACGACCGTGACCAGGCCGGACACCACGGCGATGGCGGCGTCCGCCACGGATCCGGGCAGGGGTTCGTGCAATACGGCGAAGCCGATAGCGGCCGCCATGACCGGGTCGCACACGAGCAACGTCGCGTACGACATGCCGAAATGGTTGGCGCGGTATGCGTTTTGCAGCAGCCACGACCCGACGAGCGCACTGATGACGATCGCGAGACTGCGCCACTGCCACGCCGCCGCGACATCAGCGAGGACGTCGCGCGCGACGACCCGCGCCAACGCAGCGGTGACCCCGAAGCACGCGCCGGCAACGGCCGCGAACAGCCATGCCCTGGTACGGGCCGACATGACGGAACCGGAGCCGGCGGTTACCGCGGCCGCAGCGAGCACGAGCAGGACCATCAGTACGAGGCCGTCGTCGTGCACGTCGACCTGCCCGCCGTGCCTCGGCAGGCTCCACACGAGCCCGCACAGTCCGGCCGTGACGGCGACCGCTCCCCACGCTTCGCGTCCGCGCAGCTTGCGTCCGCGCCACCGCGCCGCGATCCACACCGCCATGAGCAGCCCGCTGATTCCCAGCGGTTGCACAATGCTCAGCGGCGCGGTCGTGATCGCGGCCAGATGCAGCAACATTCCGCAGCCGGTGACTGCCGCCCCTGCGAGCCAACGCCGACTCGTGAGCAGGTGCTTGAGAAGCGACAGCTTGCCGACGGCGTGCCCGCCCGCCTCGCAGGTGGGGCGTTCCTGAGCGGCCGCGCCAACGGCGACGCAGGCGGCACCGACGATCGCGGCCACGATCTGCCACGTCATGTGCGCTTCCCTGGCGTGGGCGCGGCGGCGGCTGATTCTTGTGGCAACATCGCAGCTTTCCGATCGGTGGACGTGTGCCATCTACATTGCGGTTTCGCACGCATTACCCGCATCGGGGAAGTTCCCTGTGGATTCCCTGAGGTCGCCACCCCGAAGGTCCCCCTACGGCGACCCTGAGATCCCCGGGTCGGCCAGTGCGATATCGGCCGAGTGTCAACGTGCCGTCCTCAAAGCAGTCGGATGCGATGGCACTTTGGGGGCAAGAAGGTCGTTCCCGCAGTGACCGAAATAGAAGATTCGTCACGATGCACGCCGCGGCGGGTTCGCACCGTCGCCGGGTCGCTACGGTGGCACGATGAAGGAGATCGCCCCCCTGTTCCTGCTCCCCGCGGCCGGCATCATCGCGGTCCTTGTCACCATCGTGAGCAACTGGTTCCTACGCCGCGTGCTGCGTCGTTCCCGGACGGCGTTGGCGATCATCCGCGAGACGTATCGGCCGACCCAGGTCTTGTTGACGCTGCTGGTGGTCCGGATCGCGTTGGGCGTCACCGACGATTTCACTTGGCGAGGCACGATCGCCCATATGCTGCTGATCGGGATGATCGCGGCCCTGGGTTGGCTCGCCACGCAACTGCTCTATCTCATGCGGTTGGGAATCGAACGGCAGTTCAACACCCGCGACAACGGGGGCGATAAACCGCAGCTGCGGCAGCGCCGTACGCAGATCATGGTCATGTACCGCACAGGCTTCACGCTGATCTGGTTGATCACTATTGGCTGCGTCTTCATGACCTTCCCGGGCGCTCGCGCAATCGGCACCAGTTTGCTGGCTTCTGCCGGTGTCGCCGGTGTGATCGTCGGTCTGGCCGCGCAGACGATGTTGAAGAACTTGTTCGCCGGCCTGTCGCTCGCGTTCGGTGACACGATCCGTCTGGGCGACATCGTCGAGATCGAGGGCGAATGGGGCAAGGTCGAAGACGTTCGACTGTCGTACGTCGTGGTGCTGATCTGGGATGAACGGCGGCTCGTTTTGCCGACCTCGTACTTCACCGATAATGCTTACCGGAACTGGAGCCGTGGCGGCCAATCCGTTCTTGGCGTCGTCGAACTCGAGGTCGATTGGCGCCTGCCCATGGAGGAGCTACGTGCCGAGTTCGACAGACTGGTCGTGGATAATCCACTGTGGGACGGCCGCGCAAAGAGCCTGTGGGTGACAAACGTGAACGGACCGATGAAACTGGTGCGTCCGCTCATTTCCGCCAGCGACGCCGACAACCAGTGGTACCTGCGATGCGAAGTGCGGGAGAAACTGATCGACTGGATCGTCGAAAACTACCCGCACTGCATCCCGAATCTTCACGTGCGCTCCCACACGGCTCACGAAGTGCCGGCTTCGCGCGTACCTATCGAGGGCTGAGTCACTGCAGCACGATCGTTCCCATCCGCTGAGTGGCGCGCGTTTGCGCCACATACAGGTCGTTGAGTCCCCGCGGACCGGAGCTGACGATCCCGTCCGGGTCGACGACGATGACGCTGTCGTACTCGAGCCCCTTAGCTTCGCGCACGGACATCACTGACACCTGAGGGGTGTCCGCGAACGTTTCGGCCAATTTTGTCACGCGTTCAGTCGGGGCGAGGACCCCGACCTGTCCCTGCGGTATTCGGGCGCGTTCGCTGTCCACCGCCCGAGCGAGCATCGCCGAAAGCTCGGAGGGCTGGACGTCTTGGCGCCACGGTTTGACCCCGGTCGCACGTACAGCCGCGGGCACGCGCAAGGTCGGGTCGATCTTGGCCAGGGTGTCGGCCGCGACGTCGAGGATTTCGGCCGGGGTGCGGTAGCTGACCGTGAGTTCGGCTTCGCGCCAGCGGCCGTGGGCGTACGGCTCGAGCGCCTCGGCCCAGGTGCGTGGGGAAGCGGTCGAGCTCGCCTGGGTCAGGTCTCCCACGATCGTCATCGACCGACCGACGCTACGCCGTGCGAGCATGCGCCACGCCATGGGCGACAGTTCCTGGGCCTCATCGACAATCACGTGACCGAATGTCCATTCACGATCTTTAGCGGCCCGCGCGGCGATCGACTGGTAGCCGACCTCCCGATAGCGCTCCCCCAGCAACGCGGCGTCCAAGACGTCGGTGGCCATGAGTTGTTCGGGCTCGGGATCGTCGTCGAGGTCGGTCGAACGGGAACCCTGCACGATCTCCAGGACGCCTTCGGCGTAGGCGCGTTGCTGTTCGAGCCGCTCCGTCTGCTGGTCCCGTGCTTCCTTATTGTCGTCGTACCCAAGCAGTTGGGCCGCCTCGTCGAGCAGCGGGATGTCTGCCACTGTCCATCCGGTGCGCGGCTGCCGCAGCAGCGTCATGACCTCGTCCTCGGAAAGATGCGGTGCCGCCGACTTGATCCTTTCGGGCGTGCCCAACAGGCCCGCAAGGAGCTGGTGCGGCGTCAACACCGGCCACAGCCAATCCGCGACCGCCTGCACCTCGGGCTCGTTGCGCAGCTCGGAGGCGATCTGGTCGACGTCCGCCGGCTCCAGGAGATTATCGCCCCCGAGCGGGTCCTGGCCGATGTCATCGGCGACCTGTTCGGCCAACAGGGCAACGATCTCGTCGTCAACCTTTTCGCGTGCGGCGTTGTGTTTGCGACCGCATCCGCGTCCGCGCGAACGCACCGCTTTCATGCCGTAGTGGTCCAGCGTGAGCGTCCCGTACTCGGTGTCCATCGTCACGGCCCGTTCCGGTGCCCTCTGCCGGTCCGCCAACGCTCTGTCCATCACCTCGACCATGGCGAGGTCGCCTTTCAACCCGGCGGCCCGGTCGGTCTCCTCACGCTCGGCGACCGTTCCGGGGTAGAGGTCGGACATCGTGCGCAGCAAGACGTCGGTTTCGGCGAGGCCCGGCAGCACGTCGCTGATGTAGCGCAGAAAAGTGGGGTTGGGACCAATGATGAGCACGCCCCTGTTGGCCAGGCGTTCCCGGTACTCGTACAACAAATACGCGGCGCGGTGCAGCGCAACGGCAGTTTTACCGGTTCCGGGCCCGCCCTGGACGACAAGCGCGCCGTCGGCCTCGGCCCGAATAATCCGGTCCTGTTCCGCCTGGATCGTGGCCACGATGTCCCTCATGCGGCCGGTACGGCTGGCGTTGATCGAGGCGAGTAGCGCCGCTTCTCCACTGACGTTTTCGTTCCCGGTGCCGCGCGGGGCATCGAGATCGAGCACTTCGTCTTCGACGCCGATCACTGTGCGGTGGTGAGTGCGGATGTGCCGCCGCATTCGAACCCCGTGGGGGTCGACAGCGGTCGCCAGATAGAACGGCCTGGCCGCCTGTGCGCGCCAGTCGATCAATATCGGGTTACCGTCCTCATCCAGTATCCCCATGCGACCGATATAGCGCGTTTCGCCATTATCGAGATCAATTCTACCGAAGCACAAACCGTGATCGATCGCGGTTAGTCGCGCAATTTCTTGGGTATATTTCGCAGCGAATTCATCTCGGAACAATTGCGCCTGTGGCGTACTTCTCGGCCAGGAAAGAACGTCCTTGCGTCGCTCTTTCGCGCGTTCCCGCAGTTCATCCAGCCTAGCGTATAGCCACGTCAGGTGCTTGTTCTCCTCCGCTACAGCCAACTGCTGCCTGTCTTCACCCCGGTTTGACACTCGATTTCCCCTCTGATACTCTAGTGTTTAATAGGGCGACAATAAGTCGCCATTTTTCGTGCGCAAATCATTCAATTTAGCGCATTTTCTTTGATATGCAAAATGGTCTCTCGCCGCAATCAACGTGCTCTCAGTTTCCCGTGTTATCCGGTCGACACACCCGTTCCTGCAGCGACGGCGGAACCGTCACTGGCGGCGCAGGGGCCTTGTTCAGCCATGACATAATCGGCGCACTCACATACGCCTACGAGAGGATGGACCGTGCGCGCAGGCGACCTGGTGGCCGATCGGTACCAGTTGGAAGGCCGGATCGACGGCGGTGCAATGGGCGACGTGTGGCGTGGCCTCGATACCCGGCTGAACCGTCCGGTCGCCATCAAACTCCTGCACTCCGGGCTGTCGGAAAACCCGCGTTTCCGCACCCGTTTTCAACAGGAAGCACGTTCCGTCGCAGCATTGCAGGCGCCCGGAGTCGTCGGCCTGTACGACTACGGCGAGGACACCACCCCAGATGGGGTCCTGTCGTTCCTCGTCATGGAGCTCGTCCGGGGAAAATCACTGAGCAAAGTGCTGGCCGAAGAGGGACCGATGGACCCGCGGCGGCTGCTGCCGATCATCGCCGATGCCGCCGATGCGCTGCAAGCCGCCCACGAGGCCGGAATCGTGCACCGCGATGTGAAGCCGGCGAACATGCTGCTGTCCGACAGCGGGCGCATCAAACTCGTCGACTTCGGCATCGCGCGCGCCCGAGGCGAGGCGGGCCTCACCGAAACCGGCATGGTGATGGGCACGGTCGCCTACTCCTCCCCGGAGCAACTGTACGATAAGGACCTGACGGGCCTTGCCGACGTGTATTCCCTCGGCATCGTCGCCTACGAATGCCTCTCCGGCGCACCGCCGTTCGGCTCGACTAACCCGGGCGCGGTAATCAATGGGCACCTGCATCAGGAGCCTCCCCCTCTGCCGCAGCACATCCCACAGCCGGTCGTCGACATTGTCGAGTGCGCGCTGCAGAAGGATCCCGCGCGGCGGTTCCAGTCCGCAGCCGAGTTCGCGCAGGCGTGCCGCGATGTGCTCGCAGGAAACGCACCGACCGTGCGCATGGCCGGCCCGGCCGAACCGACGCGCCCGATGCACGAAGCAACGCAGCGGATGGGTGCGCCAGGTCCGCCTCCGCCGCCTCCTCCCCGTCGTCCCGCACCGCCACCGACGACGTCGTCGCAGCGCATTCCCGAACCGCCCAAGAAGGCGGGCAAGACGATCGGAATCATCGCAGCAATCCTGGTTGCCCTGCTGCTGATCATCGTTGTGGCCACCACTTTGCCGTGGACCGGCGACGATAAGCCCGCGGCCGGAGACAGCAGCCAGACCGCCACGGACACCGAAAACGACGAGACGGGCGACTCCGACGAGGACAACCAGGACGACGGCGGCGGCAACGACAACGGAAACGACGGCGGCGGCAATAACGGCGGAGACAACGGAAACGACGGCGGCGGCAACGACGACGGCGGAGACGAACAACCCAACGAACCGGAAGACCCACCGATGGTGGCGATTCCGAACGTGCTGGACAACCCGTTGCCGCAGGCGCAAAAAAAGCTCGAAGACAAGGGATTCTCCTCCCAGGCCACTTACGACAACGACGAAAACGGCGACTGCTCGGTCTCCGAACAGACCCCGGGAGCCGGCCAGCAGGCCGACCCGGAAGAGACGGACGTCAAACTAACCGTGAGGGGCACCGAACAGCAATGTGCCGCCTGACGCGCAAACCGTGACCGCACATGCGAAGGGGCGGGCCCGAGTTCTGGAACTCGGGCCCGCCCCTTCGTTGCGTTATAGGACAACCGAAACCATGCGGCCCGGCACCACGATCACCTTGCGGGGCTCGCGACCGTCCAGTTCGGCGATGATCTTCTCGGTGGCCAAGGCGGCGGCCTTCACGTCGTCTTGACTGGCGTCGACGGCGACGTCGATACGGTCGCGGACCTTGCCGTTGACCTGGATGGGGTAGGTCACCGACTCCACCGTCAGATACTGCTGGTCCTCACGTGGGAAGTCGACGTGCTGTACCGAACCCGAGTGTCCCAACTTGCGCCATAGTTCCTCGGCGGCGTGCGGCGCAAACGGCGACACCATCAACACCAGGTTCTCGGCGACCTCGCGCGGAACCCGCTCCAGTTTCACCACATGATTGTTCAGCGAGATCAGTTTCGCGATAGCGGTATTCATGCGCAGGTGGTCCATGTCCGTGCGCACAGTGGCGATCGTGCGGTGCATCAGTTTGCGGGTTTCCAGGTCCGGTTCCGCATCCACGACGACGCATTCGCCGGTCTCCTCGTCGACGATGTTGCGCCACAAACGTTGCAGGAACCGCAGCGAACCGACGACCGCACGCGTCTCCCACGGGCGGGCGATCTCCAGCGGACCCATGCTCATCTCGTATAGCCGGAACGTGTCGGCGCCGTACTGTTCGCAAATGTGGCCGGGCGTCACCACGTTCTTCAGCGACTTACCGATCTTGCCGTATTCGCGGGCGACCAGTTTTCCGTCATGGAAATACTTGCCGGATTCCTCGAGGACCTCGTGGGCCGGCACGTAGGCACCGCGCTCATCGGTGTACGCGTAGGCCTGGATCATGCCCTGGTGAATCAGTTTGCGGAACGGCTCCGGGCTTGACACGTGGCCCAGGTCGTACATGACCTGCTGCCAGAAACGGTCGTACAGCAGGTGCAGGACCGCGTGCTCCTGCCCGCCCACGTACAAGTCGACACCGCCGCAGTCGTTCTCGCTTTGCGGCTGCATCCAGTAGCTTTCGTTTCGCGGGTCCGCGAAACGCTCCTTATTGTGCGGGTCGGTGTAGCGCAGCTGATACCAGCAGGAGCCGGCCCAGTTCGGCATCGTGTTCAGTTCGCGCCGGTACTTCTTCGGCCCGTCGCCCAGGTCGAGCGTGACATCGACCCATTCCGTGGCGCGCCCCAGAGGCGGCTCCGGCTCCGTGTCCGCGTCCTGCGGATCGAAGGTGCGCGGCGCATAGTCGTCCACTTCGGGCAAAACCACGGGCAGCATCGATTCCGGCAGCGCGACTGGCAGCCCGGATTCGTCGTAGACGATGGGGAACGGTTCGCCCCAGTACCGCTGCCTCGAGAACAACCAGTCCCGCAGGCGGTAGGTCGTGGTGCCTTCGCCGTATCCCTTGTCCGTCAACCATTCGACCATCGCCGTCTTGGCTTGCGGAGTCGGTAGGCCGTTCAGGAAGTCCGAGTTGATCGCCTTACCTTCGCCACTGTATGGCTTGCCCTCGTAGCCTTCCGGGCTCTCCACCACCGACACAATCGGCAGATCGAACGTCGTAGCGAAGTCCCAGTCGCGTTCGTCATGCCCCGGAACGGCCATGATTGCGCCGGTGCCGTAGTTGATCAGGACGTAGTCGGCGATGAAAACAGGGACTTCCTTGCCGTTTACCGGGTTCGTCGCGTACGAACCGGTGAAGACACCTGTCTTGGTCTTCGTGTCGCCTTGACGCTCGACATCAGTTTTCGCGGCGGCCTGCGCCCGGTACGCGGCAACGGCTTCGGCCGGCGTCGCGTGCGCTCCGGTCCACGACTCGGGCGTGCCCGACGCCCACTGCGTCACTGTCAACGCGTCCACCAGCGGATGTTCCGGAGCCAAAACCATGTAGGTGGAACCGAACAATGTGTCCGGTCGCGTCGTGAAGACGGTGATGTCTCCCGCTTCGGTGGAGAAACGGACGTGCGAACCGGTCGATTTGCCGATCCAGTTTCGCTGCAGCTGAACCGTCGACTCCGGCCAGTCCAGCCGATCCAAGCCCTCCAACAAACGCTCACTGTAGGCAGTGATGCGCATCATCCACTGCTTCAGTTTGCGCGTGTATACCGGGAAGTTGCCGCGCTCGCTGCGCCCCTCCGCGGTCACTTCCTCGTTCGACAGCACGGTGCCCAGCCCCGGACACCAGTTGACCGGTGCCTCCGTGACATATGCCAGACGGTACTCGTCGACGATGGTGCGGCGCTCGACGGCGCTCAACTGCGACCATTCCTGCCCGCCCGGAACCGCACGTTGCCCGGACTCGAACTCCTCAATCAGTTCGTCGATGTGACGCGCACGGTTGTCGTCCTCATCGAACCAGGCGTTGAAGATCTGCAGGAATATCCATTGAGTCCACTTATAGTAATCCGGGTCCGAGGTGGCGAAGCTGCGCTGCGAGTCGTAACCCAGACCCAGCTGACGCAGCTGCTTGCGGAACGTCGCAATGTTGGCTTCAGTGATCTTCGCCGGCTGCTCACCAGTGGCGATCGCGTACTGCTCGGTGGGCAGACCGAACGCGTCGAACGCCATCGGGTGCATGACATTGAAGCCGTCCATACGCTTGAACCGCGAATAGCAGTCAGTGGCGATGTAGCCGAACGGGTGCCCCACATGCAGGCCGGCTCCAGACGGGTACGGGAACATGTCCATGACGAAAAGCTTCGGCAAATCCCCCGCCTCATGCCGCGGGTCCGCCAGGTCCCCCACCGGGTTCGGGGCGTCGAACACACGGTTCTCTTCCCAGAAATCCTGCCACTTCCGCTCGATACGGCCGGCCAGCACTGCGTCATAACGATGCTGCGGTTGATCGGGACTTTTAATATCGTTCATGCTTTCCTCATAGAATCTGGTGGTCTCATTGAACGTCACGGCCATGCCCGCACAAGGACATAAAAAAGCCCCTCGCGGGCGAGGGGCTGCCGTACTAACGCGGTATGTGTTGCGCTAGCACGGCTACGTAAGGAGCAGGACATGACACTGCATGGCTCCAGCATAACTTATTGCGACTCGGCTCCGCTCCGCGTGGCGGCCGCGACCACCGGGACTGCTGTAGCCCACTACCCAACTCGTTACGAAATCTTGATGGCAAACGTGTTCGAACAGTTCACATTGCGCTGAGACACTAGGAGTACCAACGAGTCCGACGTTGGAACACCAGCAGCACCACGAACAACCCACGCCCCCAGAGATAGGAGAGCACCGGTGACCGCATCACCCATCGGCTCACACGATGCCGGGGATTCGCCGATGCAGGCGGACGAATTCAAGGCGACCACCGATGCTGTCATCAGCAACATCGAAAAGGTCATTGAGGGAAAGACCGACACGATCCGCATCGCGGTCTCGGTAATGCTGGCCGAGGGGCACCTTCTAATCGAAGACGTACCCGGCGTCGGTAAGACGATGCTGGCTAAAGCCATGGCTGCCACCATCGACTGCACGATGCACCGCATCCAGTTCACGCCCGACCTTCTGCCCAGCGACGTGACCGGTGTGTCGATCTATGACCAGGAGACCCGAGACTTCACGTTCAAGCCAGGCGCCGTCTTCGCCAACATCGTCGTCGGCGACGAAATCAACCGCGCGTCGCCCAAAACCCAGTCGGCGCTGCTGGAATGCATGGAGGAACGGCAGGTCACCGTCGACGGCACGACCTACAGCTTGCAGGACCCGTTCATGGTCATGGCGACGCAGAACCCGATCGAGATGGAAGGCACCTACCCGCTTCCCGAGGCGCAACGTGACCGGTTCACCGCGCGCGTCACGATCGGTTACCCGGCGCCGGATGCTGAGCTGAAGATGCTCGACATCCACGGCATGGGTTCGCCGCTGGAGCAGCTCAAACCGGTCATCAACAGCTACACCGTGCACAGGATGGTCGACTTCGTGCGGCACATCCACGTCGCCGAGCCGTTGAAGAAGTACGCGATCAGCCTCGTCGGGAGCACTCGACAGACGCCGGAACTGCGCCTGGGCGCCAGTCCCCGGTCGGCCCTGCATCTGCTGCGCATCGCCCGTGCGCACGCCGCTTTCGCCGGCCGCACCTACGTCATACCCGATGATCTCCAGGAGCTCGCCGTGCCGGTGCTTGCCCACCGGGTCTTGGCGACTTCCGATGCACAGTTGGCGCGCCGCTCCACCGAAGCGATCATCCAGGACCTGGTGCGCCGCGTCCCAGTGCCCGTGCAAGGGGGCTGATCCGGCGTGGGGGACGTGCTTCGTGGTCTTACTCGCAGAGGGAAAGCCCTCCTGTGTGTGGCGGCGGCACTGGTGCTCGCGTCGCTGATGGTGGGCGAAAAGGACCTGCTGCGGCCCGCGTTCGTCGTCGGATTGCTTCCTGTGGCGTCGGTCCTTCTGTTGTGGCGCACGCGTTACCGCATGACCGTGAAGCGCACGGTCCATCCGGTGCGGGTCGGAGTGGGACAACAGACGAACGTCACTGTCTACGTCCAAAACGAGTCAGCGATCCCGAGCGGCACGATCATGGCCGAAGACCAACTGCCGTACGCGCTGGGTGCGCGTCCCCGGCTGGTCTTGGAGAAGCTGGAGCCCAAAGCGACCCGATCGATCTCGTATTCGCTGCAGGCCGGGCAGCGTGGGCTCTACGAGATCGGACCATTGACGGTGCGCACATCGGACCCGTTCGGGCTCGTCGAGGTCGGCCGGCATAACCCGACCTGCGATCGCATCATCGTGTTGCCGCGCGTTACCCCATTGCCGCCCGTGGTGCTTCCCGGCGAATACGCCGGCAGCGGCGAGAGTCGGGCACGCGCCGTGGCCGTGCACGGCGAAGACGACGCGGCCACGCGCGAATACCGCCACGGCGATGACCTCAGGCGCGTGCATTGGCGCTCCACGGCCCGCTTCGGCGAACTCATGGTGCGCCGGGAGGAGCAGCCGTGGGATAGCCGCGCGACACTGGCGCTGGACCTGCGGTCCGGCGCTCACCGTGGCGACGGCCCCACCTCCTCGTTCGAATGGGCCGTGTCGGCGACTGCCAGCATCAACCGGAGGCTGCAGGCAAGCGGCTATAAGCTGCGTCTCGTCACCGAATCCGCCGATGTGGAACCGGACCATGTCGCAGATGCGGCCACCATGGACTATTTGGCGTCTGTGCGCTCGATCCGTCACGGCGACATCGGCCGTCTCGTCACGCAAATTCAGCAACGCGACCACGGTGGAGTGATCGTCGCCATCGTCGGCGAACTGTCGAGCCGGGATGCGGCACGGCTCGCCGCCCTCAGCGGGGCCGGCGCCACCTGCATCGCGCTACTGATGGACACCACCTCGTGGCTATCGCTGAAATCGCGGGCACGTGTCGACGCCGACCACGCATTCCACGAGTCGACGATGGCGCTAATGCGCGCCGGCTGGCATGTCGTGCCGATCCGCCACGGCGACGATCTGGCTGCGCGGTGGCGGGAGCTGGGTACCCGCGCCAATACGAGCGCCACATCGGCAGTCGGTTCGAAGGGAGCCGCATGAAGCAAGGTCGCACTATCAGCGTGCTGGCGGCATTCGCGTTGCTGCTGGCGTGCCTGCCGCTGGCAGTGGTCGTCGAGGACCCGTTCGCGTGGGGCGTGCCCGCAGTGCTGGTCGTGGCGCTCGTGTTCGGCGTGTCGATGGCGATTCGTTCAGCGTGGTCGAGCAGCCTGGCACAGATCCCGAGCCAGCTTGTGGCCGTTCTGCTGTTTTTGACCCTGTATTTCGGCAAGGACGCGCACCTGTGGCTTTTCCCGTCGTGGGACACCTTCGCCCAGTTCGGTAAATTGCTGGGATCCGCCGGCGAAGTGATGATCACCGAGGTCCCGCCGGTCAGCGGCAACGAAGGCATCGCTTTCCTCATTGTCTTGTTTCTGTCGCAAGTGGCGATACTCACCGACATCCTGGCTTCGATGCTGCGTGCACCGGCATTGGTCGGTTTCCCCATGCTGGCGCTGTATACGGTGCCGGTGGCGGTCCTGCCGGAGAGCGTGCCGTGGCTGCTGTTCATCCCGGGAGCCGCGGCATACCTGGTCGTGTTGATGTCGGACAACATCCATCGCGTCCGCACGTTCGGCCAACGCTTCGACGGTGACGGTCGTTCCATCGACACGTGGCGACCGTCGCCCTTGGCTATGACCGGAAGGCTCATGGTCGCGCTGGTCATCCCGTTGGCGATTGTCGTGTCGGCCCTTCTTCCCGGTGGCAATACGGGCCTGATCCAGGCCTGGTACAACAGCGGGACCGGCAACGGCTCAGGCAGTGGACCGGTATCGAACGTGAACCCCGTGGCGATGCTCGAGGGCGCGCTCGACACGAGCGAGACGACCGTGCTCGGTTTCGTGAAAACTGACAGCGGCAATCCCGGCTACATGAAGATGTGGACGGCCGAAGGGCTCAACGACAACGGTTTCTTCGCCGACATCGAGCCGTCGAGCCAGTCGGTGCCGGTGTCGAACATGCCGCAGCGTGGACCGCACGAGGACGTCGAAAGCAAGACCGTGAAGGCGACGTTCGAGTCGACGAACCTGAGCGGACAGGCGCTACCTCTCTTCCAACAGCCCTCGAAAGTGGACGTCAGCGACGACTGGATATACGATCCGGTCGCCAACACGGTCACCTCGACCCAAACCAGCACCTCGGGTATCGAATTCTCCTACGAGTTCGTCCAGCACGACTTCACCCCGGAGGCTTTGCGGTCGAGCATCCCGGTCTCGCCGACATCGTCGGTGTACCAACGCAACACCGAGCACCCGGACAGCAAGGTCGTGGACTCACTGACACAGGACCTGACCGAAGGCAAGCAGAACCAATACGACAAGGTCATGGCGGTCCACGACCACTTCAGCCACGAAAACGGTTTCCGCTACGACTTCGACACCGGGAAACTCGACGACGGCAGCGGCAACGCCGTCGAACGGTTCCTCACCGATACGAAGGCCGGGTTCTGCCAGCAGTACGCCGCGTCGATGGCGTGGATGCTTCGGTCGGTCGATATCCCCGCGCGGGTGTCGATCGGTCTCACCGGCGGCACGAACACCGGCGATAAATACGAGCTCACGAACTTCAATTTCCACGCATGGGTTGAGGTGTACTTCGAGGGCTACGGCTGGGTCCCGTTCGACCCCACCCCCGCTTCCGGCGTGGAGAACCCCTCTGAAAACGCCTGGGCACCGGATCAAGACTCCGGCGACGACGAAGGCTCCGGCAACAGCGATAACCCGGAGGAGTCCGATTCGGATTCCACGGGCGGGGACGACAACGGTAACGACCTGAACCCGGACGAGCTCGAGGGCGTGCAAGCGACCGTCTATAACGGCATTCAGCCACCAACCGTGTGGCCCTACTGGGTCCTCGGCGGGCTCGCGGTGATCTTGCTGGCGGCCTCCCCCGCCCTGGCCCGTAGCGCTCGGCGACGGCGACGGCTCGCCGTGAGCGCGTCGCCGAGCGAGACCGCCAACGCGGCGTGGGCAGACCTGCTCGACACGCTGCAGGACCTTCGCATCAATGTCAGCGAATCAACCACGAGCCGCCAACTCGTCAACCGGCTGATCGAGCAGGAGTCCCTGTACGGCTCCGCCGCCTCGGGTCTGCGACATCTCGGCGCCGCACACGAACGCGCGCAGTACGCCGCCGACCCGCCCACCGGGATGACGTTGCCTCGGGCGCTTCAGGCAGCACGGCTCGGCCTGTTCGAGACGCGGGGCTCCGGTGCGCAGGTTCGCGCTCAGCTGCTTCCGGATTCGGTGCTGTGGTCGTGGCGCACCGGCATGTCCACTGTCACGCGACGGTTCAACGACGCCATCGTGTACCTGCGCTTGCTGCCGCGGCGCGTGCGTCAGCGGTTTGGTTCACGCCCGCAGCGTTGACCGCTAAGGCGATCTCGGATTGGCCGCTAAGGCGATAGGGCGTTGGTCGCGTCGTCCACGGCGGCGGTCTCGACACCGACGGCGGTGCGACGTGAACGTCGCACCGCGGAGCCGTACTACCCGGGGCTGGGCGAGTCGCACCGCCAGGCCGGATCCAGAGACGAACAGCCCGACCGGGAAGAGCCCCGCCTAACCGCGGGCGCTTGTGCCACAGTCCGCACGCACGAAAACGGCTCATGCGCGATCGATCCACGCATGAGCCGAGATGCTCAATCAAGGCACGAGGGTCACTGCCAACCGTTGTCGCGGCGACGGCGCCAGCGTTCCTCGAGGCGGTCCGCCACTGTGTACCTTCCGGAGGGACGGGAACGTTTCGACGGTTTACCCGTTTTCCGCGTTGCCTTACCGCCGACTGCCGAAAGATTCCCGCTGGCCGTACGCCGCTGGATATGAAGCGCGAAGAGCATTCCGCCGAACGTCACGAGTGCACCGACAGCGCCGAGCCACCATGCGTTGATCATGACACCCACGACCATCAGCACGAGGCCCGCGAAGGATATGAGCCCGCCGAGCACGATGCGTCGGCGTCCACGGTGTCGTGGATCATGCGCGCGCACGGCCGACGCAAATTTCGGGTCGTCGGCGAGCGACTGCTCAATCTCGTCGAACACTCTTTGTTCATGTTCGGAGAGCGGCACGGCACTCCTCCTGCGGTCAGTGCGGCTGCAGCCACAGCCTGGCTATGTACGTTCAAGTCTACGATTCAAATGTCGCGTCCGGTAGGCGGATCGGATAGGAATTTGGCAGGTACCTCGCACCTGTCGTCCCTCTTACCTCTTTTGTCTGCGCCCCAAACATTCCACGGCTTTTCTAAGGCCTTACGCGCCCGGGTTTCCGCCTTGCTCACCAGGCGCGCGACAGACACCGCGTCGCGGCCGAAACGGGTGTGCAGACCATCGATCGTACGTTCCAACTCGCGCCAATCGGCACGGCCGGAATCGAGCGTCGGTTGAAACGCGTGCGACCGGGCATCCACCAGCCCGCCGAGTCGCACGCCGACCAGACGGATCGGGGATGTCACGTTGTCGCGAACCAGCTGGGCGGCGACCGAATATATCTCTTGGGCCACATCGGTGGCCTCGGTCAGAGTCCGAGAACGCGTCTTGGTGGAGAAATCACGGCTGCGTAGTTTGACTGTGATCGTGTAACCCATCAACGATGCCTTGCGGCTGCGCGCCGCGACTTTGCGCGACAACGCCAACGCCGCTGTACACACCTGCGACACATCGTCGATGTCGACGTCGAAGGTGGTTTCGGCGCTGATGGATTTCTCCACGCGCGTCGTATCGACCGTGCGATGGTCTCTCCCATGCGCGAGCGCGCGAAGATGCTGCGCAGTCGCTTTCCCCAGGGAGCGTTCCAGCCGCGGGAGTGGGGCCTGCGCAATGTCGGCGACCGTGCGCAGGCCGAGCCGCTCAATGACCTTCGCCGTCTTCTCCCCCACTCCCCACAATGCGCTGATCGGCAGCGGATGCAGGAACGCGAGCACTTCATCTGCCGGGACCACCGCCAAGCCATCGGGCTTGGCATGTGTGGATGCCAGCTTCGCTACGAACTTCGTGGAGGCGATGCCCACGGTGCAGGTAATGGAATGCTGCTCGGCGACCTCCGCACGGATCTGCCGCGCGATCTGTTTCGCCGATCCGAACAGCCGCCGGGCACCCGAAACGTCGAGGAATGCTTCGTCTATGGACAACGGCTCCACCTGCGGTGTGTAGGAGGTGAATATCTCCATGACCGCTTTGGATATCCGCGAGTACTCGGCTCCATCCGGCGCGATGAATTCCGCGTGAGGGCAACGCTTCCGCGCCACCGCCATCGGCATAGCGCTGTTCACGCCGTACACCCGTGCCTCGTAGCTCGCCGCGGACACGACACCACGCGCACCGAGACCCCCGACGATGACCGGCTTGCCCCTCAACTGCGGCCGCCGCGCGAGCTCGACGGAGGCGAAGAACGCGTCCATGTCGACGTGCATGATGCTGCAGCCAGTGTCGTCCAGGTCGGCGCCGAAGGCGTGCGGCGGCGGCACCGTCGAAGTCGTGCGGCCCACGGTCGGCTCCCTTCGGCGTCGGTCATTCATCGACGAAACGCCGCAAGATTACCCCTAGACTGAGACATTCCCGTGTTGGTCAGGCCACCTCGCCGCCGCGACACAGCCACAACGGGACCGCCATCTCGATTTCGGAATGTGCGCCGTGGTATCCGCGCAACGCGGCAGTGGTCGGCCCGTCTGTCTCCGTGACCCCGACGATGGCGCAATCGCCGCGACAGACCACGATCAGATCACCGATCCGGTCCCGATGGTCCTCGCTGACGTCGCCGAACCAGCCGGCCGTGATGGCCTCGCCCCGGGTCCAGATCTCGACCCGGTCTCCCAGAGTGTCACGCCAGGTACGCGCCACCTGTTCCTCTTTGCCAGGCCGGACGTGGATGTAACGCGCGCGGGGTTCGCCGGCGATGACGCGTACATCGTGGCGCAGCTGAGGGTGGTCGTCGATGAAAACTTTCGCCGATTCCGGGATGTTGAGCATGCCGTGATCGGCGGTGACCAGCAGCGCAGCGTCGCGCGGAAGTTCCCGACACACCTGGCGCAGCAGCTGGTCCAGTTCGGCGACGGCCTCATGCCATTGCGGGGTATCGACCCCGTATTCGTGGCCCATGCGATCGACGAGCGGATAGTACCCATACACAATGGATCTCTCGCTCGCATTGAGGGAGCGCACGACGCCGGCCGCCGTCTCCTCCGCCGAATCGCTGCCGACCGGGTCCCCGCCACGGAAGGCCGCGGCGGATAGTCCCCCGGTCGGGTAGATCCGCGACACGATCGCCGCAGCGACCCCGTGGGCAGCGGCACGTTCGAAACACGTCGGCACGGGCTGCCACAGCAGAGGATCGGGTTTATCGCCCCACAGAATGTGGGTCAAAACATCGTCGGTACCGGGGACGTTGACCGTGAACCCCAAGACGCCGTGACGTCCGGGCGTAACGCCCGTGCCCAGGGAGGTCAGGCTGGTGGGCGTCGTCGACGGGAAGTTCGTCGTCAAGCGCCGCAAGCCGCCGAGTTCACCGCCCCACACCGACGCGAGAATCGGCGATGACTGCGCCGCCTGCGAATACAGGTGGTAGCCCAGGCCGTCGACGAGCAAGACGGCGATCTTATTGATGCCCGACAGGGACTCCGTCAGGCCCAGCACATCCGATGTCGACGGAACCTGCAACGCCGAAAGAGCCGACGGAATGAGATCGCCGAGACTCGCGACTCCATATTCCGGCTGCACAGGACGCAATAGCCGTTCGTCGATATCCATATAAGAAAACGTTACGCGAACGTCTCACACAACGACAGGAGTAAAGCCCGCAACCGGGGAAAAACTTCACAATGACGCAGTTCACACACGCAGCGTATGCGGCGCCACGACCGCATGGTGTTACTGCTGGGGACGGCGTGCCAGCACGTGGATCCCGGCCGCAATATCGCGATACGGGGAACGTGAGGAGGCCTCGAGCTCGAACTGACGCAAAGCGGCCACGAAATCCGGCTCCGCGCCTTCGTGTGACGCCAAGTCTGCGGCGATACCGATGCCATGACGGGATTCGCCGACCAGCCCGCACTTCATGACCAGCTGGTCGAGACTGCGCGGGTCGAAGCGCCGAAGACGCGTCTCGGTCCCGTCCGTCGTGCCCCTCGTCAGCAACGCGGTGGCTTCGCTGACGTGACCGGCGTAGGCACGCGCCAGAACCGCTCCGGCCAGGTTGGCCACGACGAGACTCACCGCCGCACCCTTCACCGTGACACGGGCGATCTGCGTCAATGCCCGCACCGGCTCGTCGAGCATCTCCAACACGCTGTGGCACAACACGAGGCGCGCGCTGTCGGCCTCGACGGCCTGACCCAGCGTATCCGCATCGCCCTGAATACCGGTCACGCGCGCACCGACCCCGGCCTGGTCCGCGCGTTGACGCAGGCTCGCCAGGGCATTCGGGCTCGGGTCGACGACGATGACGCGGTGACCGGCTGCGGCCAACGGCACCGCGAACCCTCCGGTCCCGCCGCCGACATCCACAATCGGCAGACCTTCCAGATTCGGGGCGGGTTCACGCAGCTCGGCCTCGATCGTGCGCCAGACAACGGCATCGCGCGCGGGGTTGGACTGGTTAAACGGTTCCACACGCTAGAGCCTAATGCCAGGCGGTCAGCTCCGACTTCATTGTCCACGGCTAGACACGGTCGGGTAGCATCCTCGGCAACATACGCCCCTCCAGTCCCTTTTGTTACACGGAATCTCAGCATGTTTAGCAATGTGACTTACTATGACCACCCCTCGCGACCGTCAGCCGCCCGCGAGTACACCGACTGGTACCAGCAGACACCGCTGCGAAAGCGCACCCGCTGGCTCATCGCGGGAGGTGTCGCGGCATTGGCGGCCCTGGCGATCGCCATACCGAATCTGCCGGAGCCCCAAGCGGAGGACGTCGTCGCCGACTACTTCGACTACATCAGGGACGGCGACATCGATGCCGCTCTGCGGCTCATGGAGGAGCCCCCGGTCGGCGAGGATGGGTTGTTTTTGGACGCCCGGGCGGTGAACGCCGACCTTTGGGACGTGACCGAAATCGGAAACACCGGTCAGATGAACGAAACGGAGCGCGTCGACGTGCAACTCAAGGGCGCCCACGACGTCATCGACCTCGTCGTCAACCTCTCCAAGGACGACGACGGCGATTGGCGGATCACCGACCAGCTGTCGACGATCACCTTCGCGACCTTCGGTTTGGGATACGGCAAGGTCAACGGGATGACGGCCCCGACGGTAGCCGGGCATAGTTACCGCGTCCTCCCCGGCGCCTACGAATTCTACGGTTCCGCAGGTGAGGTATCGACCACGGCCTCGACCCAACTCATCGGTTTCGGATCCGGTTCCACCTACGAGACCTGGCTGGAGGAACACGACCCGATAAACGTCGCCCCTGCCAGCGTGGAATTGAGCTCACAAGTCGAACAGAAGGTGCGGCAAGAAGTCGAATCCCAAATCGATGTGTGCGCAAGCCACGCCGTTCCCGAGACGATGAATTGCCCCTATCTCTTGGGGCACGTGCAAGACGGGAAGGAGGATTTGCACGCTGCCACCGATCTGAAATGGACCCTAGTGGATCATCCCGCGTTTGATGTGGCCGTCGACGTGCAAAACTCGAGGATCGCGCTGGAAGAGCACGAGCCGGGCACGATCGAGGTCTCCGGCAGCGGAACCACTTACCAGGGCGATGTCGAGACGTTCCGGTTCGAATGTGACGTGACGGTCGACGGTGCACAGGTCGTATTCGACAACGATCTCGAACCGTCAGTTCACTTCGCACACGTTTCCTGCAGCAACGGATAGCAGATCATCGTCCGACGCAACGCCCCCAGCCCGTAATCGCACTGTCGTGACGGAAGAGACCATGGACGAGCCCACCACCGAACCCGACATCACCAGCACCGACATTTCACGGCGACAACGCCTGCTTGCTTGGTTGAAGCAACGGCGGCGCGCCGTCGTCACGACCGCTGCGGTCATCGTCGTGCTGTCAACGGCCGCGATCGCGATACCGCAGATGTTCCCCGACGCTGAGCGTCTCGTCGCGAATTACCTGGCCGCGCTCGAGGACGGCGACGCCGAAAAGGCCCTGGACATCGCCGGCAATGGCGACCCGCAGTTGCCGCTGTCTACCACGCCCGGCGCCTCAGAGTCCGATCTGGCGTCCGATGCCTTGCTGACGGACGCGGCGATCGGCACCGGATGGACCACCGAGTCCGTATACGCGATCAGCGGGGACACCGTCATCGCCACGATCGCTTACGGCGACCGCCTGGTCCGCGGCAAGTTTCCCACGCGCTACGAAGACGAGACCGGAAGGTACCTCTCTCAACCGTTTGCGTACCTGGAAGTCACGCGGTACCTCAACATCGACGGCGCATCCGTTGAAATACCACAATCCAAACCCGCACGGCTACCGATCTTCCCGGGAGCGCACCGGTTCTACGGGGACTCTGAGCTGGTGCAAAGCGACGAAGCTGGGCAGACAATGCTGGCGGTTCCGGGGGCAGAACCCATCGATTCTGCTTCGCTCTCGCTGACCCCACAGGGCGAGAAGGTCGCCGCCGACCAAGCGCAGCAGTACCTGGAGGAGTGCGCGGAAAGCACTACGCCCATTCCGCCAGGCTGTCCGTTCCAGATCGGCACGTCCGCGGATTTGCCCGACCTCAAAACCAGTGCGCGGAGATATCACAACTACGAGAACCTGCGCTGGGAGTTCAAATCCTATCCCGACTATAAGTTCACTATGGAAGGAGACAAGATCATCGGCGACATCGTCGCGCAGGGCGAGCTCATCGCGACCGCCGACACCGACGAGGGC
>DXIM01000131.1 GCA_019112895.1 Candidatus Stackebrandtia faecavium
CTACCAGCTCAAAAGCGGGGCAATTTCTCGAGTCGGATCGTAACTGGATGTTAATGTGCCGCGGCCGACGCTCCACCACGGCCAACACCGAAACCGACAGCGCAGACAACCACCCGACTACACCGACGCCGAAGACGATCCACTATGTATTGTCTGGTCGAAGTCGAATCGCGTCACCATCAGCACCGCGGCAGCGGACAAGACCCAGACGGCGATATGCCACACACCGAACAACTCCGGTGCCGGCGATGTCGTCCCCACAGTCGCCACCGGGTACATGAACGCGGCCGCGCCCGCCACGACGGTGAAAAACCTGCCCGCTTCACACCGCCGCGCCATGAAGACAGCGGCCACCAACGTCACCAACAGGAGTCCGCCACCCGTGAACAGTGTCTGCACAAGCGAAGCCGGAGGACGCGAACCCGGCGGCAGATGGGCGCCGTTGGCAACATACTGGGCGTACCGGGAGTAAACGCCCACCCCGACCGCGAGCAACAGCATGCACAATGCCGTCGGACCAAACCATCCCGGTGAACCCCGAGACTGCGCGCCGGGACCAATCGCGCGGTACCAGTCGTCACCCGACGGCATCGAAATCAACACCACCGCAGCTACGACCGCCACGAACGGCGGCACCGCAACGCACACCGCGATCGCCAACAAGATCCAGTCGCCACCCGCGAAGCTCGCGCCCAAAGCCACGATGCCGACCATCAATTCACACCCGAAAAGCCCCGCGACGCCAAGGACAATCGCGCTGGCGAACCGGGCCCAAGACAGGCCCTTCAAAACAGCGAAAGCGCAGACACCGAACAGGACAGCCGCGGCCGCCGGTATCGCGACCACACCCCAATCGATGCGCGAAGCCGGTTGCGCAGGAAAAGTGGTGGTAGCGAGCACGGCAATGAGCGATACGCCCGTCATGACCTCCAACAGCACTGCTGCCATTGTGGCCGACAGCGGACGATCGGCCTTGGTTTTTGCCACGTCATGTTCCTAACAGTTGAGGTGAGTGAAAGCGTGAACCATGCCGACCGCGGCCGCAAGGGCATGGACTCCGATGCCAACGGGCCGGGGGGGTGAAAGTACCGGCCGCACGCGGAAAACCTCGCCCACAAGGGCATTGTGCGCTCGTGCTGGAGGGTGAGGGGCGAAGTCCGAATCGCGGCGGAGCATGTTGCAGTGTCGGCCCGGGCCGCAGTGGTGGCATGTTACGGACATGACGGGATGGCGCCGCTCACCAGGGGAGCCAAGTTCGGACCATGCCCCCCCACGGTCGCAGTTGGCACGCTCGGTGCCTAGCGGTCCACGACGCAGAGCGTCTTTCTTGTGTGGTGCTGGGGATCCGTCTCGTCGGTGTCGAACTTGAACTCCAACGGTTCCGCAGCCCTCACTTTGATCGACGGTTCGATGACGCATTCGGCCGTGAACGAGTCCGGTGCACTCGTGTCCGACGCACCTTCGATGATCAGGTATCCGGGTTCGATCGTGATACCCGACACCATGGGGTCAAAGCTGTCGAGAGAAGACTTGTCGGAAGAAGACCCGTCGGGAAGAAGCGATGCCATGTCGTTCACGAACTTCATCTGCGGGTAAGAGTCGATCCGCCAATCGAGAATTTCGATGTCGCTGTGGATTTCGGTGCCCTGCGCATTCACCACGACAGTCGTGTACTCCGTGAATTGACAACTACTCGACGCATCGCTGAACGTCTCGGCACATTCGGCGAGGTAAGTGCCGAAGGCCTCGGCAGCGGCCTGTTGCGCCTTCGCGGTCAAAGTCGCTGTCGGTAGTTTCTTATTCCCTTCGCCTGGTGTCCAAAGAGGCGTGGAGTCGTCGTTTGGCACCTCGTACAGCTGGGATTGCGACAATATTTGGTGAGGTCCAGGGAAAAACATATACGTGGACTGGGTTTCGTCCCGGACCGTTGTGGTGACCGCATCGATCGTCACCGGATTGGCATTCAACTCTTTGAGGTCGACGATTGCGTAAGGCTGCGCCAGCCAAAGATCATCGTGATTTTCGTTGACCTCGAACTTGGCGTTGTAACTGCTGCCGTCGTAGAACAAGGTCGCGTGCACGGTGGTGGACACGACTTCGTCCAACGGGTCGTACTCGCTTTCGCCCAAAGTGAGGTCGCCGTATTCCCAATCGGTGCGCAGCGCGTTGTCCGTCAGAAACGTTTCCTGGGGCTGGTCACCGGATGGGCCGATGTTGCTGCGGTACGACCGGTCAGCCGTTCCCCCGTCGGCGATGTCGATGGCTGCGTGCGCATCGCCGTCTTGAAGTGCGGACAGGTAATCGTCGACGATTCCGACCCGGGCACGGTCGGTCACCCATATCGGAATCCACACCACCAATTGCCCTATAAGGATCAGCGTGGTGATGATGACGGTGATTCCGGTCGTAGCTGGGTGCCTACGCGCCCACTGCAGAACGTCGCGCAACCATCGCCTCAGTCGCGGAAGTCGAACGTTTCGAACCTGCGGGGCTGGGGCTGGTGTTGCAGCCGTCACGAGTCAGTGCTCCAGGGACGTGGTGATGACATGAATGTCGGTCGAGACGGGTCCGTTATCGGCACATGTGTGGATGGTGCCTCGAAGGCCGAAAACCGCGCCGTACCTGGGTAACGACGGTCAAGTGCATGCTTCGGAATCTGCCGTGTGTTGCTGCCGACGACAGTGTCGAGGTGTGAGGAGCTTGAAACCGGTGCGCCCGATGCCGAAGCGGGTTGCGCGCCGCAAGCGGCGGCGACGACGATCATCGGCGAGCGGAGAAGCAGTGAGCGCATCGAGAATCACCTTCCAATTTGCGGGGGCGGTGTGGGATAAGTCCTCGATGAATGCGGGGCAATGTCGAGGTTTGGCCCGGCGACGGTGTCGGGTGATCAGGATTATAGGCGCATACCGCAACTCCGTGGCCGCGGAAGCATTCTGCGGCGGCCGTGACACGAGTCGTGACGGTGCATACCTTCGGTCATTTCAGTAACATGTTTTCCTGACTGGCGTGGACGTTCCTTATCGCTACGGCCCGGCGCCCATCGGTAAGTTACGAACATGGCCGCCGGAGAACGCGGCTCTCTCTGCGGCCACACCGTCCGTCGCGACTAAGACAAGGATGCGATATATCTGTCCATTGTGGCCATCGGCGTCTTGGTCATTGGTGTCTATGCCTACTTTCGACCGTTGTTGCGGCCGGAAGACTATCGATACCTCAAAACGAAACCGCGACGCGCATGGACTGCCAAATCACCTGAAAACGGTTGCGTAGCACAGTAACCCGAAGCAACACTCCATGGGATATCGCGGTGTCGAAATCGCGCTGTGGCAGACGGCGTAGCGCCTGATGATAGACATGGCGATGACGTGCCGAGTCGCAGCGCAACGGGCTGTCTCATTCTCGCTGCGGCACAAGGAGAAATGCGAAACGGCTGTGGCGGTCGAAAACCACCACGGCCGTTTCGCGTTATTGGGGCATGCCCGTAACATGCGCCTCCTGGGCGTCAGAGGCTGCGCCAGCAGTCGCCGCGGCCGTCCGGTTTGGACGTGCCGAGCTCGAGCAGGAATCCCTTATGGTCGGTGTCCTCCACGGTGTAGGACCAGCCGCAGCTTTGCCGCCAGAAACCGTTTGCGGTGTAGTAGATGTGCTCGAGACCCGACAGTACGGTCGAGTCCTCATCGTTGCGTTCCGTGTTCGTCATGCCGTGGTACCCCGACGGCATGCAGTGGTTGTCCTTACCTTTCTTGTTGAGGTCTCCGGCGAGCAGCACGTAGCCGTCGATCTTGCCGAGGATCTCGTCGCGCAGCATCTCGCATTCGATGTCTTGCGAGTCGCCCTGCGACGCCAACGAAAGGTGAGTCGTGCAGGCCGTGACCGCTTCCCATTCGTCGGTGGAAACTTCGGCGCACACGTAGGAGCGGTAACCGGGGTCCTCGTAGTAGCCCTTCGGGCCGTCGCCGGTGAACTTCTTGGCGAGGATCGCGTTCACGGCCGGTCCACGGTCGACGGAGCATTGCCTCGGCTTATAGTCGGTGCCGTCGCCGGTGTCTTCGTACTTCAGGTCGTAACCGATCTCCTCGGCGACGTACTCGAGATCGTTGAGGCAACCTTCGCTGACGGTCAATACGTCCGGAATGTGGCGCTCGTACTGTGTGATCACCGAGTCACGCTTCTTCTTCGCGACGGCGGCTTCTTTCTTCTTCCAGGCGTCGGAGTCCGGTTTCTCATCGTTCGGGAAGCAGCCGGGCGTCATCTCCGAACCCCACATGCACATGTTGACCTGTTCGATGGTGATGATTCCTTCACCATCGGCTTGGCCCGGGTTGGTGGTCGACGCATTGGATTGGCTGGCCATCGCCGAGGTGGCTTGAAGGCCGGCGGCCGCCAGCGCTACTGCCGCGGCGGACGCCAACAGCCATTTCGTCTTCGTTCTGCGTGTAGTCATGGGGCTCGCGTTCTAGGGGGGACACATTCTTTCGGATGGCTCTATCGACGGGAGCCTATTGTCGCCCGCTCGGAAGGGCAAGACCCGTTTCGAATAGCGGTCAGACCTCCGGAAAACGCAAGCGCCCGGCTGTGTCCGTTCGGGCCGCAGCGAGAAACGAACCGGGCATGGCAGCCGCAGACCGAACGAACCTCGAGGGCATGGGCAGTCGAGCTGCGCACATACTGAAGATGTTGGCACGCGTTGGCGATATGTCAGCAGTGAGACCGAACGGGGTAGCGGCAAGTTACCGACTTGACGGGGCCAGTGCACGGGCTCGAGCAAGAAGACTCGTACAGACCGATCTGGTCAGCGGTGGTTCGCGACGGGCTGGATCGGGTGCATCCTGCGCGTCGTTCGAGAAACTATGCACAGTTCCATTTGCAAAGAACTCTTTGCAATAGTACTATCGTGCAAATGACGGCCGAAGAATCACGCAGAGTCGAAGTCAGTGCCCTGAACTTGCGGGGAATCGCGCACCCGTTGAGAGTGCGCATCATCGGGATCTTGCGTACCGACGGCCCCGCCACCGCGACCAGCCTCGCCCGTCGCCTCGACCTCAATACCGGCGCCACGAGCTACCACCTACGTCAGCTCGCCGAATACGGTTTCATCGTCGAAGATTTCGGCCGCGGGGAAGGGCGGGAACGCTGGTGGAAGGCCGCGCACGATTCGTCGAGCTTCTCCAACCCGGACGAGGTAGCCGACGACCAGGGGCTAGGTATCGCGTACGTGCGTTCGGTCGCGCAGATCTATGTCGACCGGATCCTGAGCTCCGTCGACGAAATGCCGACACTTCCTAGACGGTGGCGCGAAGTCTCCACCATGAGCGACTACATGTTGCGGCTAACGCCGCAAGAAGCCAAGCAGCTGCAAAAAGAGGTGGAGGAGATCGTCGAGCGTTACCGCAAACATGACGAGGTGGATGAGGCGCCTTCGGGCGCGAAACGCGGATCCTTCCAGTTTCAGTACATCCCGTACGCGCCCGATGTGGAACGTGTCGACGGTGAGTCCGATATCGACGAAACAGAATCAAGCCGCGACTGAACCATCGGCCCGCAGCGTCGGAGCGCGGGCCCTTTTTATGCACTCGATGCAAAGACTTCTTTGCAAAAGATCATGTGGAAGGACCGAATAATGTCGGACCGAAACCGGCGCCCCATCGCCGCACTACTGTCCGCGATGGCGGTCGGCTGGACCGGGGCACGTCTGCTGACGATTGCTCTGCCCTGGTTCGTATTGACCACTACCGACAGCGTCGCCGCCACGGGCTTCGTCGTGTTCGCGCAGATGGGCCCCTACGTGGTGGCGCAGCTGGCGGCAGGCCCCCTCATCGACAAGATCGGGGCCCGCAAAATCAGCATCGCGGGCGACGTCGTCGCCGCGACCTTCCTGGCGCTCATACCGGTGCTGCACATGGCCTCGGCTCTGCCCATACCCGTGTTGATGCTGGCCGTTGCCATCGTCGGCGCCGCCGACGGGCCCGCCAATACCGCCAAATCAGTGCTCGTGCCGGCCGCGAGCAAAGTCGCCGGCATGCGGCTCGAAAGAGCGACCGGACTGTCCGGTGCGATCGAACGCAGCGCCTCCACGGTCGGACCCGCCGTCGCCGGTGGCGTCGTCGCGGCGGTCGGCGGAGTCAACGCACTGTGGATCACCGCTGGCCTCACCACCGTCGGCGGGATCATCATCGCGTCCCTCATGCCGAACCTCGTGGCCGAGCCCGACCACGAAGAACGCGACGCCACCTACTGGCAGCGGCAGAAAAGCGGCCTGCGGTTCCTCAACGAGGACAAGCTGCTTCGATCCATCGTCATGATGATCGCCGGCACCAACCTGCTTGACCAGGCCTTCGTCGCCGTTCTGCTTCCCGTGTGGGCCAAAACATCCGGCCACGGTCCCGGAAGCGTCGGCCTCCTGTTGGCGGTATTCAGCGCCGCCGCCGTCGCCGCCAGTCTCGCCGCCGCTGCGTGGGGACACAAGCTGCCTCGACGGCTCACATACATCGCCGGATTCGTCATCGGAGGCGTCCCGCGCTTCGCCGTGCTGGCGTTCGGGGCTCCCATGTGGCTCGTGCTGGCAGTGCTCGCGGTCGGCGGTCTCGGTTCGGGATTCCTCAACCCGATCATCGGCGCCATCAAATACGAACGCGTCCCCGCCGCCAAACTCGGTCGTGTATCGACGCTGACGCAGGCCGTGGCATGGTCCGGAATCCCATTTGGTGGGCTCGTCGGTGGATTGGCGGTGACACTCGCAGGCCTGTCCGGAGGCATGATCGCCATAGGGGGCCTCTATTTTCTGGTCACCCTCGTACCGGGGCTACGGCCAGAATGGAAAGAGATGGATCGCCAGCATTCGTCCGAATCCACTGCTGACTCCGGGGATCTAGGCGTAACGAAGCACGAAACCGAACTCGCCGCCGGACCGGAGGAACGGGTAGTCGGCGCCGAAAGATGAGGCCCTCGGCTGGGGCATGCCCGGTAACTGCACAAGTTACGGACATGACGGAACGCGCGATGCCGCGCCGCAGGGCCCTAGCACCCGCAAGAAGTTACCGACATGCCCCAGCCGCGTGCACGTCACCAGGCCGGGCCACCGACGTCACCACATCCCCGTCGATGCAGCGCCACAAGGCACGCGCATGTCCGCGGTTGGGGCACGGTTTCGGGTCGGCCCGGTCAGGGGCGGCATGTTACGGGCATGACGAAGACATGACAGCGAGAACGGCTGAGTAGCGGCGACGAGTAGCCCGATCCGAACCCGGACAACCTTAATGGATCGATGTTCGATACGATCAGCACAGTGGTCGAATTATCTGGCCACGATCGACAGACCGGGACGATGATACACACGGATCTCTCACGGTGGTGGACCTTCGGGTACCGCCACCATCAAGCACGGTGACTACGTACCTCAAGCCGGACGCGCAACCCCGACCCGAAACCACTGTGGGATGCCGCGTGTTCTCCATTGTTCCCTGCCGCTGGATGCAGACCACCCCTTAGGGAGAAAATATGCACAATAGACTGAGGCAACGTCCGATAATGGCCACAGTCGCGATGGCATGGTGGATCGTTTTTGCCGTCATGAGCGCATTTATGGCGATGTACCGTTACGAGACACCCCGCGCGGAGCCTTCCGGGGTCAAAACTCTTTTGTTCATGGAGCTAGTGCTGGGCACCGCGATATTCGTGGCCGTGACGTTCGGTTTGGCTAAAGGACATCGCTGGGCCTGGGTGGTCAGCGCAGCGATACTGGGGTTGTCCGGCAGTCACACGGTCGTCCTGGCAATAGCGCTGTTGATGCGGGTCCTGGTCAATCCGGGCAACAGCCCGTTTCTATGGGTTGCTCTCAACGTCGCCGCTGCATTGCCCATCCTTGTCGTCACCGTAGCCTTGTCGTCCGACACCGCATCCGGGTGGTTTGCTGAGCGCAAACCGCCGGCTCCTCAGCGAGGAACGCCACAATGGTTGGTCATTGCCACTGGCGTGTGCTTGCTCGCGACGATCGTCATAACGGCAACGCAGGTAAAAGATCCTGCGGATGTCTATCCGGTGCCCTCGGCGGCTACTATCTTCGCCGTTCATTCTGCGGGCGTAGGGCTAGCCATAGTGGCATTGATACCTGTGATCCAGCTATTCCTGCGTCGCCCGGGTGGCCAGTTCGGGGTCATGGCGATGTGCGCCGCGGTGGCGGTGTACCCACACACGGACGTCAGCCTGGTCGAAGTCTCCCCAGGGCTCGCCATAGTGCCGGCCTTCGGTTTCATCCTCGCGGCATCGCTCGACTTGCGTCCATCCGTGCCCAATGCGCCACAAACACCCCATTACCCCGGTTCGACAACTGCACCGCACTTGGTCACTAGTAGACCGCCACACCATATGAACTACTAGTTTGCGAACCGGGCAACGGGCAGGCCTTGGTGGATGGATTGATTGATTGTCGCTGTCTCAGTGGATATGGCGCGCCCTTCCCCTCCTATAGGACGCGCCGCGCCCATTCGTGTATCCGGTGCCGCGCCGGTCGCTACCGGACCTCCCGGTGACGGTGTGGCCACCACCTTCGGAAGCGACCACAGTGTCGATCATTGGATCTCGCTGCGCAGAAACGTCAACACAGCCCGGACCCT
>DXIM01000021.1 GCA_019112895.1 Candidatus Stackebrandtia faecavium
GATGCCGCCCGGTAAACCGAGCCACGCAGTCACTCGACTACGCAGTCGGGCGTCACCGGTCAGCCATGCAACACGGCCACGTGGGATCGCAGTCGGCCCGTAAGCGGTCACCCAGCAGCCACAGCCACGCAGTCAGCCCAGTCTCCGATCGCCCGGTCCGCAGCACGCGCTCGCGCGCGCTCGCCGCGTGGTCACGCAGCCCACACGAACGCGCGGACAGCAAGCGGCCCGGACATCCGGTCGCCCCGCGGACCCCGCCACCGGATCAGCAGCGACGCGGTCCGGCACTGCGGCCCAGCCCAGTCGCCCAGCCACCCGAGCCACCAAGCCACCCAGCCACGCGGTCAGCCCAATAGGCCCGCTTCTTTAGCGCCCGCGAGGTTCGGTTTGATGTGATGCGTCGGCTCGCCATGAACCGCGTCGAGCGTCTTCAGTCCGTCACCGGTGTTGTAAATGACGGTTTCGACGTCGGGGTCGAGCTTGCCTTCGCGGAGAAGTTTGCGCAGGCAGGCGACGACGACCCCACCCGCGGTCTCGGCGAAAACCCCTGTCGTTCGTGCGAGCAAGCGGATCCCGTCGCGGATTTCGTCGTCGGTGACGTCCGCCATCGAGCCGCCCGTCGCGCGCACCGATTCGATCGCGTAAACACCGGCGGCCGGGTCGCCGATGTTGAGTGACTTGGCGATACCGGTCGGTTTGACCGGAACGATCTCGTCGCTCGAATGGAATGCAGTCGAGATCGGGTTGCACCCGCGGGACTGCGCGCCGAACACGGCGTGCGGCTGTGGGTCGTCGATGAGGCCAATCGCAACAAGTTCCGAAAATGCCTTATCGATCTTCGTGAGCAGTTCTCCCGACGCCATCGGCACCACGACCTGCCCCGGGATATGCCAGCCGAGCTGTTCGGCGACCTCGTAGCCGAGCGTTTTCGACCCTTCCGCGTAGTACGGCCGCACGTTCACGTTCACGAACGCCGTGTTGTCGAAAGCGTCCGTCTCGGACAGCTGCGCGCACAGCCGGTTCACGTCGTCGTATGAGCCTTTGATGGCGACGAGCCGACCTCCGTAGACGGCTGTCGTGACGACCTTGCCGGGCTCCAAGTCGTCCGGGATGAACACGGTCGACGGCACTCCCGCCCGCGCCGCGTGGGCGGCGACGGAGTTGGCGAGGTTTCCGGTCGACGCGCAGGCGTATTGATCGAAACCGAGCCCGGCGGCGGCCGTCAGCGCGACCGACACGACCCGGTCCTTGAACGAATGGCTCGGGTTGGCGCTGTCGTCCTTCACCCACAGTCGCTTCATCCCAAGCTCGTCGGCGAGGTTGTCGGCGCGGATCAACGGCGTCATCCCTGGGTTCAGGGTCACTCGCGTTTTCGGGTCTTTCCCGACTGGAAGCAGCGACGCGTAACGCCACATGTTGTTGGGTCCGGATTCGATCTCTTCCCGCGTGACTTCGGCCAGCGCTGTCGAGTCGTAGTCGACTTCGAGTGGGCCGAAACATTCCCAACACGCGTGCTGCGCGATCAGGGGGTACGTGGTTTTGCACGCGCGGCAGATCAACCCGAGCGCGGGACCGCCCGCCAGTGGCGTCGATGTGGTGGACATGTGTCTCCGTTCTGCGTATGTCCGCGAAATCGGAAAAATGGGCCGTCTGCTTCGCCGGCTCCTGCAGGGAGACGCAGCCTCATCTTTCCGGTCTCGACCGGACGGATTTGGCACCTTCCGTCACACGACGGTGGTTGCCGCAGCTTCAGCGGGCCGTTTCCCTCTGCTGCTCTGGATGAAGTACGTCTTCGATTCTACGCACGGTTGCCGTGAGCTGGCATCATGTCGCTGCTCACATGCGGTTTCGCTGCCCCGCTCCGCGTTTCATCGGTCGCGGCGGGCGGTGCTTCGGCACCGATGTTTCGGTCATGCCGGCTGGGTCGGTCACGACCGCCATTCAGTATGTATCCACATTGGCACGGCCGGGCAACATGCGTGGCCATCGATACACCGGAGGACCGCAGAAGCTCTTGAGGATCCAGACTCAAAAAGGAATGATTATGCCCACACTCGCCAGTTGGATCGGCGAGACGCTGCCGCGCCACGGCAAAGCCGGTACCGCAAGGCCAGCACTGCACGGCGACTGTCGCAAGGCGAATGCGCGCGGCTCCAACAGCGCCCGCGCGTGGGGCGAAGCCGGATCCGACGTCGGCATGTCGGCCGCGGGAGCTGCTGATCAAACGCACGATAGCCACTACACGAATGCTTGCAGCACAATTAATCCCAAAAAACAAGCGTTGACAATGATCAATATCGCTCTAATAATTGGGCCTGTCGCCGGGCACCCGCCCGCCGAATCGGCCGATACTGACGTATCGAGACGACCGAGAATGCCCGCCCCACCCGGACAAGACTGAAGCCCCCGCAACAGCGGACCTCCATGCTACTTGGTGTCCACACCGAGCAGTCTCGCCCGAAGTCACTGAGGAGTGCAGATGAGCAAATTGATCAACCGCATTAACGACGCGATCCTTCCCCGCGCCAAGGGTAAGGCCGCGACCGCCAAGGGCTACTGCCAGCCGAACGGCTGCATGATGGGCGTGGCGTCCTGGGTCGAGCGCAGCGCCACCGGCACGGTTCAGCCCACCCGTTTGTGCTGCTAAGACATTAAAAACCGGTGGGGTTTCACGCGATACGCGTGAAACC
>DXIM01000132.1 GCA_019112895.1 Candidatus Stackebrandtia faecavium
GTGCCGTGCGGGTCCGCGGTGGCGCCGTGTGAGCCCGTGGCGGACGCGCCTTGGCCCCGCGTGTCCACGACGAGCACGGCCCAGCCGGCCGCGGGCCACACCAGGTGGCTGTGCGGATGCCCGCGCCCGCCGCGGTAACCCAGGTACTTCACGACGCAGCCGACGGGCCGCGAGGTCTTCGGGGAAATGAACCATGCCGAAATCGGATCGCCGCCGTAACCGGCGAAGGTCACGTCGTAGACGTTGACCAGAGACAACTGCACATCGGCTTCGACGAATGCCGCGTCGAGGCTGTGGCTACGCGTCTCGTCGAGCGTGCGCGACCAGAACTCATCGAAGTCGCTCGGCTCGTGGCGCTCCGGTCGGTATTGACGCAGCTGTGGCAGGGGCAAATCGAACAACGGCACCCAGACAGTATCTCAGGTTTCTTGCGGGCCGCGGGAAACACGTACCGGCACCGTCGGTGCGTCTTACCAGCGTCGTTCGCGCCACTGTGGCAGCTGGTCGCGTTGCTGCCCAAGAGTCGTGTCGTTTCCGTGCCCAGGATAGACCCAGGTGTCGTCGTCCAAGACGTCGAAGATGCGCTGTTCTACATCGTTGATCAGGGATTCGAAGTCCTCGTCGGTGCGGGTTTTGCCGACCCCGCCGGGAAACAGGCTGTCGCCGGTGAACAGGTGTGCGCTGCCCGTGGGGTCGCGATACAGCACCGCGATCGAGCCGGGCGTGTGCCCGACGAGGTGAATGAGCTCGACGCGGAATCGTCCACACTCGATCGTGTCGCCATTGTGAACACGACGCGAGACTGCGGGGATGTGGTCGGCGTCGTCGGCGTGCGCGATCCCCGTGGCGCCGGTGCGAGTCACAACCGCCTCGGTGGCGCCAATGTGGTCATGGTGGCGATGAGTCGTGACCACGTAATCCAATTCACCGTCCCCCAGGACCTCGCTGATCCTTTCGGCATTGCTGGCTGCATCGATCAGCAATCGGCGGCCGGTGTGGCGACACGACAACAGGTACACGTTGTTGTCCATGGCGCCGACCGAGAACTTCGTGATCGTGACGTCGTCGAGCTCGCGTTCCTGGGCGGGACCGCCGGGAACCACTTCTCCGGTGTAATTCATGTCCGCCACGGTAATCCGGGCACCCCCTTGGGCGCCGTCGGGAGCGAAAACCGCTTGCAGAGGCCACCTACGGAGGCATAACTTCAGCGGTGTTGATCGCGCGTATTTGGAGGTGATGGGCATGCCGGAAGGTCCGGCGATTGGCGACGACGGTGCGGCATGCGCCGCCCATTCCACCTGTAGCCGCAAGGTCGCACGGTTTTAACCCAGCACCGCGGCTATCCAAACAAAGGCGTGAACTTGCTGACTCATAACCTCGCGTCCCTGGGCTGGGACGCATACTTCGACGACTCCTACCGCCGATACGATCACAACCTGCACGTCGCAGGTCGTGTGGCCCGTGTCGACCGCGGTGTGTCCACCGTGCTCACCACGGATGGCACCCTGCGCGCCAGCCTCGCCGGCCACATGCTGCACGTGATCGCGGCGGACCCGACCACTACCCCCTGCGTCGGCGACTGGGTCGTCGTGCGCAGGTGGCCCGGCCCGCGGCACACGATGGAAGCGGTCCTGCCTCGGCGCACCGCGATAGTGCGACACGGCGCCGGAAAAGCCGCGAAAGGGCAATCGATCGTGGCGAACGCCGACACCGTCGCGATCGTGGAGGCTCTCGACCCGGATCCCGACCTGGGAAGGATGGAACGCTTGAGCGCGCTCGCCCACGAATCGGGTGCACGGCCGGTGCTGATCCTGACGAAGGCCGACCGCGTGAACCGACCGCAGCTTCTGGCCGAGGACTTCGCGCTCAATGTTTCGGGCATGAACGTCCATGCCGTTTCTGCGCACACCGGCGCTGGGATCGACGAGCTTCGCGCGTATGCGCCGGTCGGCCGCACTCTGGCCCTGATCGGGGCCTCCGGAAGTGGCAAGTCGACGCTTGTCAACGCCCTTGTCGGCGCGACCGCGATGCGTACTCGGCGATTGCGCGCCGACGGTAAAGGACGGCACACCACGACACACCGTGCGCTGGTGTCGGTCCCGGAAGGTGGCCTGGTCGTCGACACGCCGGGACTGCGGCTGGTCGGCCTGTTCGACGGGCGTGTCGGCGAGGCATCGGTGCGCGCGGACGGGCTCGCTCACGCCTTCGACGACCTCGAGGAGTTGGCCGCTCGGTGCCGCTTCAACGATTGCCGGCACGAGACGGAACCCGATTGCGCGGTTCGCGCAGGCATCGCAGACGGCACCGTCACCGCACGCCGATTCGAAAACTGGCGCAAGCTGCATAGAGAGCAACGCCTCACCCGTAAACGCGTTGACGGCCGCGCCGCACATACCTTCAAACGGTCGGGCGGCGGCACCAAGGGCGGCCGCGGTCCGCGCGGTCGTTAAGACACGCGGAATGCAAAGATATGGCCCTCGCGCATCGCGCGAGGGCCATATCGACGTGTCCGCCCGACGAAGAGTCCAGCCAGATGCCGATCATTGCATGTGTCCTGTTGCCAGCATTGGCGGCGGCGCTGGTCCTCACGTGCGGTTTTCGTCCTGGTGTCGACAAGTTTCCCGTGGCCGCGAGCGCCGGGGTGGTGATCGCAGGCGCCACCTCGTGGCAATCACCCGACATGGCCGGATGGGGGCCGCTGAGAGCCGATGCGCTCAGCGGATACGCGATCATGGCGATCGGAATCGGGGCAATCCTCGCCGGGTTCGCACTCAACCAGCAGTTGTGGGCGGGCATCGCTGACGACAGCATCGGCCCGTTGCGGGCCCGGGCACATGCTACGGCGCTGCCCGCGCTCCTGGCGTGCGCGAATCTCGCGTTGTGTGCCGGCCCTGCCTGGCTGCAGGTGCTGGGCTTGCTCGGTGTGGCTGCGGTGGCATCGGCCGCCTTGTTGGCGCTGCGCACGCGTGCCGCTAGCCGAGCCGCCGCCTGGCTGGCCGTGAGCCTCACGTTCTCAGCGATCGCGATCGCGTTCGGCCCGGACATGACCGGCTCGGCGATGCCGATCGTTCTCGGTGTGGCGGTCTACGCGGGCTTCGCTCCGGTCCATTGTTGGCGCACCCGTGCGCTGTCTCGACTACCGGGCGGCTTGGCAGCTGTGCTGTCCGGGGCGACGTTCGTAATGGGTTTCGACCTGCTGTTTCGACTGTCGATGACCGGTACCGTTACCGCGCTAGTGCACTGGGGCGCCCTGATTGGCCTCGTGGTGGCGGCGTGGGGGGTCGCGGCCGGCACGGATATCGTCCGCACGGTGACGTATCTGGGCCTGGCGGGAATGTCGATCGTCCTATTCGGGCTCGGTGTCGACGACACTGAGCTCGTGGCCGCGGCACTGCGGCAGCTGTTGATCGTGTTGACGGGCACGAGCGTTTTGTACATCGCCGCGGGTGGGCTGTGGGCTATGACCGGTTCGCGCCGGATCGGCACTGTTCGCGGGCTGTGGCGCCGTAATCCCATCTCCGCCGTCGTGTTGGCGGCGATGACAGTGCTCATATCGGCCCCGTTGTTGCTGGGAGTTGTGGCCCCATCGACCATGACGAGCGCGCGGCTCGTGGGGGCCGGCCTGCAGTCCGGCCACGGAATCGTATTCGGCATCGGGCTCACGGCCGCGGTGGTTGTCGTTGTCGGCGGCGCACTGACGACGCTGTGCCGCATGCTTCGCGGCAACCCCGATTCGCACCCGGACCTGGCAGTCACGGCGCGGGTGTCTGTGGGGGGACACGAACTCCTGCTGGCCGGCGCTGGCCTGCTTGTTCTGGTCATCGCCGGTATGCCGGCCGCGGTTTTCGCGCCGGTGCTGAGCGTCGTGGCCTGACGGCCGTCGTTCCGCTCGCGACGGGATGGTCATCCTCACAGCGGTGAGGGCCGCCGGGAATAGCCTAGGTAAGCTCGAGCCTTGACCTGCACAGTCACATCCTTGTCAGACCCGGGGGATAGGTTCGCTTCGTGAATGTTTTGCGCCAATCAGAAGGATCGGGACCGGTCGGTATCACGCGGCCCGATGACCACATCAGCATTCGCGGCGCCAAGGAACACAACCTTAAAAACATCGACCTCGAGCTGCCCCGCGACTCGTTGATCGTGTTTACAGGTCTGTCGGGGTCCGGAAAGTCAAGTCTCGCGTTCGACACCATCTTCGCCGAGGGGCAGCGGCGCTACGTCGAGTCGTTGTCCGCGTATGCGCGCCAATTCCTGGGCCAGATGGACAAGCCAGAGGTCGAGTTCATTGAGGGCTTGTCGCCTGCGGTATCGATCGACCAGAAATCGACGTCGAAGAACCCGCGGTCGACTGTCGGCACGATCACCGAGATCTACGACTACCTGCGTCTGTTGTTCGCGCGGGTGGGCAAGCCGCACTGTCCCGTCTGCGGCGAGGCGGTGTCCCGGCAGACGCCGCAACAGATCGTCGACCGGGTCCTGAAAATGGACGAAGGAGTGCGTTTCCAGGTCCTCGCACCTGTGATTCGGGATCGCAAGGGCGAGTACGAAGCGCTGTTCGCCGACCTGCAGTCGAAGGGGTATGCCCGTGCGCGGGTCGACGGCGTCGTGTATCGCCTGGGCGAAGTCCCGAAGCTGAAGAAACAAGAAAAACACTCGATCGAGGTTGTGGTCGACCGGCTGTCGGTCAAACCCAGCGCGAAACAGCGGTTGACCGATTCGGTCGAATCCGCATTGGGCTTGGCCAACGGAATCGTGATCCTCGATTTCGTCGATGTGGACGAGGACGACCCGGCGCGCGAGTCTCGCTTCTCGGAACATTTGGCCTGCCCCAATGACCACCCGTTGGCGTTGGACGACCTGGAACCCCGTTCGTTTTCGTTCAACACTCCCTACGGGGCATGCCCGCAGTGTTACGGCCTCGGGCTACGCAAAGAGGTCGACCCGGAGCTCGTGATCCGCGACGGTGAACGGACTCTGCGCAACGGTGCGTTGGCGCCGTGGTCACACGTGGGTATGGGTGATTACTTCCTGCACCAGTTGGTGGCCCTGGGTGAGTTGTTCAATTTCGATGTGGACACCCCGTGGGATGCACTACCGGCGCGGACTCAGAAGGTGATCCTGTACGGGCATAACGCGAAGCTGTCGGTGAAGTACCGCAATCGCCACGGTCGCGACCGCTCGTATCAGACCACTTTCGAGGGTGTCGTGCCGTGGGTCGAGCGTCGTCATGTGGAGACTGACTCGGAATGGACCCGCGACAAATACGAGGGGTTCATGCGCGATGTCCCCTGTAAGAGCTGCCATGGCACGAGGCTTCGCCCCGAGGTTCTGGCTGTCACGATCGCGTCGCACAGCATTGCCGATGTGTGCGCCTTGTCGGTGAGCAAATGTGCTGAATACATTGACTCGCTGACGCTTACGCCCGCCGAGAACATGATCGCCGAACGCATTGTCAAGGAGATCAATGCGCGGTTGGAGTTCCTGCTCGACGTGGGATTGGATTACCTTTCCTTGGACCGCTCCGCCGGCAGTCTGTCCGGTGGGGAGGCTCAGCGGATCCGGCTCGCGACGCAGATCGGGGCCGGCCTTGTCGGTGTCCTGTATGTATTGGACGAGCCGTCGATAGGTTTGCATCAGCGCGACAACCATCGGCTCATCGAAACGCTGGAACGACTGCGCGACCTGGGTAACACGCTGATCGTCGTGGAGCATGATGAAGACACAGTGCGAGCGGCGGACTGGGTCGTCGATTTCGGTCCCGGCGCGGGCGAGCATGGTGGAGACGTCGTCCATTCCGGCACGGTCCGCGGCTTGATGGACAATCCACAATCGATCACTGGCGATTATTTGTCGGGACGGAAACGGATCGACATCCCAGCGATGCGACGCCCGCCGCAGCCGGGTCGGCATCTCAAGGTCAAGGGTGCACGCGAACACAACCTGCAGAATGTTGACGTGTCGTTCCCGCTCGGGTGCCTGATATCCGTGACCGGCGTGTCCGGCTCGGGGAAGTCGACGCTCGTGAACGACATTCTCTACCGGGTGTTGTCGAGCGAGGTCCACAACTCCAAGGCCGTTCCGGGACGCCACCGTCGAGTGGAAGGCACCGACGAGGTCGACAAAGTGGTGGGTGTGGATCAGTCGCCGATCGGCCGCACCCCGCGTTCCAACCCGGCCACATACACCGGGGTGTTCGATAAGGTCCGAAAACTGTTCGCCGAAACCACGGAGGCGAAGGTCCGCGGCTACACCCAGGGCCGGTTCTCGTTCAACGTTAAAGGCGGACGCTGCGAAGCGTGTTCAGGCGACGGCACGCTCAAGATCGAGATGAATTTTCTTCCGGACGTCTATGTGCCCTGCGAGGAATGTAATGGCGCGCGGTATAACCGCGAAACCCTCGAGGTCCACTACAAAGGAAAGTCGATCGCGGAAGTCCTTGACATGCCGATCGAAGAGGCTGCGGAGTTTTTCGAGCCGATCACCGCGATCCATCGTCATCTGAAGACGCTGGTCGATGTGGGATTGGGCTACGTCCGGTTGGGGCAACCCGCGCCAACGTTGTCCGGCGGTGAAGCACAGCGAGTGAAACTTGCTTCGGAGCTGCAGAAGCGTTCGACGGGCAAGACTGTTTACGTGCTTGACGAACCGACGACAGGCCTGCATTTCGAGGACATCCGCAAGCTGCTTTCGGTGTTGGACAGCCTGGTGGACAAGGGCAACACGATCATCGTCATCGAGCACAACCTGGACGTCATCAAGTCCAGCGACTGGATCATCGACATGGGACCGCAGGGCGGCGATAAGGGCGGCATGGTCGTTGCCGCCGGCACTCCCGAAGACGTTGCGAAACACGATTCGAGCTACACCGGTGAGTTTCTGAGGCCGCTGGTGTCCTGAAGCGGCGCTGAAATCGAGCGGCGATGAATGCGCCGCCGGCGTAAGACTGGATGAATGTCCATAGTCATCACGTTGGCGGCGTGTGCCGCGATGGCAATTGGCGCCACCGGATGGTGGATGCGTGCCCTCGCCGCGGTCGGTGTGCGAGATGTCCGCCCGGCAGCGGTGTGTGCGTGTGGGTTTGGCATGTTCGTGGCCACGGCGTCGGTGAGCGCGTCGCGAGCATCGGCGCTGGTGCCGGTGTTCCTATTCGGGTGCGTCGCGGTGGTGATCTGGCATGCGGACCTCAATATGCGGCGCATTCCGGACGCGTGTTGTCTCACCGCCTATCCGATCATCGCCGCGACGATGATCGTTATCGCCGTCGCGGCCGCGGATGCGGATGGTCTCCTGCGCGCGGCTGTTACGTCCGGCGCATACCTGTGCTGCTACCTGGTCCTGTACGTCCGCGGCGGCGTCGGTTTCGGGGACGTGAAGCTGGCGGGCCTGATCGGTCTCGTGGCGGGATGGCTCGGGGCCGGCTCCGCGACCTGGGCGCTCATTCTCGGTTTCGTGGTCGGCGCGATCGTCGGTGCGTGGTTCTTGGCGACGGGCTGTCGAGGGTCGACGCTTGCGTTCGGGCCATGCATGTTGACGGGCGCGGTGACGGCTTTCGTGCTGACTGGGTGAGCCGCGTCCTCATCTAACTATATATACGGTATATATCGGTGCCGAGGCATTCGCTTTCTTAGGGGCAAAGCCCCATCAGCGAGGCCAGGTGCGACCCGAGCGATACTCGATTGCCTGATTGAAGCGGGTCAGCAGCCGCGCCAGGGCCTGTCGATCCGCCGGAGGCCAGTCGTCGGTGATTGATTCCAGGGCGCTGCGAACGGTTTCAACTCGCTGATGCGATCCGCCGGCGTGACGGTATCGGCCGCGGTGATCGGCGCCGTCCTTGCGGCCACGACACAGCAGGTGGGTGGTCATGCCGTACCGACCTTGGGAGGTTTCGTTATCTCCTTGTTGATTGGTTGCGGTGGTGCATTGTTCGCGGCATTGATCGCCACGTTCATTCCCCGCAAGGACAAGTCGCCCGTGTGACAGCTGCGGCCTAGCGATATGCCCGGCCGTATGCCGCGGGGAGGTATGGCAGTTGATAGCGAAGCTGTTGCGCGGCCCGGATCGGGAAATGAGGGTCGCGCAACATTTCTCGCCCGACCATAACCACATCGGACTGTTGTGTGGTGAGGATTTGCTCTGCCTGGGCGGCTTCAGTGATGAGCCCGACCGCGGCCGTGGGTACTTGCGCCTGGTTTTTGATCTGCGCGGCAAACGGGACCTGGTAGCCGGGGCGAGTGGGGATTTGGGCGGGAATGTTCGCACCGCTGGACACGTCGATCAGATCGACACCGTGTGTCTTCAACCAGCCTGCGAATACCACGGTGTCATCGACCGTGAGTCCTTTCTGGTCCCAATCCGTGGCGGATACTCGCACCAACAGCGCCAGGTCCGGTCCGATCTCCGCGCGGACCGCATCGACGACTTCTATCAGGAATCGGGCACGGTTGGCGGCACTGCCCCCGTATTCGTCGCCGCGGTTGTTGCTCAACGGCGATAGGAATTCGTGTAGTAGGTAGCCGTGGGCGGCGTGGATCTCGATGATCTCGAATCCCGCTTCGGCGGCACGCCGTGCCGAATCCGCGAAGGACTGGGTGATCGTGGCGATCTCCGCACGATCGAGTTGCCTGGGCGCCGCGAGCCCTGGATAGGGATCCGGAGAGGGAGCCACTGTCTCCCAGCCGCCATCGTCGGACGTCATGCTTCCGCGCCGATCGACACCCCAGGCCGGCCAGGTGCTGGCCTTGCGGCCGGCGTGCGCGAGTTGGATCCCGGGCGTCGCACCTTGTGCGGCCATGAAGTTGGCGATACGACTCAGACCGTCTTGTTGCGCCTCGTTCCATAGGCCGAGGTCTTTATCGGAGATTCTGCCTTCCGCCGTCACTGCGGTCGCCTCGACGATGACGGCGCC
>DXIM01000133.1 GCA_019112895.1 Candidatus Stackebrandtia faecavium
CACGATGTGGACTTGTTGCAGGACGTGGTCAACAAGGTGTGGTACCTGGACGCGAATCGCGCGACAGTTGACCAGTACAACCTTGGGTGGACGGCGTACCTGAAACAGCGCGAGGACGATGAACATCGTCGCCGCCGCGAGCGTGCGAATGCGCAGCGCAAGGCGTCCGCGTTGTCGATGCAGGCGGCGAAACTGGGAGCGAAGGCCACCAAAGCGGTCGCCGCAAAGAACATGCAGCGCCGTGCCGACCGGCTCATGTCGAATCTGGAAGAGGTGCGGGTCGACGATAAAACGGCGAAGGTTCGGCTGCCGCAGCCTGCGCCGTGCGGCAAGACCCCGCTGCAGGCCACCGGTTTGTCTAAGTCTTATGGCTCGCTCGAGATCTTCTGCGATGTCGATGTCGCCGTCGATAAGGGATCCAGGGTCGTGATCCTGGGGCTCAACGGTGCGGGTAAGACGACTCTGCTTCGGTTGCTCGCGGGCAAGCTGGAGTCGGATACGGGGCAGATCGAGGCCGGATATGGGCTGCGTGTTGGCTACTACGCACAGGAACACGAAACCTTGGAGATCGACCGCACGGTCCTGGAGGCGATGCGTTCGGCGGCGTCGAACGCCCAAGGCGATTACACCGATACCCAATTGCGCACGATCTTGGGTGCGTTTTTGTTTACCGGCGATGACGTCGATAAGCCCGCCGGTGTGTTGTCCGGCGGCGAGAAGACGCGGTTGGCGTTGGCCACGCTCGTCTGTTCCGGCGCCAACGTGCTGCTCTTGGATGAACCGACCAACAACTTGGACCCGGCAAGTCGGGAACAGGTGTTGGATGCGATTTCGCGGTTCCCCGGGGCGATCGTGTTGGTGACGCATGACCCGGGAGCGGTCGAGGCTTTGCGTCCGGAACGCGCGATCTTGTTGCCCGACGGCGACGAGGACATCTGGAGCGACGACATGTTGGAACTTGTCGAGCTCGCGTGATTCCTCCCCGGCGGGCCGGTGGCGCGGGCTTCTTCGACATTGCTGTCAGTAATGTCATGGACGCTTTATGGTCCTGCGGTCCGAATTGTAGGCATCTGGACATTCAAGAACTTGACATCGATGAATCATGCTGTGAAGCTGCTTGACGCCTATATTGACCGCCACGTCCCAGCACCGTGGCAACCCCCAAGAATGAGGTGTTTCGATGTTGAAGAGCCGATACCGAAAGGTAATGCTCGCCATCATCGCTGCCGTCGCGACCGCGGCGGCGACCTTCGCTGTCTCAGTCGGCACGGCCAGCGCCGCCCAGTGGCCTGTAGTGAAGTCCGGTTCCGCCGGAATTGAAACCGAAACTGTCCAACACCTGTTGAACAAGGCCGGGCACTCCCTGGACGTTGACGGTCAGTTCGGGGCGAAGACGAAGTCCGCTGTCGAGGCTTTCCAGAAGAAGCACGATCTGGGAGTCGACGGTGTCGTCGGCGAAGAGTCGTGGCCGAAGTTGACTGTGGAAATTGGTCCCGATGACGAAAACGACGCGGTTAAAGCTGCGCAGGTCCAATTGAACCGTATGGGTAAGGGCCTCGAGGTTGACGGCGTCTTCGGTGAGAAGACGACCAAAGCGATCAAGGAATTCAAAAAGGACAACGACCTCGGCGATGACGCCAAGATGGACGACAAGGTCTGGAAGGCGTTGATCACCGCCAAGGGCAAGGCCGGTGACTACACCTTGGTCATTCCGAAGGACGCACAGCCACGCAGCGAGTACGACGACCCGCACCACGACTACGCGGCCCTCGACTTGGCGGTCCCGACCGGAACACACGCGTTTGCTGTCACTTCCGGAACCGTGACCAAGGTCAGCGGTGGCTCGTGCGGTAACGGCATCAAGTTGAAGGGCAACGACGGTGCCACGTACACCTACTGCCACTTCGACTCTCACGCCGTTGACAACGGTTCGGTCTCCTCCGGCGACCTGTTGGGCTACACCGGCAACACCGGTAACTCGACCGGTCCGCACCTGCACTTCGCGATGGAGGCGAGCGGTTCTTCCCGTTGCCCGCAGACGTTCCTGACGGCAATTTACGACGGCAATGCGCCGCCTTCGCCGGGCAGCCTGCCGACCAGCGGCTGCTCCTACTAGGAAGCAATCGGCTTAACCGATAGTGGCCCGGCGTTCGTACGAACGCCGGGCCACTTCGTGTCCTCACCAGGGCGAGACCAGGACGGACTGCAAGATTATTGCCGCGACTGCGCCGCCGCCCGCCAACAGCAGGGGAGCGGGCACGGGACGTCCTGCTGGCCGCTGCGGCGCGGTGGCCGCGATCATGAGCCACGGAAACAGCGGCAGCCAGGTTTCCTCGACGCCGCCGCGGGCGATCCCCATGCAGATGGAGAACATGACTGCCGCGCCACTGCCGATCAGAAACGGCCACGCTGGCGTATTACGCGTCTTGCGCAGGCTCGCGACTATTGCGGGGCCCATCGCGAACAGGGCCACGACGAGACTGAGGACGATCCACCAGCCGACAGACCGGTCATCGTCCACACGAGAAAGATAGCCTTCGTATGCGCTCAGTAGGCTCGCGGTCCAATCGAAGCCGGCGAGCTGGAAGGCGATGAACGGCAGCAGCGCGCCCAGTCCGGTGGCTAGGTTGTGAAATGGCCGCCGCCTCGCGAAGTACAAGCACGCGACAGACAAACCGAACCATGCCGTGATGTAGGCGAACATGGTGGCGGCCGCCAACAGTAGGCCGGCGACCAGTGCCCATATGGCGGCTGACCATCCGCTTTGGCGGTGATGACTGGCATGGTTGGCGGCCGCTAGCCCCGCGGCGGCCACCGTGATGGTGAGTCCCTCGGGACCGACCGCGATCCAGATCCCGTACGGCGCCAAGACCAGGACCGGCGCGAGTGCGCGTGCCGCCACATGGCCGCAGGTCGTTCGGGCCACCGACAATATGAGTGGCACCGACAACGCGCCGAACGCAATCCACACCAGCGCTGCGGCCGTGTGGGACATGGGAAGACTGTTCAACAGCCACACCATGACGACCGTGCCGGGCGGGTGCCCCGTGACGCTGGAGGAGTGGAGCGAATCCGTATTGCCGAACGTGGCGAAAAGCTCAGGCAAGGTGCCGATCGAATCGGCCTGCGGTAGGTATCCGTCGCGGTTGGTGAGGTAAGCGGTCAGGCCATTCGGCTGCGATTGCGCGAGTCCGACGAGCCATGCGGCCGACCCGAGGTACGCCAGCACCAGTATGCGGCGCCAACTGGCCCGTTGCGCCCAACGCGTGCGGGCGACCAACAGCACGGTGGCGGCCACGATCGGTGCGGCCATAGAGGCCGGGACCCAGGCCAGCTCGTACCGGCCGAGGAACGGGGGAGCGGCGGAATCCAAACGCGCGTCAGTGGCGACGGCGAGGACCGTGGCCACCATGCCCGCCGCCAACAGAGTCAACCAGACCATGAGGTCCGAACGTTGACGCTGCGCGTGCGCCATATCAGTTTTGTTGCCGGTTTTCAGTGTCGCCACAACGAAGCACGCTATCGGTTATCCGACAGAAACTTGTTTCCGAGTCATCGCAAGCGTTAGAACTGTGCGCGGGTGAAAGGTCACCCACGACAGTGCACACAGACCATACGTCAGGAGTGTCGAAGAAACCCAATGTCTGACAACGAAACCATGCGTGGCGACGGTCGAAGTCGACGTATCCACGGTGAAGAGCGGGTGGCTCTTATTACGAAGCTGGTGAATGGTTACAGTGAGGGCCAAAGCATTCGTGCCTTGGCGGCCTCGGTGGATCGGTCATATGGGTTTGTCCATCGTGTCTTGTCCGAATCCGGAGTGAAGCTACGCAAACGCGGAGGACGACGCACCCAAACGCCGGCCTGAGCATGCAACACGGGTCTGCGCGGCCGATATGAGATATTGACGTGCAAGCGCGTGACAGGAAGGGCAACGGTGATGACACGTGGATCACACACAGCTGGTGCGTAGCGATGTGGATGGTCCGATTGCTCGGATAACCCTGTGCCGGCCCGATGTGCATAATGCGCAGAACCTTCAGGTGTGGGAGGAACTGCGTGACATTGGCCGACGGTTGCCGGGCGACGTGCGTTGCGTCATCCTCGCGGGGCAGGGGGCCTCATTCTCATCGGGGATCGACCTTGCGGTGTTGTCGGGCCGGTTCCTTTCGGAATTGGCGCAATCACCCGACAACGCCGCAGATGCCCGACTATCCGAAATCCAAGCCGCCTTCGAGTGGCTACGTCGCCCGGATCTTGTATCGATAGCAGCAGTGCAGGGCCACGCGATCGGCGCCGGACTGCAGCTGGCGCTTGCATGCGATCTTCGCGTACTCGCCGCCGATGCGCAGCTGCGCATCGGCGAGCCCGGCCTGGGGCTGGTACCGGACCTCGGCGGTACCAAACGTCTCATTGAGACCGTCGGTTACTCGCGGGCACTCGAACTCAGCCTCACCGGGCGCAGCGTGGGTGCCGGCGAAGCCATGCGTGTGGGGCTGGCATCGATCGTAGTGGAGAACTCCGAACTCGACGACACCGTCGACGATCTAGCGGCGGCACTACTGGCGGTGCCGCGCAACGCCGCTATCGAGACCAAGGCGCTACTGCAGCGGGCAGTGACCGCGACCTCGCCGGACCAGCTTGGTGCCGAACGTGCGGCATCGCTGCGTCAACTGCGCCACCATCTGGACGAAAGTTAAGCCGCCCGCGCCAGTTCACAAAATCGTGCGATCAGGGCGCTGTCCTTCACGCCCCGGCTCGATTCCACACCACTGGACACGTCTACGCCCCACGGCTTGGCGGATCGCACCGCCTCGGTGACCGTAGCGGGGCCAAGCCCGCCGGCCAGCATCCATCGCCCAGTCGGGGATACCGGCAACGCGCCGACGTCCCACGGCTCGCCCGCGCCGGGAGTGCGCGAGTCGACGATCAAAATATCCTCGCCGAACGAACCGCAATCCAGGTCCTCGGTGTCGTGGCCCGCGACGGCACGGATCACAGTCACTTTGCTGTCCGCGAGCGCCGCGAAATCCTCCCGGCGGTACGTGCCATGCAACTGAACCGCGCGCACCTTCGTGTCCCGGATGACGTCGCGCACATAGTCGATGGGCTCGTCAGCGAACACCGCGACCGAAAGAATGTGATCGGCCGCCTGGCGCACCAAGCGCGCGGTCGTGGCCACCGACACCTGGCGCGGGCTTGGGCTCATCAAGAATCCGACCGCGTCTGCCCCGACGTCGATACACGTCGCCAAATGCTCGGACTCACGTATCCCGCAGATTTTTACGAACATGACGGCAACACTACGTTCGCGGGCGCGTCGGCCCACGGTCCTCGATCGTCACGCCAGGGTGTGGCGTGCATCCCACGCCGCCCGCGCCAGCCTGCCGTACAGCCTGCATACTTCGTCATCGCCGTCTTCCGAATCTGCCAGTGGACTGGACGCGCACGCTGACAACACGAACGCCGGTGCGTCATGCGGGTAGATGACCGCGGCCGAGTGTCGTATGCCCACGATCCAACCGTTTTTCAACGCCACGTCCACATTTTCGGGCAGCCCCCGCGCGAAGTCGGTGTTGAGCTCCTGCGCGGTGAGGATCGCAAGCATCTCCTTGCACGATTGCGGGGACGCGAGTGTGTGATCGTGCATCGCCGACAGCTGCAACGCCAGGTCTTTGGCGGTGACCTCATTGTCGACCCCGGCGTCACGCGCTGCGGCGTCCTCGATGCCGCGGCGCGTCATGCTGTTGGTGGCGCCGCAGACCCGGTACGCGTCCTGAGCCGCCGTGTATCCGACCTGCTCCAACACCAGGTTCGTGGCGAGGTTCGAGGAACGCACGATCATGCGCCGAACCAGCCAGCGCAGACTCACCGTGGCGCCCTGGTACTGCCACACCTGGGGGTCCGAGTCATAGTCGGGGTCCATTGTGAAATGGCCGCCGACCGCCGAGGTGAAGTGGTTATGCACCGGGACCTGGCTATCCAGGTCGAGCTCACCCGCGTCAGCAAGGCGAAACGCCGCGGCCATCACTCCGGTCTTCATCGTGCTGGCGGGGTAATGCGGCCTGTCAACATCCCGTGCGTAAACCGGCTCATGACCCGGACGGCCCAGCCAAACCGAGAAGTCTCCGTCGAGGGCATCGATCTCAGCATCGAGTTTCTTCAGTGCGTCGTCCATCGAGGCTGACGCTACCGGTTGCTCGACCGTTACACCATGGACGAAAGGCCGATATTCCGCGAGCGGATGACGTTGGCGGCCCTACATGGTTTTGCTGCGCTGAGCTCGACCGCGCAGCTTCGGGTCCAGGATCGTCTTGCGGATCCGGATCGCTTCGGGGGTGACCTCGACACACTCGTCCGCGCGGCAGAACTCGAGCGCCTGCTCCAGCGACAGCTTGCGCGGCGGCACCAAACGCTCGAGTACGTCGGCGCTGGCGGATCGCACGTTCGTGAGCTTGCGTTCCTTGGTGATGTTCACGTCCATGTCGTCTTCGCGGGAGTTTTCGCCGACGATCATGCCTTCGTACACCTCGGTGCTCGGCTCGACGAACAGCGTGCCGCGTTCCTGCAGGTTGAACATGGCGTAGGTGGACGCGCTACCGGTCCTGTCGGCGACGAGAGAACCGCTGTTGCGGGTACGGATGGTGCCCGCCCATGGCTCGTAGCCTTCGAAAACGTGGTGTGCGATACCGGTACCGCGGGTTTCCGACAGGAACTGGGTGCGGAAGCCGATCAGACCGCGGGCCGGGATCAGCCAGTCCATTCGGATCCAGCCGGTGCCGTGGTTCACCATCTCTTCCATGCGGCCCTTGCGCGCAGCCATCAACTGGGTGATGGTGCCCATGTATTCGTCGGGCGCGTCGATGGTGAGGCGTTCGATCGGCTCGCACAGTTTGCCGTCGATCTCACGAGTCACCACCTGGGGCTTGCCGACCGTCAGTTCGTACTTCTCGCGGCGCATCTGTTCGACGAGAATCGCCAGGGCAAGTTCACCGCGGCCCTGGACTTCCCAGGTGTCGGGTCGTTCCGTGTCGAGAACTTTCAGCGACACGTTGCCGATGAGCTCGGTGTCGAGACGGTCCTTGACCATGCGCGCGGTGACTTTCGCGCCCTTGACGCGTCCGGTCAACGGCGAGGTGTTGGTGCCGATCGTCATCGAGATGGCCGGTTCGTCCACGGTGATCAGCGGCAACGGCTGTGGGTCATCCAGGTCAGCCAGGGTTTCGCCGATCATGATGTCGGAAATCCCGGCCACCGCGATGATGTCGCCCGGCCCGGCGGACTCGGCGGGTTGGCGCTCCAGGCCATCGTTTTTGAGCAGTTCGGAGATGCGGACCTTCTGCGTTTCGCCGTCCCGGCGGCACCACGCGACGGTCTGGCCCTTGCGGATCGTTCCCTGCCGCACACGGCATAGCGCGAGCCTGCCCAGGAAGGGGGACGCGTCGAGGTTCGTGACGTGCGCCTGCATCGGCTTGTCTTCGTCGTATGAAGGCGCAGGAACCGTGTCGAGCAGCGTGCGAAACAGCGGACGCAGGTCCGTATTGTCGGTGGGTACCTGGCCGTCCGCGGGCATGACGTCGGAGGAGATGCCGTCGCGGGCACAGGCGTAGATGATGGGGAAATCGATCTGGTCGTCTTGCGCGTCCAGGTCCAGGAAGAGCTCGTAGACCTCGTCGACGACCTCTTTGATCCGTGCGTCGGGACGGTCGACCTTGTTGATCACCAAGACGATCGGCAAACGTGCCGCCAAGGCCTTGCGCAGCACGAACCGGGTCTGCGGTAGTGGGCCTTCTGAAGCGTCGACGAGCAGTACAACGCCGTCGACCATCGTGAGCCCGCGCTCTACCTCGCCGCCGAAGTCGGCGTGGCCGGGGGTATCGATGATGTTGATCGTGACGTTGCGGTCTTCGGCATCGGGGGCCGCGTCGGGGTCCTGATACCGAACCGCGGTGTTCTTCGCCAGGATTGTGATGCCTTTTTCGCGCTCGAGGTCCATCGAGTCGAGCGCGCGCTCATTGTCCGCTTCTCCGCGCCGAAATGCACCGGCTTGGCGCAACATGGCGTCGACGAGAGTGGTCTTGCCGTGGTCGACATGGGCGATGATCGCGACGTTGCGCAGGTCGGTGCGTTTAGCCATGACCTCTATTGTCGGTTACGGCCAGTAGCCGCCGTACGGCGGGCTCTGTGAGCGGGGACACATCAGCGCACGGCCAGGCGAAACCACTGTCGTGACGTACCGTCCGGGCCCGCTTGGGCCCGTTCGGCGGCGGTGAAGCCGTGATTCAGATAGAATCGGCGCACCCGACTCGCCTCGTTCGACGGATGGTCCGCGCCGAAAGTCACGACTTCCACAGTGTCTGGTGCTGTGACGAAACGGGACATGGCCGACCGGACAAGCGCGCTACCGATGCCCGTACCGCGTACCGAAGCCGAAACGACCAACCACGAGATTTGGAAGTGTGCGTCGCGCTGGCACAGGATGCCCCCGTCGAGGCCGTTGTCCCCGTCTACGCATAGTGCCGTGCCCGCGTGCGCGGACTTCTTCACGGCATTGTGGAACCCGGCGACGTCCACCATGGGCCCGAACCAGCGCTCGACCTGGCCAGCTAGGCCCAGGAAACCGGGCAGGTCGGCCGTGGTGGCCAGCCGTACCCGATCATCCGCAGTGTTCATTGATGAACCTCAGCTGGTTATCGATCTGCCAGGCCTCGCCGCATTCGTGCCCGTTCCAGCGCCATACGTCGATGTCCTTGTCTCCGATCCAGTGGTTGTATGCCGCAAACACCGTCGACGGTGGGCATACCGTGTCCATCAGCGCGGTTGAATACAACGCGGGGACACGCCCGCGTGCCGCGAAGTTCACGCCATCGAAGTACGACAGCGTCGCAAACACGTGCTCCTCGCGGTCGCGTTGCGCGGCAAGGTAATGGACGATCTCGACGTAGGGCCCCGTGGCCGCGATCTCGGCCGCACGGCGAAACTGCGTCAAGAACGGGGCATCGATGAGGGCGGCGCTCACACCGTCGTGCAGCGCTGCCGCCGCCTGCGATAGGCCGCCGCCTTGACTGTGCCCGGCCGTGACAATGCGCGCGGGGTCGACCTGGGGATGGGAAGCGGCGACGTCGATGGCACGCACCGCATCGGCGATGACGCGGCGGTAGTAGTAACCCTCGGCCGAAGCGATGCCCTTGGTGAGCATTCCCGGAGCCTGTGGCCCATCCGTGCCGTGCGGGTCCGCGGTGGCGCCGTGCGAGCCCGTAGCGGACGCGCCTTGGCCTCGTGTGTCCACGACGAGCACGGCCCAGCCGGCCGCGGGCCACACCAGGTGGCTGTGCGGATGCCCGCGTCCGCCGCGGTAACCCAGGTACTTCACGACGCAGCCGACGGGCCGCGAGGTCTTCGGGGAGATGAACCAT
>DXIM01000134.1 GCA_019112895.1 Candidatus Stackebrandtia faecavium
GTTTGAGTACCCCCTGACATGGCGCAATAGAGACACGCCACCACACCAAAACCCAACAAAAACCACAATGGCACCCACACCGCAAAAAACCCGTCCATAAAGAAGACACCACAATCGCGGCGACACGAATGAACTGCCTCATAACCCCAACCCGCGCACCCGCCGTAGCCTCACAGCATGACCGCGCGCCCACCTGCATCGCCCCACCTACGCGGCACCACACTGGTCCTAGCGGGCATGCTGAGCCAACAATTCGGCTCCGCCGTCGCGGCACTCCTCTTCCCCGACATCGGCGCCCTCGCCGTCGCCGCGCTACGACTCACCATCGCCGCCGCTGTCCTACTCGCCATCTGCCGCCCCAACCCCCGCGGACACACACGCCAAGACTGGGCCATCGTCAGCGCATACGGCCTGTCGCTGGCGGCCATGAACATACTCATCTACCAAGCCATCGCACGCATGCCGCTCGGCGCCGCCGTCACCCTCGAAGTTCTCGGACCCCTCGCGCTGTCCGTGATCGCCGCCCGCAACGCCAAAGCATGGCTGTGGGCCGGCCTCGCCTTCGCCGGTGTCGCACTCCTCGGACGCGGCGGCCTCGACGGACTCAACATCGGCGGCGCCGCGTTCGCGCTCGGCGCCGCCGCAATGTGGGCCACCTACATCCTCACCTCGGCCCGCGCCGCACAACGCTTCGACAAAATCGACGGTCTCGTATGGGCCATGACGATCGGCGCCGTCGCGAGCATGCCGCTGGGAATCGCCGCCGCCAAAACAGCCCTCACTCAGCCACACGTGCTCGCGTTGGGCGCGGCCGTCGCCCTCATGTCGTCGATACTGCCCTACGCGGCGGAACTACTGTCGCTACGGCTACTTCGGCCAGCGACCTTCGCCATCCTGATGAGCCTGGCGCCCGCAGCCGCCGCCCTGGCCGGGTTCCTCGTCCTCGACGAAGCATTGGCCGCATGGGACCTCATCGCGATCGGCCTAGTGATGACTGCCAGCGCCGGCGCAGTCCGTGGGGCCGCCACAACGGCCCAACCCGTCGCATGAAATGACGAAGTAACGTCCTCCCGACTCTGCACGGTCGGGATTCCTGCCACGGTGGGGCTGACCGTGTCGGTGGGTGCCTGCTTCACGGTGCCCGTACGGGCACCGCGGTCTTGCCTGCGCTCGATCATCAAGCAGTACATCAATCCACAGCAACGGCCGCCCCGAAAGCCAGGACGGCCACGTAACTGATGCGCTAACCCGGCCGTCAACGACCGGGCTTGTGCGCTAACCATTCAACTGTTGCTCCACGGCGGCCACCACCGCCGGGTCATCAGGCGTAGTACCGGGACGGAACCTCGCCACGACCTCGCCAGACGCGTCCACCAGAAACTTCTCGAAATTCCAAGTGATATCGCCGGCTTCACCATCACCGTCGGGCGCCTGCGTCAACCGCGCATACAGCGGATGCCGCCCAGGACCGTTAACCTCGACCTTCTCAAACATCGGGAACGTGACACCGTAAGTGGTCGAACAAAACTGCGCGATCTCTTCGGCCGAACCCGGCTCCTGGCCGCCGAACTGGTTACACGGAAAACCCAACACGCTGAAACCGCGCGGCGCGAACCGTTCATGAAGCTCCTCCAGCTGCGTGTACTGCGGAGTCAACCCGCATTTGGAGGCCACATTAACTATCAACGTCGGATTACCGCGCCACTGCGACAACGCCACGGGCGAGCCATCGAGCCGGTTCAAATCGAAATCGTAAATACTCACGCCGCCCACCGTAACGCCGTTGCCGTCACCACCGGGACCCGAAACCGTCGATCGTGTCACGCACAATCGCGCTGATACTCGCCTCACCGGCACCGTGCCCAGCACCATCGACAATGTGCAGCCGCGCCCGCGGCCACCGCTGCGCCAAACCCCACGCGATATCGGCCGGCGCACTCACATCGGCAGTACCCGTCACCAACGCGCCCGCGATACCACGCACACGGTTCATACCGTCCCGCAACTCGTTGTCGCCCAACCAGGCAGCGTGAGACCAGTAATGCGTCGCCAGTCGCGCAAAACCCAGCCGAAACACCGGGTCATCGAAACGCCGGTCATGCACGAAACCCGTCACGCCAACATGAGTGTCCTCCCATTCACACCAGGCTTTCGCCGCGTCGAACCTCACCCGCGGGTCCGGATCATGCAACAGCACCGAATACGCGTACGCCAGGTCGCCGTCACGCAGATGCGCCGGCACCGCCCCCACAAACCGGGCCCACTGCCGTGGAAACACCCGACCCATGTCGCGCGTCACCCACTGCACCTCGCGACCAGTCGTCGTCACGACACTGAACAACACCAGTTCACTGACCCGGTCCGGATGCTGCTGCGCATACGCCAAACCCAGCGTCGACCCCCACGAACCACCCAACACCAGCCACGACTCGATCCCGAACAACCGACGCAGACGCTCAATATCGCCGATCACATGACCCGTCGTGTTCGTCGACAAGTCCGCGTCAGCGTCGCTGGCCAAAGGACGGCTGCCGCCGCAGCCGCGTTGGTCGAATGTGATCACGTGATACCGGTCGAAGTCGAAATGGGCACGCCACCAAGTCCCGGCACCGGAACCCGGGGGCCACCGTGCAACACCACCGCCGGCTTCCCCCGCGAATTACCGTGCCGTTGCCACCGGATCCGGTGGCCGTCGCCAACATCGAGTACACCGTCATCGAAAGTCTCATCCACTCGCGTCACCACCACACCCTAGCGACGCCGCGACAGACACAATAGATGCACGACAATGTGACAGGTCAGCGTGCACGCACTGTAACGCACCTCACTACTATGAGGCGATGTCCGTAACCATGCCCGACACTGTGCGCCGCC
>DXIM01000135.1 GCA_019112895.1 Candidatus Stackebrandtia faecavium
TAGTCAGCGTGGCCGGGGCAGTCAACGTGTGCGTAGTGACGCGCCTCGGTCTGGTATTCCACGTGCGAAATCGCAATGGTAATACCGCGCTGCTTCTCTTCCGGAGCGTTGTCGATCTCGTCGAACGGCCGGTACGGGTTCAGGTCCGGGTACTTGTCATGCAAGACCTTGGTGATGGCCGCTGTCAGCGTCGTCTTTCCGTGGTCAATGTGACCGACGGTACCGATGTTGACGTGCGGCTTAGTCCGCTCGAACTTCGCCTTCGCCACTGTCGTCCTCCTGTGGACTCTTGGTTCGTACGTCGATTTCCTAGGTACAGACCCTTGGGATGTCCCCAAAGGGCTGCGGGTTTGCAGTTTGTTTCGAATCGCGGCAGTTACAACTCCCGCAGTGATGGCCAGACATAAGTACATATGCCCGACCATCGGTGGCCGAAGCGTGACGATTACTCGCCGGTCGCTTTGGCGATGATTTCTTTAGCCACGTTTGATGGAACTTCCGCATACGAGTCGAACTGCATGGAGTAGCTCGCCCGGCCCTGGGTCTTCGACCGCAGGTCGCCGACGTAGCCGAACATTTCGCTCAGCGGAACAAGGGCGTTGACGACGCGAGCGGCTCCGCGCTCCCCCATCTCCTGCACCAGACCGCGGCGCGAATTGATGTCGCCGATGACATCACCCATGGAGTCTTCCGGGGTGGTGACCTCGACTGCCATCATCGGTTCGAGGAGTGTCGGGCCCGCCTTCTTAGCGGCCTCCCTCAACACCATCTTACCGGCTATCTTGAAGGCCATCTCCGAAGAGTCGACCTCGTGGTACTGGCCGTCTGCCAGTTCCAATCTCACACCGACCAGCGGGTAGCCGGCCAGTACGCCATCTTCCATCGATTCCTGAGCGCCCGCGTCGACCGAAGGGATGTATTCCTTCGGGATGCGACCACCCGTGATCTGGTTGACGAATTCGTACGTCGGGGCCTCGGGCTCCATCGGAATCGGCTCGATGTTGACGATGACCCGCGCGAACTGACCGGAACCACCGGTCTGCTTCTTGTGGAGGAACTCGACCTTTTCCACACGCTTGGTGATCGACTCGCGGTACGAAACCTGAGGCTTACCGATGTTCGCCTCGACGTTGAATTCGCGCTTCATCCGGTCCACCAGGATGTCCAGGTGGAGCTCACCCATACCCGAGATCACGGTCTGGCCGGTCTCTTCGTCGGTGTGGACGCGGAACGTCGGGTCCTCGTCGGCGAGACGCTGAATAGCGGTCGACAGCTTGTCCTGGTCGGCCTTCGACTTCGGCTCGATCGCCATGTCGATGACCGGCTCGGGGAAGATCATCGATTCGAGGATCGCCGGGTCGTTCGAGTCGGCCAGGGTGTCGCCGGTGCTGCTCTGCTTCAGACCCTGGATCGCGATGATGTCGCCGGCCTCGGCGAACGTGCGCTCCTCACGCTTATTCGCGTGCATCTGGTAGATCTTGCCGACGCGTTCCTTGCGGTTCTTCGTCGAGTTGACCACCTGCGTACCGGATTCGATACGACCCGAGTAGACGCGGGCGTAGGTCAACTTACCGAGGTGCCGGTCCGTCTGCACCTTGAAGGCCAAGGCACTGAACGGCGCTTCGACGTCCGAAGGACGGGTTACCGGGGTCTCACCATCCAGCTTGGTGCCTTCGATCGGCGGCACGTCAAGCGGGGACGGGAGGTACGCAACAACCGCGTCAAGCAGGGGCTGCACGCCCTTGTTCTTGAACGCCGTGCCCAGCATCACCGGGTTGATCTTGTTGTTCACGGTCCCGGTACGGATCGCGGAACGGATGTCGGAATCGCTGAATTCCTCGCCCTCGAGGTACTTCTCGGCGAAGTCGTCGTCGACGTCGGCGAGCGTCTCGAGCAGCTTCTCGCGGTATTCGGCGGCCTGGTCGGCTAGGTCGGCCGGGATCTCCTCAGTGGAGTATTCCTCACCAAGAGCGGTCTCGCCGCGCCATACCTTGGCGTTCATCTCCACCAGGTCCACGACACCGATGAAGTCGGCCTCGGCACCGATCGGCAGCTGCAGCACAGCCGGGGTCGCCCCGAGCCGTTCACGCATCATGTCGACGGTACGGAGGAAGTTCGCGCCGGTGCGGTCCATCTTGTTGACGAAACACATGCGGGGAACGTCGTATTTGTCGGCCTGGCGCCAGACGTTCTCGGTCTGCGGTTCAACACCTGCAACACCGTCGTACACGGCGATGGCACCGTCCAGCACACGCAACGAACGCTCGACCTCGACGGTGAAGTCGACGTGACCAGGCGTGTCAATGATCTGGATGACGTGGTCGTCCCATTCGCATTTGGTCGCGGCAGAGGTAATGGTGATGCCGCGTTCCTGCTCCTGCTCCATCCAGTCCATCGTGGCGGAGCCATCGTGGGTCTCACCGATCTTGTACGTGATGCCGGTGTAGAACAGGATGCGCTCGGTCGTCGTCGTCTTACCAGCATCGATGTGCGCCATGATGCCGATGTTGCGAAGCTTCGCCAGGGCTTGTTTGGCCTTAGCCACGGTTTAATCCTGATTCTCTCGTCGTTTGCATTGCTGTCGTGGCCCGACCGGTGACCGGCCGAACCATCGACAGCCGTGTTTGTGCCATCGACGGCGACTGCGCCGCCGCGACTGGTGTGCCGTTTACCACCGGTAGTGCGCGAACGCCCGGTTTGCCTCGGCCATCTTGTGCGTGTCTTCACGACGCTTAACCGCCGCGCCCAGACCATTGCTGGCGTCCAGGATTTCGTTCGTGAGGCGCTCGATCATCGACTTCTCGCGGCGAGCGCGGCTGTAGCTGACCAACCAACGCAGGCCCAAGGTGGTGGCGCGTCCAGGACGGACGTCGACCGGGACCTGATAGGTCGCACCACCGACACGACGGCTGCGGACCTCGAGCGTCGGCTTGACGTTGTCAAGCGCGCGCTTCAGCGTCACGACCGGGTCGGTCTCAGTCTTGGCGCGGGTGGCTTCGAGAGCGCTGTACACGATGCGCTCGGCCAGCTGACGCTTGCCGCGCACCAGGACCTTGTTGATGAGCTGGGTGACCAGCATCGAGTTGTAGACCGGGTCTGCGGTCAGTTGGCGCCGTCCGGCGGATCCTTTACGTGGCATTACTTCTTCTCCTTCTTGGCGCCGTAGCGGCTGCGGGCCTGCTTACGATCACGGACACCCTGGGTGTCCAGTGAGCCTCGGACAATCTTGTAACGCACACCGGGAAGGTCCCTGACACGGCCACCACGAACCAGCACGATCGAGTGCTCCTGAAGGTTGTGACCCACGCCCGGAATGTAGGCGGTCACTTCGTATCCGCTCATGAGACGGACACGCGCCACCTTACGCAGCGCGGAGTTGGGCTTCTTCGGCGTAGTCGTGTACACACGCATGCATACGCCGCGACGCTGCGGGGAGCCCTTCAGGGCTGGTGTCTTACTAGTACTGGTCTTGACCTGTCGGCCCTTTCGGACCAGTTGCTGGATCGTTGGCACCGGGTCTTAACTCCTCTTCGGCACGCTTCTGCGTCACCGATTGACGTCTATATTCGATCTCCCCACCGGCGTGGAGAGACACGTTTCTCCCCGTCCCCCGCGCTCGGGTGTGTCGACCCCAACGCAGAACGAACACGGTTGACCGCGCTCAATTTGACGGGACATGGCGTGCCTAGCCCCCATAGCTTCACACCCGCGAAGGGCGGCGAGCATTACTCACACGAGCTGTCATGGCCAGATCCAGGCACAGGGCGAAAGCCTACCACCGCGGCCTATAGCACAAACACGTGCCACTGCTATGCCCGATCCTCGGGCACACCATCATGTGTTCGAGTTTTCATCTATATGCTTTGGTGCTCACATAGGCACACCGCCGCATATCCTACACCTCGAGACACCAGGCCCTAGCAGCGGGCATAGCCGGAAACCCCCTCGGGTCAGCCCTCGTTACGCCGTGACCGCAAAAACGACGAGGAAAGCAAAAAAGACCACCAGGATCGCGGCTCCGCCGCAGCACAATCCTGCTACGGCCATGCCACGGCCGCTGTACTCACCCGCGCCACGTTTGATCTGCCGTAGCGAAACACCGGCAAGCAGGCCGGCCGCGGCGGCACAGAACACCGCCAACACGATCGTCGCGACCGTGACCACCATGCCCGCGACCGTTCCCAGGCAGCTCGCCGCCAACGCCACCAGCAGCGCACCGATGCCCGAGATCATGCTCCCGACTGCCGGCCCGGCGACGATGGTGTCGAGCGGCGGCACCGCCAGCCGGAACTGTTCGGAGTTCTGTGACTCGTCGTAGCCGAACGCAGAGCCCGCCGGCGGCCGCGATACCGGCGGCATCGGTATCGGCATCCCGTGGTCATCACGTGCCGGTTCAGCGGTCTGCCCGCCAGTAGCGGGTGCCGGAACGGCCGAGTCCGGTCGGCGCGTTTCGCCGGCCGATGCCTCATCGCGGTCCGGCGGGGTCGACGGCTGTTCAGGCGAAGAGGTCTCCTCCTGCGCCGACGGCGTATTCGACCGGGCCGAAGAGCCGGTCGATGCGGCCGAAGGCGTCGCGTCATCCCGCCGCGGAGAAGCTGTCGGTTCGACTTGGGCGTTACGCGGTTCGGCTTCCCGCGGCTGCGCGGGCTCTTCGCGCGGCGAGGCCGGCTCGCCGCCAGACGGTACGGTCATGGCCTACCTAGTTCACATCCGGATCGATTTCGTACAGCGCCGGTCCCTGACCCAGCATTGCGTACATGCGCCAAAGGATCAGCGCAACGACGACGGCAGCCGTGATCGCCAACGCGATCCACGCCAGACGCCGTGCCTTGCGGCATCGGGCCGCCCCCAACAGGAAACCTTCGGAAGCTTCGATATCGGTCTGCGCCTGGGCGCTCAGGCGCAGCACGATGAGCGCCGGAAGTACGCCCCCGAAAAATGGGGCCAGCACGACCGCAACGATCGACAAGACAAAAGCGGTGAACGCCTTCGTCGACGGCACCGGATCCGGATCGCGCGGGTGCCTCGCAGCCACGGCAGCATCGGACGATTGCATGTCCCCATCATGCCTGCCGAGCGCCATTGACGCGCCCCCGGGAAGGGAACCGCGAAAATGCGCCGCGTCGACACGGACATTCGCGGCCAGTCGCACCGGATAACGGACGCCGGACGCGTGGTTGGTACACAGCAAGAATCCGGCCCGCAAACACCGCGGGCCGGATTCTTTACGTGTTAATCGGTGCTAGAACTGTCCGATGTCGAAATCGTCCAGCGGAACCGCCGCCCCACCGGGCGAGCCGAACCCGAACGATGGCACCGGGTCCTCGTATCCACCCATCGAGTAGACGCGAGACTTCGCTTCCTCTGTCGGTTCGACCCGAACATTGCGGTACTTCGCAATGCCGGTACCGGCCGGGATGAGCTTACCGATGATGACGTTCTCTTTAAGACCGATGAGCGAGTCCGACTTGGCGTTGATCGCCGCGTCAGTCAGCACCTTGGTGGTCTCCTGGAACGACGCCGCACTGAGCCACGAGTCCGTCGCAAGCGACGCCTTCGTGATACCCATCAGCTGCGGACGTCCCGACGCAGGCTCGCCGCCTTCGGCGACGATGCGACGGTTCTCGGCTTCGAACACCACTCGGTCGACCAGCGAGCCCGGCAGGAACTCCGTCGTACCCGAATCGATGATCGTGACGCGTTTGAGCATCTGACGGACGATGATCTCGATGTGCTTGTCATGGATGAGCACGCCCTGCGAGCGGTAAACGTCCTGGACCTGGTCCACCAGGTGCGCCTGCACTTGGCGGGGCCCGAGCACGCGCAACAACTCGTGCGGGTCGATCATGCCTTCCGTGAGCTTCTCACCAACACCGATGTGGTCGCCGTCGTGCGCACGCAGGCGCGTACGACGCGAGAGCTTGTCGAGCACGATCTCATCGGAACCGTCATCCGGCGTGATGATGATCTTGCGCGACTTATCGGAGTCTTCGATGCGCACGGTACCGGAGGACTCGGCGATCGGAGCCTTACCTTTCGGCACCCGTGCCTCGAAGATCTCCTGCACACGCGGCAGACCCTGCGTGATGTCGTCACCTGCGACACCACCAGTGTGGAAGGTCCGCATGGTCAGCTGCGTACCGGGTTCACCAATCGACTGGGCCGCGATGATACCGACGGCTTCACCCATGTCGACCTTGTGACCGGTCGGCATCGAACGCCCGTAGCAAGCCGCACAGACGCCCAGCTGCGACTCACAGGTGAGCACGCTGCGGACGCGAACATCCTTGATCTCCGCCGAGACCAGCTTGTCGATGAGCGGCTGCGTGAGGTCGGTGCCTTCCGCAACGATGATCGTGCCGGTGGAGTCCTTGACGTCCTCGGCAAGCGTCCGCGCGAAGACCGAGGTCTCGGCGCTTTCATGCATGACCGCCTGACCGTCGATCTCGCTCGCGATCGGCAAGCGCACCGCACGTTCAGTGCCGCAGTCGCTTTCGCGGACGATGACGTCCTGCGAAACGTCGACCAGACGACGAGTCAGGTAACCCGAGTCGGCCGTACGCAACGCCGTGTCGGCCAGACCCTTACGCGAACCGTGCGTGGAGATGAAGTACTCCAAGACGCTCAAGCCGTCGCGGTACGACGATTTGATCGGCCGCGGGATGATTTCACCCTTCGGGTTGGCGACGAGACCACGGATCGCGGCGATCTGGCGCAGCTGCAACATGTTGCCTCGTGCACCGGAGTTGATCATCTGCCACAGCGGGTTCTCGTGCGGCAGGTCCGCTTCCATCTCCTTGGCGACCTCGTTGGTCGCCTTGGTCCAGATCTCGATCAGTTCGCCACGACGCTCTTCGGACGTCATGAGACCGCGCAGGTACTGCTTCTCGATGCGGTCGGCGTCCTCCTCGTGACGCTCCAGGATTTCCTGCTTGGCACGCGGACCGACGATGTCGGCGAAACCGATGGTCGTTCCCGACCAGGTCGCCCACCGGAAACCGGCCGCCTTCAACGCGTCCAACGACGCACCGAGCTGCACCTTCGTGTAGCGCTCGGCCAAGTCGTTGACGATCTCGGACAGCTGCGGTTTACGGACCTCGTAGTTCACGAAGCGGTAGTCCATCGGCAGGGTCTCGTTGAACAGGACGCGACCAAGCGTCGTGTCCAGCGTCACCCATTCTTCGCCCTCTTCGAGCGTGTCGATGGCGCCGTGGCCGTTGTCGACCTGCGTGACGCTGTCGACCCGGATCTTGATCGGCGCCTGCAGGTGCACCTGGCCCAGGTCATGAGCCATCATCGCTTCCGCCACCGACATGAACGCCCGGCCTTCGCCTTCGAGGCCCTCACGCTGGTGCGTCAGGTGGTACAGACCGATGATCATGTCCTGCGTTGGCATCGTCACCGGGCGCCCGTCGGACGGCTTCAAAATGTTGTTCGCCGACAACATGAGGATCCGCGCCTCGGCCTGCGACTCGGTCGACAAAGGCACGTGAACCGCCATCTGGTCACCGTCGAAGTCCGCGTTGAACGCGGTGCAGACCAGTGGGTGGATCTGGATGGCCTTGCCTTCGACCAGTTGCGGCTCGAAAGCTTGAATGCCCAGGCGGTGCAGCGTCGGTGCACGGTTCAGCAGGACCGGGTGCTCGGTGATGACTTCCTCAAGGACGTCCCACACGGCCGGCCGCGCACGTTCCACCATGCGCTTGGCGCTCTTGATGTTCTGCGCGTGGTTGAGATCCACGAGGCGCTTCATGACGAACGGCTTGAACAGTTCCAGGGCCATCTGCTTCGGCAAACCGCACTGGTGCAGTTTCAGCTGCGGACCGACAACGATGACGGAACGACCCGAGTAGTCGACACGCTTACCCAGCAGGTTCTGACGGAAACGACCCTGCTTACCTTTCAGCATGTCCGACAGCGACTTCAACGGACGGTTACCCGGACCAGTGACCGGGCGACCGCGGCGGCCGTTGTCGAACAGCGCGTCGACCGATTCCTGCAGCATGCGCTTCTCGTTGGCGACAATGATCTCGGGCGCGCCCAGGTCAATGAGTCGCTTCAAACGGTTG